>JACWAE010000057.1 GCA_014874385.1 Dehalococcoidia bacterium | reverse complement strand
CCTCCAATACCAGGTTCAATGTCTGTAGTCTCCCTTGCTCTTGCTGTGTCAATGTCAGTCCTCTCATGACTGACATTATCCCTTAACAGTTAGCTACTGACGTAATCGTATAACAACGACATCTCGCATGAAGGATACGTTCATATTACCACCGAAGAGCGTCTCTGTCTACTGTATTCGACGGCAGCATATCTTCCATTTATGCGTATTATATACGCCATACTACACATAGAATAGATGCGTATTTCAAATGTGAATGCACGCTTATCAGATTACATTCGATAGCGGATGTGATGCATAAGTACGAAGTTATATATTGATTATATAGCATTAGCTATGACCGTACTTATTTTGCAGGGAGGATGATATGGCTGTCATCACGATCTCCAGAGGGACCTTCAGCGGGGGAAAGCAACTGGCAGAATGTGTAGCTGAAAAGCTGGGTTATCAATGCATCTCTCAGGAAGTACTTCAAGAAGCGGCACAGGAATATGGCGTATCGATCGACCAGCTATCCCATGCAATTTCTACGAAGCCAGGGATTCTTGAAAACGTGAATCGCGAGAGGGCTCGTTATTTGGAGTGTATCACCGCGGAGCTGCTCAGGTTTGCCAAAGATGGCAATCTTGTTTATCACGGCCTGGCAGGTCATCTGCTACTCAAAGGAGTTGCGGGCGTGATGCGAGTCAGGGTGATCGCGGATATGGAATTCAGAATAAGAAATGCCATGGAATGCAATCGATTTGATAGAGATCAAGCGATACAATTCATCAAAAAAGTGGATGCCAGCAGAGTGAAATGGACCAAGCTTCTCTACAATGTGGATTGGTTTGACCTGCAGTTATACGATCTCGTCATCAATCTCCATCGTCTGAGCATGCCTGCGGCATGCGCCATCATCTGTATGAGTGCGGAGTCGCAGCAATTCAAGGATACCCCAGAGTCGATCAAAGCCCGCCATGACCTGTGGATCGCCGCCGATATCAAAGCACGGATCATGACTGAGGAGGGCATCAAAAACGGAAAGGTCGACATCACGGCTGACGGCAGTATCGTCAACTTGAACGGCGAGGTATCTTCCTCGCTTGATGCAGAGAAAATCATAGCCCTTGCCAGACAAGCGCCGGGTGTGACGCAGGTTGTCTCCAAGTTGTCTCATTAGTCGGAGCCTATCATAGACATATTAAATCACCTGAAAATGATGCAAAGCGACCATGTTTATAGGTTGACCGATTTGGAAGGAAGAGGGTAGTTGGATTTCCCATGGTTTGTCTGGCCCATCTGCCTGTTCTTCTTTACATTCGTCATCGGTATACTAGCCCCGATTTCCGGGGTGGGAGGAGGCGTCTTGTTCGTCCCTCTGGCTACCGCCCTATTTCCTATCAATCTGGATTTTATTCGAGGCACAGGGCTGATTATGGCCCTGCTCAGTGCCCTTTCATCTGCTCCCCAATTCCTCAAGGAAGGTTTGGCCAATATCAAGGTAATGGCGCCCATCGTCATTGTTTCCATGATTGCCTCGGTAGCGGGGGGCATATTAGGACTCTGGATCACAAATAATTTACCGTCAGGTAAAGATTACGTGGAAATAGCACTGGGAGTTGTATTGTTTATGATTTTTGCCGTTTACCTGTTCTCCAAAAGGCTGGAAAACCCTCCGGAAAGAAAGCCCGATTTCATATCTCAGGCGCTCAATATCAGTGGCCAGTTCTATGACCGATATCTGGATGAGACAATAGAGTACCGGACGAGCAGAATGCCGGTGGCTATACCTGCCTTCATTCTGATAGGGCTACTTGCTGGAATGTTCGGAATGGGAGCTGGATGGGCCAACGTTCCTCTACTGAATCTGGTTCTGGGTGTTCCCATCAAAGTGGCTACTTCTACCAGCATGCTCATTATTTCCGTGAACGATGCCTCTGCCTCATGGGTGTACCTTGCGAATGGTGCCCTGCTGCCGTTGATCATCATCCCGTGTATTCTGGGGACTGCCATTGGGGCGAGGATCGGGACCAAGATAGCCACCAGGACCAAACCACAGAACGTGAGGTATCTGGTGATGGCGATTATGCTGATCGCCGCAGTGGTCGATATCCAAAAAGGCATCTCTGGACTGAAAATCTTTTAAAGGAGGATAGAGTGAACGCAGAACAAAAAACCTACGTGGATCCGGCTAACCTCAGGTTCGCTAAAACGATGGAGGTCTTGACACTTATAGGGCTGGCAATCTTTGTACTAATAGGGATTTTGTACTTCTCCGGAATCCATGACCTTGATAGTCTCAAAACAGTGACTCAAAACTGGAACAAACCGTCTGCCGAGTTCTGGAGTGTCACCACAGGGGCCAACATCGGAGGGGTTGGCTGGTTCATGAGCCACTGGTCTTTTTCAGATGCATTATGTATGCTGTGTGTCGGATTTCTAGCGCTGGTGCCGTTTTTCAGCATAGCACTAACTCTACCGAAAGCGCTAAGGAGATACAAGGTTGTATTCGCGATTTTGACAATCGAATTCGCCATTATTGTCATTTGGTCGCTCATGGTCGGAGCAGGTGGAGTGGGATAGGGGTAGAACACGATGGCAATCATTACCATATCCAGAGGAACATTCAGCGGCGGTCAGGCCATAGCTGATTGCGTCGCCAAAGAAATAGGATACCATTGTATTACCAGAGAAGAGCTCCTGGCAGAGGCTGCCAGGCAATTCAGCATACCTCAGGAAACACTGGATAATGCCCTTATGACAAAGCCTGATCTCTTGGAACGCGTGGGCCTTCGCATCAGGAAGATCCATTACGTCGCTTTTGTGCGCGCTGTGCTGTGTAAGATGGCAGCGCAAGAGGGGGTGCTCTACTCCGGATTAGCAGGGCACCTGTTGCTTCAGGATGCCCCTAATTTGATCAAGGTTAAGGTAATCGCCGATATGGAATACCGCATCAAGGCTGCTATGGAGCGCAACAAATTTAATCGGGAGCAGGCTTTTACGTACATCAAAGAGGTGGATAAAAGCAGAGACGATTGGGTCAAAGCAGTGTATCATGCCGATAGAAATGACCCTCAAGGTTATGACATTGTGATCAACTTGCAGCAGATCAGCCTGGCTGCTGCCTGTAAGGTGGTCGACACTATGGCTGGTCTTGATGAATTTCGAATAACCCCTGAGTCGCAGAAAAAGATGAACGACCTGGTTTTTGCCTCAGATATCCGCGCCAAGATAGCGCTCGATGGCCACATCTCCGATCATGACATTGAGATCAAGGCAGATGCAGGCATCATTCATATTTCGGGGACTGTCGACAGTCTGCAAGATGCCGATAGACTCAAGGCTTTTGTACATAACACACCAGGTGTTACTGCGGTGGAATCCCACCTCAAAATAAAGCCTTAGATGGATTGCCTTCTCGCTTCATATCTATTTCAAGCTCCGCTGCCTGGCCCCCCATTATCAAGAATAACCAAGGAGTGTTTCACGCTCTCTGAAATTATAAATCGTCAGTGGTAAAGGGAGCACAACTTGTTGATTCCGTAGTTGCCTGATTTATCAGGCTCGATAGCCCAATGAATTGGGCAACTACCTTCTAAGCAGAGCCGGCTTTAAGCACCTTCAACCCATCTTTACCGCCCATTTATAGGGTATAGAGGGATCATCGTAGGGTAAGCGATACTCATCAGGCTTTTCGTAGTTGTAAAGGTTGGTGGGGAAGTTGACGATTATAGCCATCTCATTACCTGCAGCAGTGAAGCCGTGATAGACGTTGCGCGGTATCTTGACCAAGATTGGATTCAGGTTGCCGAGGTAAAATTCATTTACCATGCCCTTTGTCGGAGAGCCATCTCGGGGGTCATATAGAGCTAGCTTTGCCAGACCGCTGACGCAGGTAAAGTGGTCGGTCTGGAGCTTATGGTAGTGCCAGGCCTTGACCACACCCGGGTAACATGTGGTAGCATATGCCTGTCCGAATTTCTCGAACTCCTCCCAATCCATGCGAAGCAATTCCATGAGCCATCCCCGGTCATCGGGTATGAGTCGGAGTCTCCGTACCTTAACCCCGGATATGTACTCCATTTTGCCCTCCTATAACTCCAGGCTGGAATCACAGCCTACGAAGATTTTCACTGCGTTGAATCTTTCGTCAGCCCTCCTGAGTTCAACACGCGTTCCGATGAGGCTATCTTCCAGGCGCTCTATACGATAAATTCGGCTGTTTTCTAGTATAACGGAGTGCCCTATAGAGGAATCCTCTATCACTGTACCTGCTCCTATGCTGGTGAAAGGACCAATAAATGAGTTCCTGACCTGACACCCCGTAGCAATCGATACAGGGCCTCTAACTGTGCTGTTTTCCACCTTGGCGCCTGCTTCGATTTGCACCCTGCCTACTACTTTGCTTTTAGAGTCAATTTCTCCCTTTACATCGCGTTTGAGTAAGCTGTCGAGAACGACTCGATTCGCTTCCAGCAGATCGTCCTTCTTTCCGGTATCGAGCCACCATCCTGTCAGGATGTGGCTTCTGACTTTCTTACCCATATCCAGGAGTTTCTGAATGGCGTCGGTTATCTCCAATTCTCCGCGCCAGGATGGTTTGATTTTCGCTATGGCTTTATGAATCAGGGGGGTAAAAAGATAAATCCCCACCAGAGCCAGATTAGTTTTAGGCTCTTTCGGCTTCTCCACGAGGTGGACTACCTCTCCCTTACCATTGAGCTCGGCGACCCCAAAAAGGCTCGGATCCGGGACTTCCTTGAGCAGTACCAGGGCATCCGGTGAGTGGCTTCCGAATTCCTTGACAAAGCTCTTTACCCCACCCTCAATGAGGTTATCACCAAGGAACATGAGGAATGTAGAGTCGCCCAGGAAAGGACGCGCAGTCTTTACGGCATGGGCCAGGCCCTTAGGCTCGGCCTGCGGAATATAGGTAATGTTGCTATCCCACCGTGAGCCGTCGCCAACTGCTTCTCTGATATAGGCACCGGTTTCCGGAGAGATAATGATACCGATATCTGTAATGCCTGCCTCCCTAATCTGGTCCAATACATAGAACATGATTGGTTTGTTGGCAACAGGAAGCAGCTGCTTGGGTATGGTGTGGGTGATAGGCTTAAGCCTTGTACCTTTGCCCCCTGCTAGAATCAAGGCTTTCATTCAGACTCTCCATCGCGAAGTGTAGTAGAAGTATACCTTACATAAGGGCGGATAGCAAAGGCTGGTTGGAGCTCATCGTTGCCAGGCGATATAGTCTAAGTAGTGAGTGTCATTGTAGTTATTGAAGGAGCTTCTTGTTGCGGCTTAAGGCAATCCCATCAGCTTTGCCGTGAAGCGGTTTACCGGATTAGCGAGGGTTATTCCCCCGTCCACCAGGATTGTCTGCCCCGTTACATAGCTGGCACCTGGAGATGCCAGAAATAGCGCTGTTTCAGCTATGTCCTCAGGCTTGCCCCATCTCAGTGCCGGTATCTCATTCGTAAAGTCGGATGGCGCAACTTCCACTAGCATCTCACCCATTGATGTTCTGATGACTCCGGGTGCTATGGAGTTGACTGTTATCCCTCTCGGTGCCAGCTCTAGTGCCAGCGATGTGGTGAAAGCGATCACTGCCCCCTTAGCGGCAGCATAGTGTGTGCTGAAGACCTGGCCCTGGATCCCATCCATCGATGAAATATTTATTATGCGGTCTCCCTTTTCCATACATTTGATTGCTGCTCTGGAAAAGAAGAACATGCCATCGCAGTGGACTGCGAACATTCTGCGCCATTCTTCTGTTGCCAGGTCGGCAATGAAACAGCCACCGGCGAAGCCGGCGTTATTAACTAAAATACCGATGTTGCCCAGTTGTTCTTGTGTCTGCTTGACCGCCTGCTCCACCTGTTTTTCCCTGGACACATCGCACTTGATGGCTATGGCTTTGCTCTTGAGCCCCTTAATTCCCCTGGCGACCTTTTTGGCTCCATCCAGGTTGATATCCACGGCGGCTACTTTTGCTCCTTCCCGGGCAAAGCGGAGAGCAATGGCCCGCCCGATACCGGAAGCGGCACCTGTTACTAAAGCTACCCTACCGTCTAGCTGTCCTGGCATCTTATCACCTCTTTGATATTAGTACGGTTACAGTTATAGAATGCTAGTGGTTGTGAGAGGAGATGTCAAGCTCGATTGGGCACAGCACAGCCCGGGATTCGAATTTTGGCATTTCAAAATTTTCTGGGCCCCTGCTCGCCGGATTACGCAGGCTGCATTCAGCTTCGTCTGAACGCTTGGGGACTGCCCGAGTAAAAAACGCCCCTATGTTGAGGAGCGAATTCCCCAAAACGATTCCCGCGACGCAACCCCGCTTATTCAGTTTATCAGTAAAGTCAAAACTTTACCGAGCCAGCCGGCAATCAGCCTCAAGCGTGGCTCTAAATGGTCGGTGGTTCCGGGCATAGAACCCCCGATTTATTAATATGCTGCAATAATAGGACATTAGTTCTTATACTGTCAAGAGGAAGATGTCGCGGGGCGATGGAGGCTCAAAATTTTGAGCTTTACGTAGCATCGTGACTCCTATCACGAAGAAAATCTGTCGCCCCTCGCGTGGCGACGCTACATTTCACTATGTTGGGGCTTTCTGGTATAATGTTGAACGTCATGGCGGCATTTTGGAATTCATTTTGGCCCCTGCCTGCGTAGCAGGAAGGGGCCTTTTTGCAGCTCCGGGCAGATTTAAGCGATACGGTGGCGTGAAGAATGAGGATATGCCTCTTAACCTACAGGGGCAATATGTATTGCGGCGGCCAAGGCATCTACGTCTACTACCTGGCCAAGGCGCTCCACCGGTTGGGGCACGAAGTCCACGTGATGGCCGGGCCTCCTTACCCTTCGGTTCCAGACGGAGTAAAGCTGCACGAGCTTGACGGCCTGAATCTGTACGAGACGCAGGCATTGTCTTCCTTGAAAGACCCCTTAAGGATGCTTGACCCCATCAACTTCTATGAGGTTGCGGCAAAGCACGTGGGGATGTTCCCCGAGATATTTACCTTCAGCGTGAGGGCATATCTGAAGCTGCGGGAACTGAACCCCAGCGTGAAGTTCGATGTCGTCCATGACAATCAAACCCTTGGCTTCGGCTTGCTCATGATGAAGAGCCTGGGGGTACCGGTGGTAGCCACGATACATCACCCTATCCCCATCGATATGAAGGCAGACTTGGCCCAGGCCAGGAGGTTCGCGAGTAAATTCAAGCGCATTATTTTCTATTCTTTCAGTATCATGCAGGGTGTCGTGAGCAAGAGAATGGACCGCGTGATAACGGTATCAAAGAGCTCGGCGGACGACGTTGTTCGCATCTTCCATGTACCCGAATCTAAGGTGAGAGTAGTGCATAACGGCATCGATACCGATGTCTTCAAGAAAGTCGATCATGTGGAGCGGGAACCTAATAGAATCATCATGGTGGCCAATACCGAGGACAGGAAAAAGGGCGTCATCTATTTATTGAAGGCGATACAGATGCTGAAAGACGATACAGATGTTAAGCTGACTATTGTGGATAGGATAGGCGAGCACACCAAGTATGCTCCCAGGCTGGTACGAGAGCTGGGGCTCGAAGACAGGGTAACCTTTACCGGCCGTCTCAACACCGAAGAGCTGGTCAGGCGTTATTCCACGGCAGAGGTGGCGGTTACAGCTTCACTGTACGAGGGATTCGGGCTTCCCTGCGCAGAGGCCATGTCCTGCGGCACGCCTGTTATAGCCACCAAAGCGGGGGCTTTGCCGGAGGTTGTGGGCAATGGCAGTGCGGGGATGCTGGTGCCGCCGGAAGACTCTGTTGCCCTGGCAGAGGCGATAAAGCGTCTCCTTGCAGACAAACCGTTGAGGCAGAGTCTGGGGCAAGCGGCGAGGAAAAGGATAGAGGAGGCTTTTAGCTGGGAGGATGCGGCGAAGAAGACTCTGGAAATCTACAAGGAGGTTGCCTAGTTGCTCACTGTAGATTTCAAACTTTTTACCGTAGAAAGCGGGGAGCGGGTATTGGATGTGGGGTGTGGGGCGGGGAGGCATAGCTGGCATGTGTGCAGCCTCGATCATTGTCACGTATACTCTATGGACATCGACCTGGAGTCTTTGCTCAAGGCGAAGTACATGTTCCAGGAGATGGAGAAAGATGACCTGGCTAAAGGCAACTGGAATATAATCCTGGGGAACACCATGAGGCTGCCTTTTAAGGATGGCGGCTTCGATAAGATTGTTTGTTCAGAGGTGCTGGAGCACGTAATAGACGATGAGCAAGGTGTCCAGGAGCTGCTGAGAGTATTGAAGGATGATGGAGAGCTGGCTGTCAGCGTGCCTACCTGGTTTCCGGAGACTATCTTCTGGGCATTGTCCGAAGCCTATCACACTAATCCCGGCGGGCATATCAGGATATATCACGCAAACAAGCTCATTGACCTGCTGGAGCGCAACAACTTCAAGGTTTACGCTGTGCGGCACAAACACGCTTATCACTCCGTGTACTGGCTGCTGCGGTGTTTATTCGGAGTGAGGAACGAGAAGGCGCTGGTGCCTGCAATCTATCACAAGTTTCTGGTCTGGGAGATGGACAGCAACCGGCACAGGAACCGCTTTTTCCAACGTTCGGAAAGCTTCTTAGACAACTTTTTCCCCAAAAGCCTGGTGGTGTATCTGAGGAAGGCGCCTCAGACTCGGTAAGCGGTCAGCCTTTAGCAATCAGTAGGGGCGTTCAATTGAACGCCCCTATTAGACCGGCGGGAAACAAATAAACAGCTAAACGAATTGACTCCGTGTGATAGTCTGGTATATGCTTTTTACGGGGTGCAGGTGGGCAGCAGTAACCAAGCCAAAATTCAGCACTACGTGCCAAAGTTCATTCTGAAGAATTTTGGTACTGGCAAGAAATGCCAAGTTTATGTGTTCCACAAGCATCAAGAAAAGGTGTTCACTACTAATAGTAGATACCCACGGGCAAAGCCCGTGGCACTTCTCATAAACAAGCTTCGCTTGACGCCCTTCGGGCGAACACGCATTCCCCCACGGGCATAGCCCGTGGAACCCTGCCCTTCGGGTTATTGGATTCTCTGTTGATGCGGGTTTCACGGTAATTGTATCAGGTAAAACATGTGATTCAGATAAGAGATAAAGTACAATAAAATACGTGGCTATGTTTGTCCATGAGGAACACTGATAGGAATCTGCAAGAGAGGTGATAATGTGTTTGAGACTATACGAACAATCGAGGAACTATCTAAAGTGCATGAGGCGATAAGGCACTATGTAGTGGAGGCAAAGAAGAGCATCGACGATTTGGTGCTGGTGTCATCTCAGTGTTCAGATGAATTTAATTCAGAGCAGTGCAAGATTATTGCCGACAGGCAATTCAGTCTAAGACAAACTCTACAGTACCTTCGAGAAGGACTTCAAGACCACCACCAGCGAGAGAGCCTACTATTGAAACCACTTATAGGTGACGTTTTGATGAACGCGATAAACAAAGAATGCAGCGAGATTACGAAGCAGTTTGAAAGGGTTAAAGCTGCACTGGAGGATACCGACCGAAGCCAACTGTCATCAGCAGATTTACTGGTCAAGACAAAACGAGCAAGACAAGCAGTAGAAACCTTCAGCAGTTTGGTCGACGCCCATAGCCGGAAAATGGATACCATTCTGCAAATGCTCAGAAATGCTTTATAGGCTGAGGAACAAAACCAGATTTCACCTACCAGTTATATTGGGTCTAACACTTGCGCATCGCCAAGGAGCAGGGGTCGTCACAACATACTATTTAGTTAAGCAATACTCTAAGGAATCTTTACCCAAATACGGCTATCCCTATTGACAGAATTAGTAATCGGGTGTTATTATGAATTAGTGAGAATGAGAATCAGTCGCAACTATTCCAAAGAAATGCAGGGCCATCCACAAACCAAGCAACGCCATCTGCTATTAGGGCTTATTCGTGAGGCCAATGGACATATTGATGCCAAAGAATTGTTCAGGCGTGCTGCCAGCAAAGATAAGTCCATAAGCACTGCCACGGTTTACCGGAGTCTTAACCTATTTAAACGATTAGGACTCGTCGATGAGAAAAGGCTGGGGCAGGCACGCTGTTACTATGAAATCAAGCATTCCCCTCAGCACCAGCATCTGGTGTGCAGTAGATGTGGGAAGGTCATTGATTTTGATTGTCCCCTGAGTGAGATGGTTGACAAGGTGAAGTTTGAACATGGCTTCATAGTGACTAAAGCCGAAGTATATCTTGAAGGCCATTGTTCGGACTGTGCTAAAGAAAAGAAAAAAGAAGAACATGCCTAGCAAGATAGCCTTAGTGGATTACAATAAATGCCACCCGGATAGGTGTGAAAACGGTATTTGTGAAGCAACCCAAGCTTGCCGCTATAAGCTGCTTAAGCAAGAGGAAATCTATGAAGTACCTATGACAAGTCCTTTTGTTTGCCGGGGTTGCGGGGACTGTGTCCGTGCCTGTCCCTTGAAGGCAATCGATATAGCGAAGATGTAACATTTTCACCGGAAAGATGAAGTTATTCTATCAGCAGCTAGATGTAATTATACCCTGGGAAACACAGGGAATAAAATAGTGAGGAGAAATATATGGTACTAGAGATCAAAGATCAGAGCTTTGAAAATGAGGTTATCAAATCGGCCATGCCAGTAGTCGTGGACTTCTGGGCGCCATGGTGTGGTCCCTGCCATATGCTTGGGCCAGTGATTGAAAAGCTGGCAGACGCTTACGCAGGTAAAGTTAAATTCTGCAAAATAAATGTTGATGAGAATCCACAGATATCCATGAAGTACGGTATCATGAGCATCCCGACCGTGCTATTTTTCAAAGGCGCTCAGAAAGTGGATGAGAGCCTCGGCGCAGTCCCCGAGGCGATGATTCGACCCAAGGTCGAGTCACTGCTCCAGGCGCGGTAGGTCTGGTGAGGTCTAGATGAACACGCAAAGGGTCGATGAGCTTGAAAAAAGGATAGCAGAACTCAGGCGACGGATACCGCCCCACTCAATCCCACCAGCTATGCTCCAGGAACTGGAGGAGTTGGAGGAGGAGCTTGAGAGAGCGAGGCAGCAGTCGGAGGAGAGTTGATGCCTAAAAGGGTAGCCGCGGTGGGAAAAACCTGGATGTTAGGAATGGTCAAGGAGCAAGTTCCAGGCCACTAGGGACTAACTCTTGGAGAAGCTCGGCAGCGCCTAGAAATGCGTGGCAATTCTGTACATGTGTCTGGAATAGTGGAATGCTTTCGTCTTTCAAGGGATGATACGCAGGTAAAGGGCGTCTGACTCATTTTCTGAGCTGCCGCTGCCAATAGTGAAGCAGATATTGTATTCGTTGCATGATTACTTATGAAAAAAGTGGAGGAAAGTGACATGAAAATATCCGTTTGCGGGAAAGGTGGGAGTGGAAAGAGTACTGTAGTTACCCTTCTGGCAAATGAGCTTGCAGAGAATGGTTATCATGTCCTCGTCGTTGATTCAGATGAGTCAAATTCGGGACTTTTCCGTCTCCTTGGATTTGAAAATCCACCGGTACCCCTTATGGAACTTGTGGGGGGAAAGAAAGGACTCAAAGAAAGGATGGCAGTCAGGTTCTCGTCGGGGGAAACTGAGAGCAAGATGGATGTGCTGACGCAGGACAAAATCCAGATTAAGGATATAACCCCTCCATACATTATGGGCGATGGCAATTTGAAGCTAGTGAGCATAGGCAAAATATTGCAATCACTTGAGGGTTGTGCCTGCCCCATGGGGGTCTTGAGTCGTGAGTTCCTTCGAAAACTGCGCCTAGAGAAAAACGAGGTAGTAGTTGTTGACATGGAAGCCGGAGTTGAGCATTTCGGCAGGGGTATAGAGACAAGTATAGACAGCGTGCTAGTAGTCGTGGAGCCATCCCTTGAATCCATAGAGTTGGCTGCAAAAATAAAGGGCTTGTCTGCTGAGGCCGGCGTGAAAAAAATTGCAGCTATACTGAACAAGGTCAGTTCGGACGATGTGAGTCGTAGGCTGGGGGACGAATTGAGCAAGAGAAGTGTCCAGGTTATTGGCACTCTCCATTATCATACCGATATTTTCGATGCGTGTCTACTGGGACATAAGCTTGCCAGGGCAAACGGGGACAAGGAAATCAAAGAGGTCGTAGATTGGCTAATGTCGAGGTAAGAACAGGGAGGCGGCGATGTGTACAGCAATCGTCTACTCGAGTAGCAGCGGTCAAAAAAAGGAAGTGATGCGTGATGTAATCTACATCGAAGCTGAAAACACGGGGTTTCGATTAACTAACCTTTTAGGTAAAGAAGAGTGCCTTCGAGGCAAAATAAAGAGCATCGATTTCTGGGAAGACCATGCGGTCATAATAGAACAGGAATGAAGTCGAGTTGTCTTTAAAAGGCACATAACCTGGCTTGTCGGGAGGCGCAACAGTTGGACCGGGCAAGCATGGCCTTTGATTCATCGGCCTCGATTTACGATGCATGGTTTGATGAGCAAGGGAAGCTTATTTTTGCCATAGAGGTCAGTGCTTTCGAGAAGGTTCTACCTTTGCTATCCAAGCCCTGGCTCGAAGTAGGTGTGGGTAGCGGTCGCTTCGCCCAAGCACTCGGCATAGAGATAGGTATTGACTCATCGGCTAATATGCTAGCAATGGCGAGAAGGCGCGGTTTATCCGTTTTATTGGCTTGTGGTGAAAATGAATGCTTCAAGAACGAGAGTTTCGGCACTGTCTTTCTGATTGTTACCCTGTGTTTTGTGGATTCTCCACAGGCAGTGCTGTATGAGGCCAATCGCATACTTGAGGCAGACGGAAAGCTAGTCCTCGGTCTCGTGTTGCGAGATAGCCCTTGGGGGCAATTTTACCTCTCGAAAAAGCAGGAAGGGCACCGCTTTTACAGACACGCCACTTTCTACAGTTTCGAGGAGCTATCGGAATTCTTAAAGACAGCGGGGTTTGCCATAGGGAACATAGCATCAACATTATTTCAAAGGCCGGGTGAAGTTGTAGATTTAGAGGTTCCACAAAATGGCTTTTCCGTTGATGCCGGATTTACCATAGTGGTAGCTGGCAAGAGGGAACTAGTGTCCAGTCTCAGAAATGTCTCCTAGTCAGCCTGTGCCTTTGCCCGACTCAAAATTCAGAGTTATGCCTTGCTGAAACCATGTTTAATGAAGCCTGTTAACGATACTGGACACTGAATCGAGACTGGCCGCTACTAAGATTTAATCCAGCGGCTCTTTTCAATAATCTCCGCCGCCTTAATCAGTGGATACGCCGTCGGTGGTGCGGTAAGCAACGGGTGAGTCCCAATCTGAGCCGTTAATATAGAGTTCACAGTCATCCGGTTTTCAATGGCGAATCCAATTAGATTCGTTAATTCTCCCGTACTCGATCCACCCAAAACCTGCCCCCCAATGATCACACCCGATTCGCGGGCGACGATCAGTTTCACAAGCTGCTTATGTGTACCATTCAATGCTACAGGATGCTTATCCACACCCTCAAAAGCGCCTGTGACTATGCTGAACCCTCGCTCCTTTGCCAAAGTCTCAGTCACTCCTGCTACCCCGAAAGCAGTATCGCCGATGACAGTGCTATAGATGGCAATAGTTCCCCTGAACATCTTTATTGCGGACAGTTTATACAGGTTCAGAGCAGCAATTCTGGCCTCCGCGCAAGCGGTTGAAGCAAGCATGACGTTCTTATGGGTTCCCGTAAGAAAGCTCTTCTTTTCGGCACAATCTCCTACTGCAAGAATGTCCGGATTCTCTGTTCTCATGTACTCATTGACCTTAATAAAGCCCATTTCATTGAGCTTTATCCCGGATTTCTCAGCAAGCGTTGTATTGGGACGATAACCCATTGCCAGAATAACTGCATCGGCTTCAAGCTGCTTACCACTGTTCAAGAGAACCCCACTGACTTGTTTATCTCCTACCAGTTCTTTGACTCCATCACCGGTTCTGACGTCAACACCCCTTGATTTGAGGATTTCCTCTGCACTCATCGCAAACTCTTTGTCAAAAGCTGCCTCAAGTATGTGAGGTAGTATTTCCACAATAGTTACATGTTTACCGACCTTATTTATCTCATCCCCTACTTCCACACCGATGAAACCACCACCGATAATCACAACCTTTTTCAGTGACTTGAGCGTGGCAATAATCTGATCAATGTATTCCTTGTCTTTAGGTATTGTGAATACGTTCTTCAAATCTGCACCCTTCATCCATTTAGGAATGTAAGGAATAGAGCCAAGTGCTAGTATCAATTTTTCAAAGCCGATCTCTGTGCCATCAGCGGTAGTACAAACCTTAGATTGTTGATCAATGGAGACTACCTCGCCGATTTTAATCTTAACACCAGCATTGGTTAGAACTGCTTCAGCAATGAGGTTCTGACCGCTATTCTCCAAGGAGCCAAAGATATATGGAATCCCACAAGGCACAACTACCTTATTTTGATTTCGGACAAGTAGAAAGTCTTTATCTGGGTGGAAGGATTTCCCGATTGTTGCAGCGACAACGCCTGAGGCACTTCCCCCGATTATCAATACGTTTGTTTTTTCCATGACTCAACCTTCCTTTTCACGTGATTTCACCTATCAACTCTGGGCGGCAGCATGACCAGATCGCAGCACCCTCTATCTATATGATAACCCTTAGTTCCTCAAGCTTCAATGATTCGAATTGTCTCAGAATAGGTGTTACTGAACCGCCACGTTTGTGCCTTTTGTGGAGCATATTTAACAGAAGCTTGCTTCGTGCAATGTTGGTACTAGGTAGACGTGACTGACCTACCGACTCTTTTCATCCTAGATGACCACTACACTCGCCTGACCCCGACCTGAACCGCTCTGCCACACCCCGACAACGTGATCCTACTATCAAACTAGGTGCGCAGATGCCAAGCAATTGATGATTAAATACATCATCTTTGCCCCTGGCAAACCCCAGTCTTCGGCAACTCAAACGACAAGGCTATTAGCACTGGACTTGACAGGCGCAAACATGAAACGCTATACTCCTACCCGAAAGGAGGCAAGCGGTCGGTTCACCAAGCACCTGCTGGCTTGTCTCTAGCCAACCTTCCAAGCAGGTTGTCGCTGGTTCGAGTCCCGTCTCCCGCTCCACCAAGCTAACTGAGGTTCCTGCTTATGCCAAAATAGCCGCTTCTTGTCGTAGACTGCTGCTGGAACAAGGTGTAGGCTGTCAGCGTAGGTAGTTCGAGTTGACCGCCATTTCCTAGGCGCTGACAGCTTATCGTATCTGCGCCAAGGCCGAGGGCAGGAGCCCAAAGACCCTCGACTGGATCACCTCCAGCGTCAGGTACTTCAGGGAGTTTCTAGGCGGTGATCTCTGGGAGTAACTTTCTCCTAACCGGGACTTGTATGTCCTGGCACCAGATGGAAGACGATCTCTAGTACCATTTCTACATTACCGCTTTGCGATGATAGCTATTGATAAGTGCGTTAGTGCACCTTTTGTGTACCACACATCTCTAACATATTCAATGCTCACATGATGGAAAATCGGGATGTGTAAATAAGGAATCAGTGAGTCTAAGAAAGGAGAGAAAGATGAAAAAGTTAGTCGTCGTATTGATCCCATTGCTAGTCTTGGTGCTTGTCTCCGGTGCTGTTGGCTGCAAGAAAGAGGCAACACCGACACCGACACCTACTCCTACCTCCACGTCAACTCCTACGCCAACACCTACATCAACAACGCTTTTCCTTAAAGTGACAAGCCCCCAGGACGAAAGCACTGTTAGCACCGCAAACGTTACTGTCACTGGCAGTACTATCCCCGGTGCAGTGGTGAGCGTATCGGTAGATGACAGCATTGTGATAGCGGATGTTGACCAGAATGGCAATTTCCAGACAGTGGTGCCGCTTGAGGAGGGACCAAACTTCATTGAGGTTGACGCCAGTGACCCTCTGGGTAATCAGGTGTCCGCCACCGTGTCAATAGTCTACGTCCCCTAAAAACGGTGGGATTAGATAAGTACCAAATAACCAAAAAATGGGTGGATTGGGGAATTACCAAATGGCAGATTTTTCGTTATATATAATAGACAGAGAAATCCCAGGGAAAGGAGGTGAAAAGAAATGAAAGGTTTAAGAGGCATTTGTATTATTGCATTGGCCGCAGCGTTAATGCTGGGCAGCGTTGGTACTGTTTTCGCTAAAGGGCCGCCTTCCACCCCACCCGGTAAGGAGAGCGCCGTGTCACATGGCAAGCAGGGCTTCTTCGGGAATGTTACCGCGGTGAATGATGGAAACGTGACTATCGCTACAGCGCAGGGGAATGTAACTGTAATGCTGAACAATAATGCTAAATATAAGACCGTTAGGGTCATGAACAAATGGGGCAATCTCACTTCATTTGAAAGCAATCTGGGAAGTACTTCAGCACTTGCAGGTGAAAGGGTGGTTTTCCTGGCTGGTAACGTCACAGGGACGCTGGAAGTCCTGAAATTTATGGTTCTCCCCATGCCGGGCACGCAGCCACTACACGCTCACCGCACAGGCTTGGTCTATGAATTCAACGCGCCGAGTGGGAGCAGTACCGGGAACATCACGATTGTAGACGTACATGGCGTATACCACACGTTTACCGTTGGCAACAGCACTGTTACCATTTATCGCCCCACGGGGACCGGGGCCGGCAACATAACTGCTGACAACACACTTAAGAACGCAAGTTTTGTGACAGTAGTTACCACTGGCAATCCTGAGATACAGCCTCCACCTCCGGCCGAGGCGATTGTACTGCACGCCAGTAGACCTGAAAATTGGCCGAACCCGTCACCCTAGTCGATAGAGAAGCTTAAACTGTAAGAAAGCATAAAGGGGCAGCCTCACAATGTAGGGCTGCCCCTCGTTTGTGGCTTTAGCAGTGAATTCTGTTGGCATATGAAAATTGCAGGGCTTGAGCTACATGCAGCGTCAGCCCAAAACGCAGTCAGAGAACCTGGCTGAATCACATGCTCTCTACTTATTGCGCTTCGCCTTGCTGGGCTTTGTCAGCTCATCGAGGACCTCTGATGCCGCCCGGGGCACCTCTAGTGAGGGCTCTACTCCCTCTAACGCAGATACCAAAGGTTGGAGCAATTCTTTAAGGCTGGTGTTTTGCTTTGGATGGACGAATTCGTGATGGGGGATGTAAATATCGCTCGTAGCGAAATGGCTGAGTACATGGTGGGCTCCCTGTTGAAGCCAAGGGTATTCCGGGTATTTGATTAACTCATTTAGCAGAGGAACCAAAGCCTCATGCCCTATGGCAATCAATCCTTCCGCGGCAAGCCAGCGGATTTCGAAAACTCTGTCTCGCAGGGCTTTCACCAGCGCAGGTGCTGCGATAGGGTCGCGAATTTCTCCCAGTGTTTTGGCTGCTTCCCAACGAATCAGCTTATCGCGTTGCTTTAGTGCTTCAATCAAAGCGGGTACAGCAGGCTTGCCTATGACCACTAGGCGCTGGCGTACATTCTCTCGCGCCCGGCCGCTTTTTCCAGCCAGCTTGCCGATCAACTCATCAATGATCGCTTGGTTTGGTTCATTTGCCTGGGCCATCTTGCTATTACCCGCATGATTTTCCTGTTTTTCCATATTTCGCTCCTCCTACGTAATGAGGGTATGATAGTTATTTGATGATGAAGAAGTCATAAAATCAAGAGACTAAAGATTAAAAATTTATCACATTTCTCACATTGCTCAAGGTTAAGTAGATTCGTTATAATCCAGGTGCTCCGTGAGCGCCATATCCTTCGAAAACTGATTTCCAGTCAGCTACCGTCTTCAGCGAGCCATTAAAGACAACAAACAAGCCAAGTTCGGCGTAATTCAAGTATGCATAATAATTATGTGTCTGGCCCGCTTCACAGCAGCGGCGATAACAGACCACAGATTAAACAGCGCAACAGAAAAAGACTAGGGGTTGTTATATAATGTCATGAGTATAGATAGTCTTTTCAGTCAGGAGGCAGGTCATGTATGACAGAGATGCATTAGAGCTGATCAAGCGTCGGGGGGCCGAATGGTTAAAAAAGGTATCGGAAGTCCCTCAAAGGCAACAGAGTTTCAAGACTCTTTCAGGTATTAAAGTTGAGCCGCTTTATACACCCGGCGACCTGGATAGTCTCGATTATTTACGTGATCTGGGTTCCCCCGGAGAGTATCCCTACATTAGAGGAGTTCATAACACGGGATACAGGGGAAAATTATGGACAATGCGAATGTTTTCGGGACTGGGTACTGCTGAGGAATCCAATGAGAGATACAAATATTTGTTGGCGCATGGTGAGACAGGACTGAGTGTCGCCTTCGATTACGCTACTATAATGGGCTACGACACGGATATGCCGCAGGCGCTAGGAGAGTTCGGAAAGTGCGGTGTGGCTGTTTCGTCTATGGCTGATATGGAGATTTTGTTTGATGGAATTCCGGTAGATGAAATAACGACGTCTATGACCATAAATGGACCAGCTTCTGTAATTTGGGCGATGTATATTGCAGCTGCCGAAAAGCGTGGCATCCCCATGGAGAAACTTGGAGGTACTATCCAGAATGATATCCTAAAGGAATACCAAGCTCAGAATTCTTACATCTTCCCCCCTGAGCCCTCGCTCAGGCTCATAGTAGATACTTTTGAGTTCGGCACTAAGAATTTACCATCGTGGAATACAATTAGTATAAGCGGCTATCATATTCGAGAAGCAGGCTCCACCGCAGTTCAGGAACTGGCTTTCACACTGGCGAATGGGTTGACTTATGTAAAAGCGGGTTTGGAGAGAGGTTTGGCAGTCGATGATTTTGTGCCAAGACTCAGCTTCTTCTTTAACGTCCACAATGATTTCTTTGAGGAGATCGCAAAGTTTCGAGCCGCCCGCCGCATCTGGGCCAGGGAAATGAAAGAACGTTTCGGCGCGAAGAATGAACGGGCTTTGTGGATGCGCTTCCACACACAAACCGCTGGATGCACGCTTACGGCGCAAAGGCCTCTTCTTAACATCGCCAGAGTAGCCATTCAGGCCCTGGCTGCCGTCCTTGGCGGTACACAATCTCTGCATACTAACTCAATGGACGAAGCCTACGCAATCCCTTCCCAGGAAGCTGCTACGATAGCTTTGTTGACGCAGCAAATCGTTGCTCATGAAACAGGGGTAACCAGCACTATTGACCCTCTGGGAGGAAGCTATTTTGTCGAAGCTCTTACAAATCAAATGGAGAAGAATGTCTATGAGTATTTCCGCAAAATCGATGCTTTAGGCGGGGTTATACCTGCAATTGAGAAAGGGTTCTTTAGCAAAGAGATCGCAACCGCAGCTTATTACTATCAGAAAGAGATTGAGACTAATGAGCGTATCTTAGTTGGGGTTAATGACTACATATCTGAAGAACCATTAAATATACCATTGATAAAGATGGATTCCGATGGAGAAAGAAGACACCTGGAGCGACTTAATAGAGTGCGCCGTGAGAGGGATAACGTGGCTGTCTCTGAAAAGCTTGAGCGTCTTGGCGAAGCTGCAAAGAAAAAACAAAACCTTATGCCATTTATTCTGGATGCAGTGCGATGTTATGCGACTTTAGGAGAGGTTTGTGGTGTTCTGCGCAAGGTCTTCGGAGAGTACAAAGCTGACACATACATATCAATGTAGGTATCAGTGCATGAACAGTTAGACAGGGACTTCGCTGCACAGAGTTCCTGAAGGACGGATAACTATTGTCATCCGTTATCTTTTATCTTCTCTTGGGTTCACCCCATTGGCTGGAGCCTGAGGCCTCCGGTATGCCGGCGGACAGCCATTCAACGCTGAACTTCTGCCTGATTTGATGTAGCCTGGCACTGATTTCGCTGCTAAGATTGCTGATGACAACGAATCCAATATGGGGATTTTGCTCAAATAGATCCAGCAAGGCCGAGCCATTTATACGGATTTCCTCACCAGCCTCCACACATTCAGCGGAGGCTGTATAGGTATACGGGGCTACCAACGCAGACCACCCAAATATTTCTCCCGCCTCTGCCCGGTGAACCATGACATGCTTATTCCACGGCTCACGAACCCACATTAAGATATCGACTTTGCCACTACGGCAAAGTCGCAGATTGCCTGCTCTTTTCCCTTCCGTGATCACAACATCACCCGGACTCATGGCGCGTTCACTGCAAAGCTCCGCTATTTTTGCCAGTTCACTATCATCTAGACCTTTGAATAGTTGAAAGCCCTTCAGAACTAATGCGTTGATCATTTCTGTAAACCTCCTATTCTCTAGCCCCTTGCCGGTAGCCGAGCGATGCCCGTCTCCCCGAATCCTTTATATGGAGACTGTCGTAATGATAATAGCATCCTGAGCATAAAATCGAGACTTATGGGTTGGACTGCATCCAGTCAGCGAAAGCGGGTAGGTATTCACCGCTAAGGCTTTCGATTGGCATATTATAACCTATAGTGGCCCTTTCTGCAATATTTTAACCTCAAGACACTTCACAGCCCTGGGGGCTATTGCGGCTTAATACTCTCAATGCTCGGCAGGAGGGGACCTCTAAAGCCAACAGAGATGCCTAGGACGCCTGTCCTAGCTACCGGCCCTTGACGCAGATTTCTTACCACGAACGCATAGTAGGGCTGGTCCTGATAATGCGGCGGGTCAGCATCAGTCTCAGCCTCCACTATCAGTCCGCTGGCTTTAATTAGCACAGCCAGCTTTGGGCCAATGTCTCGGGCCGTGTCACCTTGGGCTACATCTACCTGGAATGTCTGGCCCTCAATTACGTAGCCAATGGAACCACTGCTGGTCGATGTCCCCTGAAGATAGAGCTCCCAATCCCCAGCACGCGTGCACCCCGAAAGCAGCAGGGCCAAAACCACTGTCAAAAGGAACGCTGCGAGTATGTTTTTCATCTTGCGTCATCAGGAGACAAAGAGCGGTCTGTCACTCCTCCTGGAAATCTTAGAATATTAAAACTATCAAATCAGAGACTCGAAACAGGGATGCCTATCTCGAGGAGCGAAAGCACGTTACATATTAATATTGTGTGGGAGCATCTTTATAGAAATGCCACGATAACATGTATCACTTTCTTCAACCCTTGTCAATATTTTTTTCCTTATTACATCTGATGAGTGCAGAGCTGCCTCAGAGAGTTAGTCGTAATGCCTGCTTCTGTTTATACGATTTCATCATAGGGTTAATCCCTTGACGTTAACACTTATCTTTTAGGTCATCCGTGCTTACTTCGCTGTCGCATCATTATTGACCTATGGACTTGCTGTGTTATTATACGTATCGTAAAAGGAAATCTCTATACGACACAATTTGCAATTAAAATTAAATGCACTCAATCCCAGCGGTAGCCCTAAGAAATCAAGAAAGGGAAGGGAGGATTGGACAATGGCTACAATAAGTGGTGCAGAAGCTCTGGTGCGTTGTCTCATCGAGGAACGGGTAAGCTACGTGTTCGGTGTCCCCGGCGATCAATGTAATCCCATCACCGATGCTATCTATCGCCTGGGTCGGAAAAAAGGACTGAGGTTCATCACAGCACGCCACGAACAGGCAGCAGCCCATATGGCAGACGCCTGGGCTCGAGTAACTGGAGAACCCGGCGTGTGTCTGGGCACAGTCGGCCCTGGAGTAGCCGACCTGGTGCCCGGGGTATATGCAGCCTGGGCTGACTCTATCCCCTTGGTCGTGCTGGGGGCGCAGAATCAGACTTGGCGTTGCTACCCTGAGCACGGTTCCATGCAGGCTCTCGACCAGGTGCCACTGATGGCACCCATCACCAAGTGGCAAGCTCTGGTGAACGATGTAAGGAGAATGCCGCACCTGGCACAAATGGCGATTCGCGCAGCCGTCTCAGGACGCCCTGGCCCTGTTTATCTCGACCTGCCCTCCGATGTTCTCTGTGACAAGCTAGATGCCGATGCATATCCTGTGCTGCCCCCGGAGCGCTACAGAGCGACCACGCCTCCTGTAGCCGACGAGCGCCTGATTCAAAAGGCAGCGGAGATGTTGGCGAAG
Source organism: Dehalococcoidia bacterium (assembly GCA_014874385.1). Taxonomy (GTDB): domain Bacteria; phylum Chloroflexota; class Dehalococcoidia; order SZUA-161; family SZUA-161; genus JACWAE01. Next base: position 15,955 of record JACWAE010000057.1, on the reverse strand, counting down.
GCGGATTGGCCGCTAATTCACCCTGGAGGCGGGGTGCTACGTTCAGGTGCCTGGGATGAGCTCAAAGAACTGGCGGAGTATCTCTCGGCCCCTGTTACTTCCAGCCTTTCAGCACGCGGCGTTATCCCTGAAGACCACCCCCTGTGCCTGATTCCCTCGGGTTTTGGTGCGATAGCAGCGCAGACTACAGCGGATGTAGTGCTCCTGGTAGGCAGCCGCCTCGGCGATATAGATTTCTGGGGGCGACCGCCATTCTGGGGAGAGGTAGGCAAACAGCGCTTCATCCAAATCGACATAGAGCCTCAGAACATCGGCCTGAACCGTCCGGTGGACCTGGCCCTGGTGGGAGATGCCAAGGCAACCCTGCGTGCCTTGCTCAAGGCAGTAAAGAAGCAGACCAAACCCAGGAAGGAAGCACCTCAGCTTAAAGAGGCCCGGCAGGCACAAAAAATCTGGTTGGACGGCTGGAAGGAGGGGGCCCATTCTAGTAATGTGCCCATCCATCCTCTCCGCCTTATGCGCGAGGTGCGCGAGTTCTTTCCACGGGAGGCTATCTGCGCGGTGGACGGTGGCAACACGGCTGTCTGGGCCTTCTACCAGAACCGAATTTATGAGCCGCGTTCCTTCCTCTGGCCTGCCGATTCAGGACATCTGGGCACTGGCCTGCCCTATGCTATAGGGGCCAAGCTCGCCAGGCCCAAGGCCCCTGTTTACTGCATCACCGGCGACGGCTCCTTCGGCTTCAACGCTATGGAGATGGAGACGGCAGCGCGTGAGAAACTGCCTATTATCGTCATCATTGCCAACGATAAGGCCTGGGGCATGATCAAAGGCGGACAGAAGCTGGTTTACCAGGAGCGCTATTGCGGCGTGGACTTGAGCGATGCCCGCTATGACAAACTGGCTGAATCCCTGGGCTGCTACGGCGAGCGAGTGACCAAACCCGCCCAGATCAAACCTGCGTTGAAACGAGCAGTGAACTCCGGACTTCCAGCAGTACTGGACGTAGTTGTCGACGCCGAAGTGCACATTGTACCGCCCGATTTGGCCGTGCTGGACAGTGTATGGATGGAGGGCTGCGACGCCGCAGGCAGCGTCTGCGTCTGGGAATAAAAACAGGGCATATCCCAAATGTAGGGGCGCACGGCTGTGCGCCCTCACCCCAAGACTGGGGGAGCCAGAGGGGGTTTATGCAATCATGGAAGCCCTTCAATTCTCCATCACAGTTCCCCAGTTTGCTGTGCTGAGTGTGCTGGGCAGGCTGAGCAAAAGGCTCTACTATCAGGGCCCTCTGGCCACAATACGGCTTGTCGATGTCCCCGAGCCAGTCTTGCCCTCCCCCGATTGGGTGAAAATCAAGACGCTTATGTGCGGATTGTGCGGCAGCGACGTCAGCCTCATCTTTCTGAAGGACTCGCCGGCAGCTTCACCTTTCACCTCATTCCCCTGCACCATCGGGCATGAGTTCTGCGGCCAGGTAGTGGAGGTGGGGCAAAATGTCGAGGGCATAAAATCGGGCGAGCTAGTCACCGTAGCTCCCCATCTGGGCTGTGCTACGCGGGGAATCGGAGCAGAATGCAGAGCGTGCAGCATGGGAAGGCCTGCCAACTGCGAGAACTTCGCTGAGGGTGAAATCTCTCCGGGCCTGTTTATCGGCATCTCTCGTGACCTGGGTGGTGGCTTCGCGCCATATCTCGTGGCGCACAAGAGCCAGATTTTTAAATTGCCTCAATGCGTATCCCCTAAAGAGGGCGCTATGATAGAGCCGCTTTCGGTAACGCTTCAGGCTGTGCTGGACAATATGCCCGGCCCCGACGACCAGGTGCTCATCATCGGCGGAGGCGTGATAGGCAACCTTATTATTCAGTCAATACGCGCCCTCGGCATAGGCTGCCCTATCACAGTGGCGGAACCCTCACGGTTCCATGCCGAACTGGCCTCTCAGGCAAGCGCAAACCACCTGATCACAGATGGCGATATATTGCATCACACGGTGCGCCTCACCGGAGCCAAGGCATACAAACCATTGCTTGGCCCGGAGATACTTATGGGTGGCTTTACCAAGATATTCGATACTGTAGCCAGTACGCAAACCCTTAACGCCGATATGAGAGTGCTCAGGACAGGCGGGGTACTGAGCGTGGTGGGAATAGGCAAGGAGGTAAAGATAGACCTTACGCCCTTGTGGCTCAAACTCCAGACCATAAAAGGTGTTTACTGCTTCGGATATACCGATTTACGCGGCAAGAAAGAGCATGTCTTCGAGATCGCCATAGACTTGGTGAAGCAGAAGAAAGTCTCTCTTGAACCCATGGCCACCCATATCTTCCCTCTGGAAGACTACCGCAAGATGATTGAGGTCAACCTGCACAAAGGGAAATATAAAGCAGTGAAAACAATGGTACGCTTCACTTAGAGGTCATTACTAATGCCCTTCTGGCTAGACTTTCAACCTTTCTCTAAATCCTTTGACCAGCGCTTTATATTCTTCCAATCTCTGGGGCGACATCTCATCGGGCCACTCGGTATCAACCTTATAAAACGATTCGATTAGAGCTCCACTCTTATAAGCCAGCGAGATAATCCTCGCCGCCAATCCTTTGTCCAGTTTTATTTTCCCGGTCATGAAAGACGAAACGAAACCCTGCTCTTTCATCTTCTTGATCTCTTCCTCTCTTAATGCTCTTCTAAATATTTTCTCGGTCACAGTCAAGGGCATCTCGTCTCTGAATTCCACATATTTAGGCACAGCGATGGCGGGGAGCTTTCCCCTGCAATATGCAATAATGTCATCTGCATTCAGCTTGCCCCTGTATTCTTCCCTGGGCTTGATGAAGGCCTTTATCCTCTCGCTTCCCGGGCGCTCGGGGTCAGGGATTCCCACCGCTGCAGCTCCACAAAGACTTCTTTCCGCCCCGTCGGCTGTATTGACACACCATTCGGCTAGTGATATAAATAATGCACTGCGAATTTCTCGCCCATCTTTGCTTCATGCCCTTTGTGCTCGGCTCGCGCTGAGGGTGTTCAACTGAATAGAAATCTTAGAGAAAGGAGATAGACACATGGCATTCAAATTCCCGTCCGACGAATGGATCAAGGATCTCTGCCGTCAGCTCAACGCCAGCGACTCCTACGAGAAGTCTGCCAAGGATTGGGAGGGCGACTTCATCTTCATCGCTGAACCTGACGCAACACTTTCCAAGGAGACATACATGTTCCTCGGCCTCTTACATGGCAAGTGCACCGGGGCAGCGATGATTGCCACCAGGGATGAGCGCAAGGCTCAATTCTTTATCCGCGCCCCAGCGGCTGTATGGCGCAAGGTCATCGAAGGTAAACTTGACCCCATCCAAGGTATGATGACTCGCAAACTTAAGCTGGAGGGCAACATGATGAAAATCATGCGCTACCCCAAAGCTGCCAAGGAGATAGTCTCCTGTTGCGCCAAGGTACCGACAGACTTCGGAGACTGAAATTGTCGGAAGGAGGTTGGCGAGATGTGGTATTTCGTCTCACCGCGGATCGTCTTTGGTGAGGGAGCGCTCGATGCCCTCGACGAACTCGAGGGCAAACATGCCTTAGTTGTCACCGACGTGAATCTGGTGAAGGCCGGCTTGCTCAACAAGGTGAAAGACCATCTGGACAAGGCAGGGATCGAAGTGCACGTGTTCGACCAGGTTGAGCCTGACCCCAGTGTTCAGACAGTGCTCAAAGGGTCGGAGCTTGCACGAAAGCTTGGGCCTGACTGGATCGTGGGGCTGGGTGGTGGCTCCCCCATGGATGCCGCCAAAGCAATCTGGATCCTGTACGAGCGGCCAGACCTGGAGCCGGCGGCAATCAGCCCATTCATTAACCTGGGCCTGCGTCAAAAAGCTCGCTTGATAACTATCCCCACGACCAGCGGCACCGGCGCTGAGGTCACCTGGGGCATAGTCCTCACAGATACCGAGGCTCAACGCAAGATGGGCCTGGGCAATCGTGAGAACGCCGCCGACATTGCCATTGTCGATCCCCAGATGGCTGCCGGTATGCCGCCTCGCCTGACCGCCGACACCGGCCTAGACGCACTGACCCATGCCGTTGAGGGATACACCTGCACATGGCGCACCGACGTCACGGACGGCCTATGCATAGAAGCAGCTCGCGCCGTATTGGAATACCTTCCGCGTGCCTACGCTGATGGCTCCGATATGCAGGCGCGCGAGAAGATGCACAATGCCGCTACCTGCGCCGGCCTAGCTTTCGGAAATGCCATGGCCTCAATGGCCCACGCCATGGGGCATGTGCTGGGCGCAGTATTTCACATACCTCACGGCCGTGCGGTTGCCATATTCCTTCCCTACACCATCGAGTTTGGGGCACGCGAAGCGCCCGAGCGCTTCGCGCAGATGGCCGCTTTTACTGCCTGCTCCGACAAGGGGGGGGAGCCGGCAGCGCGTAAGCTGGCCGATGCTGTTCGCAACCTGTGCCATAAGCTTGGCAACCCTGTCAGCGTCGCCGAAGCCGGCATTAAGCGAGATGCCTACGAGGAGCGGCTGGACAAAATGGTAGACGATGCTTTCAATGACACGCAGATAGTCACTGCCGTCCGCACGCCCTCGTATGACGAATTGCGCCAGCTTTTCCTTTACGCCTACAACGGCCGAACTGTTGATTTTTAGACGCTCCTTGGACAGAAGCTGGAGGCCCCCTAAAGACTCCCGGTATGTTAGGCATCTGTTTCAACTAGCACTTTGGAACGTGCTCCAGCATCTGTGAATGTAAAGTGTGGAGGTGCTCATATGCTATGGTGCCCTGGCGTTTGAAGGAGGCTAAGGATGAACGGGTATATGGGGAAAATCTTGCGCGTTGACCTGAGCGAAACTGAGCTGCGGGACATACCCTTAAGTGAAGAATATGCTCGCGCCTTCGCAGGAGGCAGCGGGCTGGCGGCACGTCTGGTCTATGATATAGTCGATGCGCACACCGACCCGTTGGGCCCGGATAATCCGCTGGTCTTCATGACCGGACCACTGGTCGGCACCGCCATGCCTTCGTCCGGCCGCTACAGCGTGTGTGCTCTCTCACCAGCTACACTCATCTGGGGAGAGTCTAACTCTGGGGGCTATTTCGGCCCTGAATTGCGCTTCGCCGGCTACGACGGTATCGTCCTCACTGGCATGGCAAACAAGCCGCTGTGGCTTAGTATAGTCGAGGGCAAAGCCGAGCTTCACGATGCCAACGGTCTCTGGGGCGCTGATTCCTACGCTACGCAGGAGAAGGTTCGACAGGCGCTGGGCCAGCCAAAGGCTCGTGTGGCCTGCATCGGCTCAGCAGGCGAGAACCAGGTCAAGATGGCTGCTGTGATGAACGATAGCGGCCGCGCTGCTGCCCGCACCGGCATGGGTGCCGTCATGGGCGCAAAGAAGCTAAAGGCCATAGGGGTACGCGGCTCCGCCAAGGTCCCTCTGGCCGACCCCGAGCGTCTCCAGGCCATAGCCCGCGACATTATTGCTAACCTGGATGACGATATGGTAGCCATGGCTTTCCGGATGGCCGGCACGGCTGGAAGCATTGACACCCTGCTCATGTACGGAGACATGCCCATACGTTATTTTCAGCAGGGCGAGTGGGAGACCGCCACCGACCTTTCGGGTGTTGTGATGGTCGATAAATACCAGGTCAAAAGATACGCTTGCTACCGCTGCCCAATAGGCTGTGGCCGCGAGACCCGCGCCCCCGCCTACGCTCTGGACAGGGCGGATGGCCCCGAATACGAGACCATCGCTGCCTTCGGTTCTCTGGCAATGGTTGCCGACCTGGAGGGCGTGATATACGCCGGACACCTGTGCAACATGCACGGACTCGATACTATCAGCACAGGCGCCACTATAGCCCTGGCCTGCGAGATGTTCGAGCGGGGCATCATCAGCAAAGAGCAGACCGGCGGCATTGAGATTCGCTACGGCGACATCAAAACCAGCCACCGCTTGATCGAGATGATTGCCCGCCGTCAGGGTTTCGGCGACGTTCTAGCCGAAGGAAGTGCGGCTCTGGCTAGGCGGTTCGGCGTGCCTGAGTTGTCAGCGTGTGTCAATAGACTGGAGCTTCCCATGCACGATCCGCGAGCGTTCGCTGGCATGGCTGTGACCTACGCTCTATCACCGTGCGGTGCCAGCCACATGCAAGGCGATATGTACGGTGTGGACATGGGCCAGCGACCTCCTATCGAACTGGGCATGATCCCAGGCGAGCGTCAGGAGTCATCCGAAGAGAAGGGACGCATTGCCGCCCGTCAGCAGGCCTGGCGCAACCTATACAACTCGATTAATCTCTGCCAGTTCATGAATCCCGGCGTCGAGAATTTACTGGCGGCGCTGAACAGTGCTACAGGCTGGGACCTCAAGCTGGATGACCTGCTGACGATGGGCAAGCGTATTGTCACACTTAAGCGAGTGCTCAACCTTCGTCGCGGCCTTACGGTTGCCGACGACCGGCTGCCCGAGGTGCTGCTCAAGCCTCTGGACAACGGCGGTGCCGCAGGAACCGTACCTGACGTCAAGGTTCTACTCTCCGGCGCGTACGCTGAGTACGGATGGGACCCTGGCACCGGCAAGCCCACACAGAAAACCATGAAAGAGCTGGGACTGGGCTTTGCCGCCAAACCACGTTAGCGGTGGCGCCCCTTTTCTTAGCGAGATATAGGTAGTTATTAGTCAGCATATTCTTCCCATTGTTGCGGCAACCTACCATGCATCCGCCACAGTGCTGGCATCCTCGCCTCGGCGGGCCCTCGCCACCGAAGTAAGGGTCGGGAACCTCTTCTCCCTCCGGCCCCAAAAAGACGCCTAGTTAGTGGGACAGAGGCTTCCACCCCCTACTCCTGCACTGTGAAGAATGGGTCCACACTCCATGGGGCTGAACTCCCATATCTCGAAACAACGCAACACGGGCATCCAAACTAACTTACATACCAGCCAGTTGCTGAAGGGAAAGCCCTTGTCGCGATAGCGCTTACCTCGCTCCAGAACAAGCACCTTGTAGCCCTTCTCAGTCAGGCGCATGGCAGAAACGCTTCCCCCGAAGCCAGAGCCGACGATTACATAATCGAAAACCCCTGCTGGCTGCGCATCTATGGTAGCCATACAAACCCCTTGAATGATAATTCCTGCCACGATGATTTGCGACGCTAATATCAATATATAGAATGACTGTCAACTGTTGACAATTTACAAAATGTCATATATATTCACATCCGGATTAGATTGTCGGAGGATTTCTCTAAGTGAAATTTAAGCCCCTAGAAAATCTTGATGAACAAGTAGCCGAATATCTATCAAATCGAATAATCCGAGGGCAATTGTCTCCTGGAGAGAGAATCTTAGAAACAAAACTGGCACGTGAGCTTGGCGTCAGCAGAGGGCCGATCAGGGCAGCACTGCGTATATTGGAAAATAAGCGATTGGTGAAGCTTGTACCCCGCCGCGGTGCCAAGGTCAGCGAATTATCAGTTCCCTTCATCGACCGCCTCTATGATATTCTGATAGAATTATTAGCCTTAGCAACCAGAAAGGCCGCCCAGAACAGGACCAGAAAGGATCTTACACCAATTCGCCGTTCCTTGAGTAAAATAGAAGCCTGTGCCCTGAAGGGTGATACCTATGATTATTATAATGCTATTTTTGAATTTTTTGTAGTCGAGATTGAGGCAGCCAAAGACCCCTTGCTGGCCAGATTACTCCGAGACTTGGAGCCAAGCGCGCGCCGTATCCAATTTGCCTCTCTGGCTCGAAGGAAAGAGGACCTCAAAAGAAATGTAGTGTATTTCCAGGATGCCGTAAAATATATTGAGGAGGGAAACGCCGCCCTGGCATGTAAGGTTATCCGTGAATACGCTCAAAACGAGAAGGAGTTCGCTCTCAACAACACACGAACTCATATCAAGAAGTAGGTCCTATATATAACAATAATAAAATATTCGAGGAGGGAAGCTATGAAAGAGAAGTTGATCAGAAAAGGTGCCTCATTTTTCCTGGAGGATGTGCCTGCCAGAGAGGTGTTTACGCCTGAAGATTTCAATGAAGAGCACCAGATGATAATCACTACCACGGAGCGCTTTGTGAAAAATGAGGTAACACCCAACATAGAGAAGCTAGAGCACAAAGACTGGGAACTGAGCCGTAAACTCATGCTCCAGGCTGGGGAATTGGGGCTGTTGGGAGCTGAGATAGAAGAACAATACGGCGGCTCGCAAATGGACATGATAACTGCCCTGCTAATTGTTGAGCACTGTTCGGCAGCAGGTTCGTTTGGCTTAACTCTTAACGACCATACCGGGATAGGCTCGGAACCACTTATATATTTCGGCAATAAGGCCCAAAAGGAGAAATACCTTCCCTTCATAGCCCGAGGTGAAAAGATTGGAGCTTACGCCCTTACCGAGCCTGGTGCAGGCACAGACGCCATGTCGATAAAAACCACAGCAGTCCTGTCACCTGATGGCAAATATTACAAACTAGATGGCACCAAACAGTTTGTCACCAACGGAGGCTTCGCTGATATCATCTTCACCTATGCTAAGGTTGGTGGCGATAAGATGACTGCGTTCATCTTAGAGAGAGGTTTCGGGGGCATATCCACTGGGGCCGAGGAGAAAAAGATGGGGCTTCGCGGCTCCTCTACCTGCACCATATTCCTCGACGGTGCTAAAGTGCCAGTGGAGAACGTGCTTTTTGAAATCGGTAGAGGGCATGCAGTGGCATTTAATATCCTGGACATGGGGCGATTCAAACTTGCTGCCGGATCCGTAGGCGTGGCTAAGCTGGCGCTGGAGAATGCTGTAAAGTATTCCAAAGAAAGGGTGCAGTTCAATAAACCTATATGCCAATTTGGCTTAATCAAACACAAGATAGCTGAGATGGCAACAAGGATATACATAGCAGAAAGCATGGTATACAGAACCGGAGGACTTGTAGATGCCATCCTTGAAACAGTTGACCGAAACGCCGATGATGCCGGCAGGCGTGCAGCGAAAAGCATATCAGAGTACGCCATAGAATGTTCTATCAACAAGGTTTACGCTTCTGAAATGCTTAGCTATGTTGCAGATGAAGCTGTTCAAATGTATGGAGGTTATGGTTTTATTGAGGAATATCCCGCCGAGAGAATCTATCGTGATAACCGAGTGTTCAGGATATTTGAAGGGACAAACGAGATAAACAGGGTCATTATATCGGGATGGCTGATGAGGAAAGGATTGAAGAACGAGATACCGCTTTTCACAGAGGCGGAAAATGTCAAAGACAAGCTGTCAACCATGAAGCCTCTCTCTCCTGGCGCAAATGAAAGCTGTCTAGAATACCAGCACAAGCTCGTAGATCGAGCAAAGAAGATATTTGTGTTCTTGTGTGGAACTGCAGCGCAGAAGTATGGAATGGCCATAGAGGAGCAGCAGGAGGTTCTGGGCTTATTGGCCGACATAGCCCAGGAGGTATACGCTATGGAAAGTGGCCTTCTGAGAGCTTTCAAGTCCATCGAGTCTGTCGGCGTGGAGCAATCCAAGACGAAGACAGACATGGTGCAGCTCTATGTAAACGATGCAATGCTTAAAGTAGGTAACTATGCTCGCCATCTACTGGCTGCAATGGAGTCGGGGGATACGCTGAAGAGTCAATTGGATATGTTGGGAAAGGCGTTGCAGTTTATCCCTGTAAACGGTGTGCAGATTAGAAGAGACATCGCCAACAGAATAATAGAGGCTGAGAAATACACCTGTTGTCAGTAAGACGATTTCAGGCAAATTCTGGTGGAGGGTGACGGTGAGAGGCAAGCAAGCCATAGAGATGGCCTTGGGAAAGAGACTACTCTTAGGGGAGATGGTCGCTCGTGGTGCTCGCAAGTTCCCGGATAGGGAGGCTATGATATACGGAGATACCCGATTGACCTATAAGCAGTTCAATGCGCGCATTAACAGACTGGCCCATGGCCTGATGGATCTCGGCATCAAGAAAGGTAGCAAAGTAGCCATACTTGCCTATAACTGCAACCAGTTTATGGAAGCCTACTTTGCGCTGGCGAAGATTGGAGGAGTGGCCGTGCCCCTCAATTTCCGCCTCCATCCGGAAGAGCTCACATATATAGTAGACAACTCCGATGCCGAGGCCTTCATCATGGGAGAGGCTTTCGCGGATACTGTGGAAGATATCAGGAAGGACCTTCCCAAGGTAAAGAAATATATTTCCCTTACCGATAAGCCGGTAAAGGAGATGCTCCATTATGAGACCTGGATTGCAAAGTATCCCGATAACGAACCGCTCATTCCGATAAAAGAAGAGGACCCAGCTTTCATAATGTACACATCGGGAACCACAGGCAGGCCGAAGGGCGCCGTGCTAACCCACAAGAACGAAGTAGTGATGTGTATGCTAGAAGCGATGTGGGTTGGCTCCGAACCGGGGATTCACGATTTATCAGACTCTATTGCCCTCACCCCTCCTCCCATATTTCACCTGGCAGCCTTTGCTTTCTCCCAGATATGTTTCTTTTTGGGGGCCACCCTGGTACTCTCTACGGAGGTTTTCGATCCTGTCAACATCATGGAGACCATCCAAAAGGAGAAAGTCACTGCAATCCTACTGATCCCAGCCATGGCCAACTTTCTCCTTATGCTGCCTGACCTGGATAAATATGACACGAGCTCCCTTCAACTTTGGGTTTCCGGAGGGGCAATACTGCCTACAGAGACCCGCAAACAAATCAGGAAGCACTTCTCTAACATTAGGGTCTTCGATATGTTTGGCCAGACTGAGATGAGCCCTGTGGTTTCAGGCCTCCGGCCTAGCGAAAGCGAGGGACGGGAAACATCGGTGGGCAAGCCATTGCCTTTCATCGAAATACGAGTTGTCGATGATAATGACAATGACGTCCCTGTGGGTGTGGTTGGTGAAGCGGCATACCGCGGCCCGACGGTAATGACAGAGTACTACAAGAATCCTGAGGCTACCGAGGAGGCTATGAGGGGCGGATGGTTTCACGGAGGCGATCTGGTAAGGCAGGACGCGGAAGAGTACATTTATATTGTTGATCGAAAGAAGGACATGATTATTAGCGGAGGGGAGAACATATACCCCGCTGAAATCGAAGAAGTCCTATATGGGCACACCAAGATACTGGAGTGTGCTGTAATAGGTGTCCATGATGATAAGTGGGGCGAATCTGTCAAGGCGGTGGTGGTGTGCAAGCCTGAAGAGCAGCTTACCGAGCAGGAGGTCATAGAGTATTGTAAGATGCATCTGGCAAGCTACAAGAAACCCAGGTCGGTGGACTTTGTGGATTCCCTGCCACGCAGCGCGGTGGGCAAGGTCCTGAAAACAGTCCTGAGAGAGCAGTATGGCAAGTCTGTCAGATACTAGCTTCAGGACTAATTTTTAATTTTAAAGTAAATCGAAAACAGAGAAAGGAGGGTATATTGTGGTAGGAATTACATCGTACGGCGCTTACGTACCACTGTACCGCATCCAGCGCATGACTATCTATCAGGCGCTAGGGTGGCTGAATCCAGCTTCGCTGCTTCCGGGCGAAAAAGCGGTGGCAAACTACGATGAGGACAGCCTTACCATGGCGGTGGCTGCCTCCGTGGACTGTCTGAACGGCTTCGAACGGGATAAGGTAGACGGCCTGTTCTTCGCCAGCACCACCACACCCTACAAAGAGAGGCAGAATGCAGGGATAATCGCTACAGCGCTCGACCTTCGCCCCGAGGTTAGGACCTCCGATTTCGCCACCTCCCTCAAATCTGGAACCGGAGCACTGATTTCTGCCTATGACGCTGTATCTTCTGGCTCAGCCAAGAATGTCCTGGTCTGTGCCTCCGATTGCCGCCTGGGAAAGCCCGGTGGCTATCAGGAGGAAATCTACGGCGACGGTGCCGCTGCCCTGCTGCTGGGTGACAAAGAAGTCATCGCCAGCATCGAAGGCACTTGTTCTCTCTCTTATGACTTCTCAGACAACTGGAGGTCTGAGGAGGACAAGTTCAATCGTACCTGGGAGGATAGATGGATCAGAGACGAAGGTTACAGTAAGTTCATCCCTGAAGCTATCTCTGGGTTGATGAAGAAGTACGACCTCAAGCCTCAGGACATCGCCAAAGTGGTTTACCCCTGCCTTTATATCGGAGCCCATGCAGGCATTGGCAAGAATCTGGGATTTGAGCGTAGCCAGATACAAGACCATCTGTTTACCTCTATTGGCAATACAGGCACCGCTTATCCCCTCATGATACTGGTGGCGGCTCTTGAAGAGGCCAAGGCCGGAGACAAGATCATTGTTGCCAGCTATGGAAACGGCAGCGACGCCATGCTCCTCGAGGTAACAAAGAACATAAAGAAAATAAAAGATAGAAGGGCCATAAAGAAGCACCTTGACTCTAAGAAGGACCTGGGGCTTTATGAGAAATACGTAACCTTCCGCGAAGTGCTTCCCATAGATACTGGCGGCCGCGGTGAGGAAGTTGGCCCCACCCAGATGACAATTCTGTGGAGAGAACGCAGGTGGCTCCTGGGTCTTTGCGGGTCGAAGTGCAAGCGCTGCGGCACGCCGCAATACCCACCTCAGGAGATATGTGCTAACCCCAAATGTGGGGCTGTCAATGAGATGGACGATTATAGGTTCTCCGACAAGAGGGGACACCTGTTTACCTATACCGGAGATGTTTTGGCCTTCAGTCCCAGCCCACCCGCCATCTACGGCATGGTTGACTTCGAAGGTGGCGGCAGATGGATGTTCGACCTGAATGACTGCGAGCTCGACTCACTCAAGGTAGGTATGCCTGTGGAGATGAGCTTTCGCAGGAAATACCACGATCTGGCACGCCGTCTCTGTGTCTACTTCTGGAAAGCAACACCGATTCGAGCCTAGAGGCCTATTTTAGGTTTATTCAAAAGGGAGGAACCATGGCAGAAGGTATAAAGGATAAGGTCGCTATCATTGGCATGGGATGCACCAAGTTTGGCGAGCGATGGGATAAGAGCGCCAATAAATTGATGGTCGAGGCCTTCCTCGAGGCCCTCGAAGATGCGGGCATCGAAAAGAAAGCTATCCAGGCCGCCTGGTCTGGCACCTGCTACGAGGAAACATCCGTGGGGAAATCAGCCATCCCTCTGTCTATCACACTTAAGCTGCCCTTCATCCCTGCAACCAGGGTTGAGAATTTCTGCGCTACCGGCTCGGAGGCCTTGAGGGGCGCTTGTTATGGCGTTGCTTCCGGTGCTTTTGATATCGCTTTGGCGGTCGGTGTGGAGAAACTCAAAGATACGGGTTACGGTGGTCTTCCTCAAACTGACTCACAAGTAGGCACATCCCATAGATTCGCCTTCCCCAACTATACCCCCCCGGGGATGTTCGCCATGATGGGCACCAGGTATTTTGCGCAGTATGGGCTCACCCCTCAAGAGGGGAAACACGTCCTGGCCAGAATAACCGTGAAGAGCCATCACAACGGAGCGCTCAACCCCAAAGCTCACCTGCGCCGCGAGGTGACCATAGAAGATGTGGTGAACGCACCTATTGTGGCCTGGCCTTTAGGGCTATTCGACTGCTGCGGAGTGAGCGACGGTGCTGCGGCGGCTATTGTCTGCCGGGCAGACATCGCTAAGAAATTCAGGGCTGACCCGGTGTACGTTAAGTCGCTCCAGATCGCTGCGAGCTCTGGAGAGGAGATGATGTGCTGCGAATGGGACTATGCTCATGTAGAGACTACCGTTCATGCCGCCAAGAGGGCTTACAAAGAGGCAGGGATAAAGGACCCTCGAAAAGAGATAAGCATGATGGAAGTGCACGATTGCTTCTCTATCACTGAGCTTACCATATATGAAGACCTCGGCATCTCGCCGCGGGGCAAAGCCAGGGATGATATTGAGGCGGGGTTTTACGACCTGGACGGGAAGCTGCCCTGTCAGCCCGACGGCGGTCTTAAGTGCTTCGGGCACCCTATAGGCGCTTCAGGGCTGCGCATGATGTACGAGATGTATAAGCAGCTTCAGGGTAAAGCCGGGCCCCGACAGATAAAGAACCCCAAGTTCGGCCTGACCCATAATATGGGAGGCATCCCTCCTATGAATGTGGTCAGCGTCTGTATAGCCGGCCTCTAGCTCAGGATATTAAGTAGATAGAACAAGGAAAAGACCTTTTACCACGCTTTTGCGAAGGAAGAGGCAGATGGACTTCTCTTTCACCGAAGAGAATGCACTATCATGCATTCCGCGCCGCTAGTTCTGTGGCTAACTCGACCCCAAATACCTGGATAACCGAGACACATCCGTAACATGATTGAGGGAACTAATATGATACGAGAGCTGATACTCATGAATAGGAGCTACCGGCGCTTCTACCAGGAAGTCGTCGTGGAATATGATACATTGAAAGAGCTTGTTGACCTTGCTCGACAGTCTGCGTCAGCGGCCAATCTACAACCGCTTAGATATATACTTTCCTGCGACCCGAAGAAGAATGCTCTGATATTTTCACATCTTGCCTGGGCCGCCTATCTAAAAGACTGGCCTGGTCCCTCCGAAGGCGAAAGACCGTCAGCATATATCATAATACTCGAGGACACGCAGATAGGCCACCCTCTTCGTTGTGACCACGGAATAGCTGCACAGAGCATACTTCTTGGCGCAACAGAGAAAGGTCTTGGGGGATGCATTCTCGGTGGCATCAAGAGGCAAGGGCTACGTCAGGCTCTGGATATACCGCAGCGATATGAGATTCTCCTTGTATTGGCCCTCGGCAAGCCCAAGGAAACCGTAGTGCTCGAGACCGTCGGGAATGATGGGGATATCAAGTACTGGCGTGATAGCAAAGGGATACACCATGTACCAAAGCGAGCCCTGGATGATATCATCGTCGGTTAGACGAGCAACTACTGACGCTCAGGATAAATGACAGCCAGTATCTTGGCCTTGTTTTCCCCGACACATCTGACGTAATGCGGATTATTGGAATCATAGTAGATAGCATCACCAGGCCCAAGAAATTCAGTCCGATCACCAACACGGGCCATCATTTGACCCTCCAAAACAAAAAGGAACTCCTGTCCGTCATGCGTGGAAGTTTCAGCCGCCTCGGTGGGTACAAGGGTTACTATGAAAGGCTCCATCATTCGATTCGCTTTCCCCGAAGCTAGCGATTCATAAGAGTAGCCATACCGTTCGATTCCTTTTTCACCACGGCGAGAAACAGGCTTACGCTGGTCTGCGCGCACTAAGCACATGGGTTCGTCGACACCGGAAGAGATAAAATAACTCATCTTGGTCTCCAGAGCTTTGCTGAGCCTTACCAGTTCACCAAGAGGAGGAATCATCTCATTCTCTTCCATGCGTTTCAAGGTATCCACGTCTGTTCCAGTCCGGCTGCTGAGTTCCTGAAGAGTAAACCCGCGCTTTTCGCGAGCTTTCCTGAGCCTATCACCCAGAGACTCACTTTCTTCGGGTCTGGCGGTTTGGGACAGCCGAGTCGAGTCAGTAAGGAAATCGTCAGATTTTGCTGACCATTTTCGAGAAGACCCAGTACTGCCGAGATTATTGTCGCGCTTTGGCTTTTTACGTTCCATTTGCTTCCTCCTCCTACATTCCTCTTCCCGAAACGCCGATATGGCGAGCTATTACGATGCGCAGGATTTCCGATGTTCCTTCTCCAATCTCTAGAATCCGTTGATCCCGATAGAGTCTTTCGACTCTAAAATCTTTCATCAACCCGTAGCCTCCATGCAATTGCACTGCCTGCTGGACACATCTGCGCATGGTTTCAGAACAGTACAGCTTGGCCATAGCAGCCTCTACGCTGAAAGGACGCTTCTTTTCCAGAAGCCAGCATGCTTTATAGAGCAAATTTCTCGCTGCTTCGATATCGAGAGCCATATCTGCTAGCTTGAACGCGTTAACTTGAAAAGAACTCACCGGATGGCCAAATTGTATTCGGG
>JACWAE010000056.1 GCA_014874385.1 Dehalococcoidia bacterium | reverse complement strand
GGCCTCGCATACAGTCAGTCCCAATGACTTGGCCCTGCCCAGCACCTCCGACCCATGTGGCTCGAGGCCGCCCCTGGCCAGGAGCACAGCCCTCAGGCCCCGCTGCTTTAACCTGGCTACAGACTCCACGGCCATGTGCCAGCGTTTGTCAGGGTCCCAGCGGGCCACCTTGGCCAGCACCGTGCCGCCATCGATGGATAAACATTGCCTTAGCTGCTGGACCTTATCCTCCTCCACAGGCTGGAGCAATCTCTTAGGGATACCGTTGGGGATGACCAGTGGGTTCAAGCCCATGCCCCACATAATGTGCTTCATGTAGCGGCTGACTGTGGTGATACGAGTGGTATAGTTCAGACGCCCCCAGTCGATGCGGTTGAAAGACAGGGTATTATTGGCGTTCCAGAATAGTATCGCTTTATCCCTCAGGCCGCGCTGATGGAGGAGGTCGCTGATGCGACACATCGCCTCGGTGGTCTGCCACTCCTCGCCCAGGATAGCCACCAGCTTGCCCTGGGATATTGCCGGTGCTGCCACATGTTCTACTATATATGCAGGAAGAGACTGGTTGAAGTCATTGAGCTTGCCCTCCTCGCCGTCGTAGACGCCGTTGGGGTGATACCGGCTTATCCACTGGCACCAGCGGTGCAGCACCAATCTGCCCCCCTGATATACTTCCTCACCGGGGAGCTTGGGATCGCCGATGAAGAAGACATGGGCGGGGAAGCCCATGTCCGCCAGTGCCTCTGATAAATTCGCCACCCTGACACCCAACCCGCCAGCCAGGGAGTAGGGGTCCCTGCCTTCGAACGAGACTATTACGAACACCGTGTTTTCGGCCGTAATAGCCCGAGCTTTCATCTAGATTCTCCTTCTGGGAAGTCAGTGCTGTGCTATCGCCATGGCAAGGCAGCCAATGACATAAGCGACCCCGATAGCGAAGAGCCCCGTGCCTATGGTTCTTACTCGCTGGCCGAGCTTGGCTTGCTGCTCAGGGTGTTCCAGAATAGTGCCTTGAATGAAGACAATCATGCCCAGCATCATTACAGCAAGGCCCATGCCCGCATATGTGAGTATCAGAGTTGATTCTTTCACTATAGCCTCCGCTAACTGGCGAGAAATCCAGTCCTGGAATTGGAACTCATCGACGCCCCTGCCACCGGTTCAGCCTCATCTTCTACTATTACCCTAACCTTGCGGCCTGAAGGAGCCACATAACTATTATCCTGCCCGCCTTCAGCCCGCTTATGCTCGCAGCTAGCACAGATGGACTCCATAGCCTCAGCAGCGGTGCAGCACAATAGAACCCTGATCAGGGGTGTCATCTTAACCTTAGAGCAGTTGTATAACTCCGCACAAGGCTCATGATTCACAGCAAGCCTCCACACAAAAGACCTGTCCGCGCACATTCTGCTGCGATGAGGCAGACATGACAATCCCATTTATGTACCTTACAAGACAGTACTTTAGTCCCGCTGGAGAATCTATTGAATAAAGAGAAGAAGTCGGGGAAATTACGGAGCAACATTCACGGGCAGTCAGCCTTAAGTGCTGTACTTCATCAGGTAAGACTTCAACTCGCTCAGCAGATATATGGGCGAGAGCAGCAAATGATAGGCACAAACAGGAGCCGGGAAGTTCCACAGAATGAGGCGGTAGTGGTTAAAAATATGATTGAAGAAGTAGCCCGAGCTCGCGGCGTATCTATTTCTTGACTTCCCCACCTTGTGCCAGACCCTGGCTCCGGGCACATAGACAATCTTGAAGCCATGTTTGCGCGCCCTGATGCAATATTCCACATCCTCGCTGCCAAAGAAGTATCGGGGATTGAGCAGAGACAGCTCCTCAATTACACGGCGCTTAATCATCATAGCTGACCCGGTTACCCAATCTACATTGCTTATGGTCTGATACTGCGGCAGGTCGTCCTTGTCCCCGCCTATATGACAGTAAACATACCGGCCCCAGCGCTTGATTTTTCCGCCGGCGTACCAGAGAACGTCTTTTCTGCCTTCAAAGTCATAGTAATAGACTTTAGGGCCAACAATGCCGACTCTGGCCTCGCCTTCAGCTACCCTGACAAGCTCGCCGAGAAAGTCAGGAGCAATCACCATATCGTTATTCAGCAGCAGCAGGTAGGCAGGGTCGAAAGCATTCAAAGCATATCTGATACCGATGTTGTTCCCTTCGGCAAACCCGTAATTCCTGTCATTCCCGATAATATGAGCATAATCTCCAAAACCCTGCTTTAAAGTTTTAACATCATCTCCTTCAGAGCCGTTGTCGACCACAATAACCTCATAGTTGGGGTAGGTAATCTTCTTCAGGGAATCCAGGCACTCCAGGGTATCCTCAACCCCGTTCCAGTTCAGAATAATGATAGCGACACAAAGGCAGTCCACGCCTTCCTCCAGAAGCCACCGCTATCATACCCCGAAAAATGAGGGAAAACTACTGCTTGAGGCGGGGGAAAAAGAAGGTTTAGAGATGGTGCAGCGATACATTAGGTCAGTGACTTTTGAGGATTGCATGAAGCACTATAAGGCACTGTTGGGGTAGCCATAGTACTAGATATCCCAGTTATGCTAATCCTCATCCGCAACAGAGGCCAATGTTTTTTGTATCTTATCCTCGTAGTTTGGGTCTGCCCTCATTTCCCTGAACAATGGCCACTCCGTGAATGCTTGCCTGTCTAATCTGTCCTTATGAACAATTATTGCCTTTTTCAAATGTCTATAGAAACTCTTTCGGTCGCTTTTCAATGCCGCTATTGCTAAAAGGTACAGAGGACTTAAAGTCGACACATCGAATTTCTTAAGTTCTTGGGCTAACGTCACTTTTTTATTCTGCCACTTGAGCGACTGACAATAATTTATATCTAAATATAGACGCACCTCCGAACTAGAAACGTCACAACGTCTAGAGAATATCCCTAATCTCTCAGCCAATGCCCATTTACTCTTTGAAAGCGAATCGTAGATATCTTGAACTAATGTACCGTCTGCATCCTCAATACTGTCTTTTGACCATTTGCGCCAACAGAGCTGGATGAGTATTGACCCCGCGATAAATATCTCATCAATTACATCTGAAAAATATCGCTCATTAACACCTACTGTATCCCCTTCTTTCAGACTCTTCTTACCCCTAATAAGGAGAGATGGGTCTACATTCTTTAGGTAGCGCCTGTTGACCAAGCTCTTGTTATGCACGATTATATTCCTACGCTCTATAGCTTCATTTATTTTGCTCCAATTTATGGCTTCGTCATTCAAGTCGATTTTTAAGATATTTTTGAAATAATTCTTTTGACTTTCCAAATTCCCATATAAGATTGAGTCAATCTCTTTATCAAGAACAAACTCGATTGCATCATCCAAATCATCGAACATCCTCAGTTCAGCCAGCTTTATGCCTATATCCCTTCCGGTCAAGCTCCCTGGATATTTTTGATAGTAATAATGAACCAAATCTGCGATGAGGAAGTCAAAATAAGATATGAGCATTACAAATGAACTCTTATATAACAACTCAGACTGGCCTTCCCCCATACTTCCGACATCTCTGAACAAACGAGTTACTTGCTCTTCTTCCTCTGGCGTAAGCTCGGTTGTACGCTGTCTTTTTCCGCCTTTCTTGCTTCTTCTTTCTGCTCTGTCGTAAATCCTATCGAGTTCTCTAAAGATTGCCTTATCCCTTTCGGTTGAGTCGATATCATGTTTTTTCACTACTGGGGCCAAATTGCTGACGAATAACCTCGTGGCGTCTAGATTTTCCACGAAACCAACGTGTATATCCTCCATCTCATTCAGCGGTTTCTTCTTTTTTTGTTCTGATTTCGATTTTGCCAATTATTTTCCTCGAAATATTTAAATTTCTAGAGTACACTGCCACAAAATAAAGAGGGTTATTTACCTATCATACCGCATTCCAGTATAAAAGGGTTTACAACAATCCCATACGCGTGACATATTCTACTGCGATTCATGCCCTGCTGCAAGAAGCCTAGCATAAGTCACTTTTTAAAGATAGTAAGACGCCCTATCGTCAAAATCTGAAGGCTGTCGAGCCTCAAGGCATATCAAAATACTTGTGCAAGGGGCGTCAGTAAGTCGTTTGGGTGGGTGGGAAAAGGCTAATGGAAGCTAGCGTTGTTAAGCAAATTGTTAAGCATTCGGCTAAACGCTCAAAGAAGTTAGCTTCAGGTCAAAGCTATAGAAGCTTGGTGCCCCCAAGGGAATTCGAATCCCTGCTTCTGCCTTGAAAGGGCAGTGTCCTAGGCCACTAGACGATGGGGGCTAATCTCCGGCGCACCTCTGCCGTACTCCGGACTACAAATCAGAAAATATAGTAAGCAATTATATTGGCGAATACCCAGCAAACAAATATAATGCCCTTTCCCAATCTACTTTGGCAGGCTCCATAATTGTTTTCTAGGAACTGTTCTCTAAAGAATTTATTATCAGAAGTATAGCAGAAAGAGCTCTGCATGGCTACAGCCTGTAGAGCGCATCGTTTATTAACGGGGAGTCAGAGTGATTTTCGAGTCACAGCCCGCCTACGGCGGATGCTGGGGGTTCGGAGGTGTCCCCAAATGTAGAGGCGAGATGCCCTCGCCCGTTCGCCCTGAGCCTGTCGAAGGGTGAACAGCCCGTTCATGGTTCGACGGGCTCACCACGAACGGGGCAATAATCCCCCTTACCCCCTTAGAAAAGGGGAGCAAATTCGCTGCTCCTTGGATCCCGACATGGCTGCGGATGATAACATCCGCAGCGAGCGGAAGGAGCAGGAAAACAGACCCAGCAGATGCAGGTCTAGCATATAGCCCTCTATGCTTCCCTGACATACCTGATTACCTCCCGTAAGGCAGGCCTCTTGCCATACATGAGGAGGAATACCCGGAACACCTTGGCGGCAACCCACATAGTCAGAGCAATCGAGCCTATTAAGATAATGAGGCTTAGCGCGATCTCCCAGGCAGAGATAGCATGTGTAGCAAGTCTCATCATAGAAGCTACGGGGCTGGTGAGCGGGAAGAAGGTGAGAGCCCTTGATACGGCGCCCTCAGGGCTGCCGATTATAAAGTGGTTGAACCAGATAGGGCTTATCGCAGGAATTGTAAGTATGGTCAACCAGCCTTGCCCTGCCCTGGCAGTAGCACCAATAGAGCCAATGCCGGCAGATAAAGCGGCGAGCAGAAGATAACCCAGGACGAAGTACAGCAGCCCCCAGCCAATAAGGCTGGCAGGAATAGAGAGAGCGCCTAAAGCCGGTATGATACCCGGGGCTACCCGGGAGAAGATTACAAACGTTATAAACCATACAGCAATCTGAATAAGTCCCGCAGCTCCCAGGCCCAGCACCTTCCCCACCATCAATTGCCCTGATGATACAGAGGAGAGTAGTATCTCTATCACCCTGTTCTCCTTCTCCTCGGTGACGCTCTGGAACAGGAAGCCCGATGAGAACATGATAGAAATAATGAATAATGTGGCGAAGACTAAGGGCACGACGTAGGTGCTGACTACATCCTGGTTCGGAGCTATCTCCCCGCTTTCATTTAATCGGACCGATGCCAGCAGCAGTGGCGTCTTGACCCGGTCCAATACCTGGGGGCTGACCTCTCCCGCGAGCAGGTTGGAGAGCAAGAAGTCGGTAATCTGGGCGGTGGTTTTAGTAGAAGGAACTACCTCCCTGGATGTGGTATATCTGGTAATAACTCCGGTGGAAAGATAGTCGGTGGGTATCACAAAGTATTCCTTGACCTCCTTGGCGATGAGGGCATCTTTGGCCGTTTCTTCATCAGTATATAACACGAACTGAACGCCAGACCCGGTTGTGAAGTTGCCGAACATCCCCGTATGGTCTACGTAGCCGATCTTCTCCTCCTGCGGGGCAGCGGGATGGTACCAGTGGTGCACCCCCTGATATATTCCAACTCCCAGAATCGCCAACACGGGTAAGGCTAAGATCAAGATGATGAAAGACGTGCTTCTCAGAGTCTTCCAGAATTCGTGTTTCAGGATAATGAAGGTCTTGTTCATCAGCCCTCTTTCACCACCTGAATGAAAATCTCATTAAGCGAAGGCGTTGACACCTCGAAGCGGTCAACCTTCACCCCGCTGCTCACCAGGGCGCTCAGCACCTCCTGAGGCGATACGCGCCCATCCAAAAATATCTCGGTATACTTGCCATGAGCCTTACTCCCGACCACTCCAGGTAAGCCTTCGGGCAAGCGGTCGCATTCCAGAAACACGGAGTTATTCCGGTATCTCGACTTTATCTCGGTCAGGCTGCCATAGAGCACCGCTTGACCCTTGTTTATCATCAGGATTCTGTCGCTAAGCTCTTCCACCTGGTTCATCATATGGGTGCTCAATATCACCGATTTGCCCTGGCTTCTCAGCTCGAGAATCAACTCTTTCAGAAGCTGGGTATTTACGGGGTCAAGGGCGGCGAAGGGCTCATCGAAGACCACTAACTCCGGATCGTGCAGAATAGTGGCAACAAACTGTATCAACTGGCCCATGCCGTGGCTCAGCTCCTCAATCTTTTTGTCCTTGTGGGACAGCATATTTACCCGCTTCAGAAGTTCCTCTGCCTTCTCTGTTGCCAGGCGTCTTTTCATGTTCTTGAGCGCCGACAGGTAGGATAGCGACTCAGAGACAGTGAGTTTCTTATAGAGTCCCCTCTCCTCAGGTAGGTAGCCTATGCGGTTTTTTGTTCCCTCATTTATAGGTTCACCGAGTATTTTTATCTCGCCGGAGTCCGGCTTAATAATATCCATGAGCATCCTGAGGGTAGTTGTTTTCCCAGCGCCGTTGGGTCCAACCATGCCGAATATCTCGCTTTGCCCAATAGTGAAGGAGACGTTGTCCACTACCTCGATGCCCTTGAAGGACTTGTTTACCCGCGAGACCTCGACGACATTCATGGCTGCGTTCGCCTTTCCTTCTCTGCTCACGCCATCAACTAGCTCAGCCATATATCTACTCCAACGGTTCCTATGTATAATAACAAATTCGGCAGGCATTACTCAACATTGACTGAGATACAATAGTCGAGTAAAATCAGACAAAGGCACAGCGATTTGCCTTTTGCAGAAGAAGTTTGGGCGGTTAGCTCAGTGGTAGAGCACCTGACTTTTAATCAGGGTGTCGTGGGTTCGAGTCCCACACCGCTCACCAGGGCAATATTCCGAATCTGAAACCGCTCGATTTGAGCGGTTTCGGCATTTATCAGACAAATTTCGACACCCAGACTCCACATCAATCTGGGGTCATGTCAGGCTCAATAACACATCAATGTCAGGTCAACGATTTTTGACCTGCAGACGAAAGGAGCCCAAAATGACCTTGAAGAGATGGAATCTGCGGTGGGAAGATTTGGACAAGAATAACACATACCTCGACAACCTTATCAAATACTACGATACTTTCAACCGCACCGAAGGAAAGTCCCCACGAACCATTACCTGGTACACAGATACCTTGCGCACGTTTGAAAGATTCCTGCAAGGCCGCGGTAGTGCACTGCTAAGGGACGCTCGCATTCAGGAAGTAAGAGAGTTCATCATCTACCTTCAGGAAAAGCAGAAGTGGGACGGTAACGGTAAGGCCACAGTCAATAACCTTTCGCCATTCACAGTACAAGGCTTCATGAGAAGTCTGAGGGCTTTCTATTCCTGGCTTCAGCGCGAGGTTTATATGGAAACGAACGAACTGGCCAATCTCAGGTTACCCAAGACGCCTAAATTACTGGTGCAGACACTCTCTCAAGAAGAAATAGAGCAGGTGTTAGGCTGTCTCAACCCTTACACCTCTGTTGGTGCACGGGATACCGCGATTATCTTGATGTTCCTCGACACAGGGCTCAGGTGCTCTGAGCTGGCTGGGCTTAAGCTTGAGGATGTGAATATGGAGCAGGGTCTGGTCAAGGTAATGGGAAAGGGCAGCCGTGAAAGGATTGTTCCTATTGGGAACAGGGTTCAAAAAGCTGTGCAACGCTGCGCATCACAGAAATTGCAGGATGCTCTGGGGGGGAATCTACTAAACTGATGACCTGTCTTGAGGCTTTTTACGTTTTGCCGAATCATAAATACGATACGCAATCCATCCCAGTAGCCCAGACGCTATTCCGAAAGCAAGGTGGAGAGCAAACGATTGCATTATGCCTACAATAACGAAATGTTTGGCAATAGAGCTGGAAAGACTCGCCCCCAAGATGAAACCGAATTTTACCATGTGGGCCAGCGTGCCACAAATAATAGCTCCATACCATTTGGTAATGTCTATCTTCGGCAATCTGGCAGCAACATCCAAAGCAAAGCCGGTAAGGCCATAGAGTGCAAAGTTGTGAAGGAAAGCATTGTTAAGGCCGATGGGCATGGCAAAAAATGCCATACTGGCACCCATAAATACACCTGTTCCGTCTCGGCGAACTATAGCCCTGCCCAGCACTAGAGGGACCAGCCAAAAAACTGCGCTGCTGCCGGGAATACCCATGGCCGGATGAATCTTCTTGCCCACAGTGGCTAATAACCCCATACCCAAGACAAAAAGAATCTGTAATATGGCTCTCACAGTGCCATTTTGCAAAAGACCAAATATGCGCTTGTTGAAATCAGGGAATATGAGCGACCTCTCTCTATTATTCATTGATATGCTCTCCTTTTCCCTTTTTGTGCTTTTGTTCTGATGGCACCCATATTGGTTTTCCTGTTTGGGCAACCCCTGGTTTTACACGTAATACAGGCTGTCCACCAACCAGCGAAGGCCTTATCCAGTCCATACTGTCTATTAATTCGTTTCCATTTAGCTGAATTCCGTTTTCATCCTGCACTCGTATAATATCAGTTCTGTCAATAATTTCGCCTACTGAAATTTCACCTTTTATCTCTTTAATGCCCCTCAAATCAACCAGCCGCCCGTCATTTCCGCCAGCTCTCAGGCCAACTGAGGCCAAGGCTCCGATAATACCCTCTCCGCTACCCCCAAGCTCCACCAGAAAGATATGATATTTTGCAGCCAAATCCAGGGCGTCAGCTTTGGTTAATATTTTGGTAGATGCCAGTTTCCCGAATCGCAAAATTTCCTCATTTATCTGAGACTCAGGACAAATGCAAAGTCCGGGATCGGAACCGGGCTGAAAACAGCTCCGCATATAGTCAATGCAAGGCTGACGAAGCTCTGCAACTGACCTGTCTGTTTTCAGGGCTAGCCCTTTGGAGCTATTATGAGAAGTATATCTTATCTTGTCATCCACCAGAAGTTGATGACGGCTTACTCCCAACGATGTCACCAGCCCCAATTTAATCAAGCTCTGAGCCAGCCCCTTAGCGACTCTTCCGGTGCCCGGGCCGCCCAGTATATCAGTATCATCAATGCCTATATAGACAATGCGGGAGTTCATTTAACCTCCAGCTTGTTCACGTCAATTATCCAGTTGTCCTGAGGTATATTGATACCGCACAGCTTGCAAGTATCCCGGTTAGTCATATCCAGCACAACATTTTCGTCAATTTGGCTTTTCTGCAGTGTAAGTTCGGCTGTGGCAAGTCGCCCTTTAGTTAAACCGTAGGCAGTGACCTCATTGAAGTCGCTTATTCCAGCCAGCTGCAATACAGAGAGCAGGGTCGGGCCGCTTTGCTCAATTCCGCCAGCCTCAATAGAGACCTGCTCCAACTTGAGCAAATCGTCTTTAGTAAATGAAGCTATTTGCTCACCGTTCAAAACGATAGCAATTGAATATACATTTCCAGAAGATGTAGTGGAACTACCAGGTGTATTTGTTGCCGCAGCATTTGGGGCTCCCTGTGAGCAGCCCGCGAGGGATATTGCGAGAAGTGAACATGCAAGTATCAGGGAAACCGATAAAAGAAAATGCCAATTTGACAAGGCATAGCGTTTGCAGCCCCGAGAGATGGATTTCTGTTGCCTCACTTGCACACCCTCAAACAAAAATCAAAAGCGCCTCGAAAGGAGGCGCAATACAATAGGAACATCACACAAGCCGCTCTCCTTTTCCAAAGGGAGGCATCGCCGTTTCCCACGATACCCTGTCGGCCATTCTCCATAGGTTCAAATCTTTAGGAGAGATGGCTCGGAGATAGGTTTTATTAACTTAAATCCAGCACCTTAGTACTTAGGCTATAATATAGCCGGATGCATAGCTCCTGTCAATATGGCTTCCACTATCTTACTGTTCGGAAGAGGTGGACAGCCATGAGAAGTAGGGTTACAATGCCTCTCAGGAGGCTGAGAGAAAAAATGCCAAAGTTTTATAATGGTGATATAAAAGAAGCTCAATACTGGGCACGGGCTACGGGGCATAGACGATGGCCGCTATTTAATTTAGTTCCATACTTTGATGATTCTACAATCGTGGTACACCTGAAAATTAAGGGTTTAACCGAAAAATGGACTACAGGGTTGATATTCCTTCAGCAAGGAAAATCAAAACAGTTTAAAGAATCCAATCAAAAACAAAATTTTGACCCAGATAATGATTTCCCGCCTTCGTTTCACATTGAGGGCGACAAATTTGAAGATGATATTGGGAGACCTCTAAAAGTACTAAAACCTTTCAAGTATGAGAATCCATTAGATATTCCTATCGGGAAGTGGACACTCTTTCTCATGCTCCAGAAAAAAAACGAACCGAACGGTTCTGCTATACCTAGCACCCTAGAACAATCTGAAGTTTGCCCAATTGCCTACCTCAATGTGATAGATGGGGGGGAATGGTGGACTGGAAAGGCAATTCAGGTAGTAACATTTCTCATAGCGGTCGCAGCTTTGATTATCGGTATTGTAAAATGACAAACTGCGATTTTCATCCTGGCCACTATTCCGAAGTTAAACCTGTCTGTACTCTGCTTCAAAAACCATGCGCTTTTACTTCCAAAAGTCCGTGCACAGCCAGCCTTGAACAGGTTAGCTACACCTCTACGTGTACTGTAATGTGCAAATTTTGCGGTTCAAAGAACGTGGTTAAGAACGGAGTTAGAAAAGGCAATATTCAGTATTACTTATGCCGTGATTGTGGGCGTGCTTTCGCTGGCAACAACGCTCTGGAAGGCATGAAATACCCGCCTAACCAGATAGCGGAAGCAATGAGCTTGTTTTATTCGGGGCTTTCGATTGACGCTATACGTAGGGAATTAGACAATATCTATCACGTTTACCCATCCGATTCCACAGTCTATGAATGGGTAGTACGCTTCACAAAGGTAGCTGTTAGCGAAGCCAAATTCTCCAATCTGAAAGTAGGCTCGGTTTGGATAGCCGATGAAACGGTTTTGAAGATAGACGAAGGCAAGGATGTGTGGTTTTGGGACATCATAGACGATGAAACCCGTTTCCTTTTAGCCTCTCATATGTCTACCACACGCTCAACAAAGGATGCCGAAGCACTCATGCAAAAAGCGTGGGAGCGTGCCAGGAAAGTCCCTAGAATCATCTACACGGATAAGCTGGCAGCTTACCTGGACGGGATAGAGCTAACTTTCGGGGCTGATACCAAGCATAAGCAGAGAAGCCCCTTTGAGGTGGGGGGTAGTAATAACCTGATTGAGAGATTTCATGGCACGATTAAGGCTCGTACAAAGGTCATGCGTGGCTTGCACAATAAGCAAACGGCACAGCTTTTTATGGATGGCTGGCTGATACACTATAACTTTTTCCGCCCTCACGAGTCCCTAAAGAACAAGACACCCGCAGAAGTGGCTAAAGCTGATTTTCCGTATAAGAGTTGGCGAGATGTGGTTACGGCGAATGCTAGGAAAATCGAAACCTGCGCATCATCCTAAACAGAACAGTACCTCCACTATAGTGCAGGCAGCCCTTAAAAATGTCTCACTTAAAGCATTTCCCATCTTTTCCGATCCCCCTTCTCCGAAACGGTAATGCTGGTACAGATTGAATTACAGCCCATGTCGTTGTTATACGATTACGTCAGTAGCTAACTGTTAAGGGATAATGTCAGTCATGAGAGGACTGACATTGACACAGCAAGAGCAAGGGAGACTACAGACATTGAACCTGGTATTGGAG
>JACWAE010000055.1 GCA_014874385.1 Dehalococcoidia bacterium | reverse complement strand
CGTCACAGCCTGGAGCGATGGTAATGACTACGATGATATTATGGCAACCTTACTGACAAAATCGCTGAACAATAAACCCTGACATTTTCCCTTGACAACGACAACCCGTTGACGGAACATTACTCGATATTCGAGCCAGAGGTGATGACGATGTATACTGGCAAACCGATCCCTCACGCCGCGAAGAACAAGAAGCTACTTGAGACCCTTCATAGCAGCGACATGATTATCATCACTGGCGAAGCGAAAAGTCACTGCCTGGCCTGGACTATCGAAAGCCTGCTTAAGGATATCTTCGCCGGAGATAAGTCGCTCGCTCGAAAAGTATACATCCTGGAGGACTGCTCCTCGCCTATAGTCGTGCCCGGCGTGGTCGATTACTCCGACGCAGCAGACAAGGCATTCCAGCGTTTTGCCGATGCCGGGATGAACCTGGTCAAGTCCACAGACCTCATCGAGACCTGGCCCGGAGCGGAAGTGAAGCTAAAGGCAATCTGATAGACCAGGCTGAAGGTACAATCAAGCTGGAACTTCAGCGGTCAGCCCACAATCGTGCGGCTCGGCAGATGCAGGTTGCGGCTTTGAATTGAATCAGGGGTGCCCTTGGTTTTGTCGAGGGCATAGTGTAGAATACAGCTTAAGCTTCACCTGCGAGCAGCAAAATAGCGACAGCGGGGGTAGAGTGATGAAAAAAACAACCATCGATTTACCTAAAGAGAAGATCGCAGACTTTTGCCAGCGGAACCATATCCGTAAATTATCGCTTTTCGGCTCGGTTCTCCGTGGAGATTTCAGACCTGACAGCGATATAGATGTTCTAGTAGAGTTCGAGCCGGGGCATGTGCCAGGCCTGAGTTTCTTTGGCATAGAGGCGGAACTTTCTCAAATTCTGGGACACAAGGTAGACCTGAATACGCCGCAATTCCTAAGCCGCTACTTCAGAGAACAGGTACTAGCCGAATCGGAGGCACTGTATGTCGCGGCGTGAAGACGTTGTGTCCCTGCAAGACATGCTTGACCATGCCAGGGAAGCATACAAGATGGTGCTAGGCAAGAAGCGGAGTTCGCTTGACAGGGATCGCAAACTTAACCTCGCGCTGGTTCGTTTACTGGAAGTCATCGGAGAGGCTACGAGCCGTGTATCAACAGCCGAACGAGCTCGCCATCCCAATATACCCTGGTCTGAGATTGTAAGCCTGCGCAACAGACTGATTCACGGATATGACTCTGTGGATTTCGATATACTCTGGCAGATAGTTAATCAAGACCTACCAAAGCTGATTTCGGAGCTTGAGAAAATCGTTCCTCACCCCGAAAAGAAACCCTAAAGAGCAGACCATTGACCGGCTAGCTATCAGATTCCTCTTGATAAGCGATCAGCCTTCAATAGTCAGCCTACGAT
The DNA here is from genome assembly GCA_014874385.1 of Dehalococcoidia bacterium. Lineage (GTDB taxonomy): Bacteria > Chloroflexota > Dehalococcoidia > SZUA-161 > SZUA-161 > JACWAE01. The sequence goes on along the minus strand of JACWAE010000055.1, from coordinate 36,338 downwards.
TGTGCGGCTCAGTAGATGCCGTTTGCCCCTCTTGAATTGCATCGGGAGCTGCGTACCCGCAGTCCCGATATTATGGGGCAATAATAGAACATAGGTTCTTATGCTGTCAAGGGGAAGATGTCGCAGGGGAGCGATTAACCGCAGAGGTCGCGGAGAACGCAGAAAAAATGATGGGATAGAGAATTGCAAAATGAAAACGGGGGATGAGATTAAGCAATGTAGGGGCGCAAGGCCTTGCGCCCTTCCGTATGTCATTCCCGCGCAAGCGGGAATCCAGGTGCCCCGTCTTTTCCTCTCGCCCCCGGAGGGAGAGAGTTAGAGAGAGGGGGATAGAGGAAAATGTCGCAGGGCGATGAATAATCTTGGCTTCCCCGGGGTTAAAACCTTGGCTTCAATCAATCCAGCCTGTTTGCACAATTCGTTGGCTGTTATTCTATCGAGCGTTCGATGCCTTTTAACGGGTATTGTTTTGGTGCCATTAGTATATATGGAGTGTTTGCTGCCTTCACGCAGCAAGTTGAATCCATGTTCTTCCAGATATTTAATCAGGTCGCTTCGCTTTACAGACATGCTAAATCACTACAGGTAGTTGCTCCAGGAGAGCACCGCCGAGGGGGATTTCCTTACCCTGTTGCCGATATGCCTTTATCATTTCCTGCAGCGCGTCCTTGAGCAGTTGTCTGCATTCGTCCAATGTTTTGCCTTCGGTTATCACCTCGGGCCACTCCACCAATTGGCCCATATAGCCAGAGCTTATTTTCGTGTATTTAGCGGTGTAATTACTCACCATGTCGCAACCTCCCGAATCATGGGTAGGTTGGAGCACCTGCTCCAACCATGCCCAGAGCAGATTTTTTTAGCCGCCCCTTTTATCCTAGAATCTTTTTGACCAGTTCGTCAATTTCAGCTAAATCTTCCTTAAGCAGTTCGCGCACCATAGAGCGCAGCTTGCCGATACTGGTGATTTTCTTTGCACCACCGCTGTCCAGCCACTGCTCCACCTTGTTGGTGCACTCCTCGCCCAACTCAGCCAGACGCTGATGGCCTTTGTTCTTCCCGTCGAATTGGGGGATGGGGAATTCTAAAACTTTCTTGTGTATGTCATGTGGCCCAAATAATCCACGGGCTTGCATAGGCTTTATCCGGGCGTCTATCTCAGGGGCGTTCAGAATTGCGGCTAAATAGTGGACTTCGTTCTTATCATCCGTTTCGAAGCAGTAGAGAGCGTGATCAATCAAGAGACCTCTGATAGGTACATTTTGTCCTGATGTAGGGAAATTGCTGGGCACGCTTGTTATAGTGGACGCGCACATATACGTTGCGGCCAGTGGGTAGACTACCCGATACCTCGTTTTCGGGTTCTGAGACGTAAGTTTGTGACGGTAATCTAACCACCCAAGTGCAGTAATCCGTTCTGCTTTGGCGCTTCGTAGCTTTGTCCACTCCCCTTCGACCCTTTCCAGCCAACTTGACAGGTGAAGGAAGCCGCGTCGGTTTGCTTCGTTTGCGTCAATAAGTTTGTATTGGTCTCCGGCGGGCTCAATAGGCAGTACTACCAGGCGATAGTCCAAGCGCCCGAATGGAAGCAAATCGGTGGAGAGCAGTGTGGCGTAGAGAAAACGGCTCTCGACATTGCCCTCAAAACGGACATCTCGGTAAGGCTTCTTGGCTTCCTCAATAGCTCTGGGATCGGTCTCCAGCGGAGGCAGGTCAGGATTGAAGCCGACCACTGATGATTTCACTTGTACGAACCAGAAGGAGCGTGGCACAATGGTCGCACCCTGAGCGAAGTGCTTTTTATAGAAACTCGATGGTTGTGCACCTCTACCCTTTTCTGTAGCCCAGTAAGAGCGCTTGCCTCGTGTGTGAAGTGAGAACTCAACGTCTTCCAGTGTGAGTGCCTCTTCAGCTTCCAAGAGCGAAGTATTTTTTCGTTCCAATTTCCCGCTCAGTACTTGTCCTGTAATAACCCCCATTCCCCCTCGTTCCGCAGGTGTGGAAAGCGAGGGACGGGGAAGCTCTTTTTTGTTTGCTATTACAACACAGGCGGGCACATTGAACAGCGGAGTAACATTTTCGCAGTCCCAAATCTCACCCCAGTGAAGGGTCTGTATCGTGTTCTCGCTGAGCTTGAAGGTGCGTTTGCGCAATCCGTCGTGCTGGTCGGCGCTGAACAGGCTCCGGGGCAGGACGAAGGCAATGGTTCCGCCCTTTTTGAGATACAGGTCCGCCGCACGCACAAGGAAGAGAGCTGCTACCTCAAGGTGGGTAACTAGCTCTCCACGCCCTGTGAGCAGTCTATATTCCTCTGTGATTTGCCGCTTCAGAAATGTCTGATAGGTGGGTTCCATATAGCGAAAGGCAATCCAGGGCGGGTTGCCCATGACGAAATCGAATTTGTCTTTGAGAAAAAGGGGTTTGTAGCTGTTCTTTAATACGAATGCCCAGATGGTGTCGCGGTCGGTATCTATGAAGTGCTTTAGCGTCTCGACAATGACGAAGAGCGCTTGAACGAGCGCGGTATCAGCGCTACCTGAAAAATGTTGTGCCTTGAGAAAGTTGCGGAACGATTCCGGCGCAATAGTCTTGCCCTTGTTTTGCCGCGCGTACTCCTTCGCCAGCTCTATCGCCTGGTCATATAGTGTGAGGTCGTCCAGCAGCATTTGGGGCAGATAGACTTCGTGCCCGTCAAGTTCAACCCTGTAGCCCGGCATCTGGGGCACAAGCGATTCCGTGCCCACCATCCTCGGGCTTTGCACCAATTCAGGCAGCTTGATTGTATCGGCTAGGTAAACCGGAATTGTAACCGTGCCTTTTCGCTTCTTTAGTAACTCGCCGAGGGAAAGGATATAGTTCGTCTTGGAAACGATGACCGCGAGAGGGTGTATGTCCACACCGTAAACCGATTCGAGGATGTGGTGCAGGGTTTTCTGGGAATCGCCCAGCCTGCCTCGCTTTTCCTTTATCGCCAGGTAGAGGAAGGTGCCTGAACCGCAGGCGGGATCAAGCATAGAACCGTTGGGGTTTATATCGAGCAGCTTGTTGACCATGCGGTGCGCCAGCCAATCGGGAGTGTAAAACTCGCCCAGGTCATGGCGTGTCTCGGGGTCAACCAGTTCCTGATACAGCGATTTTAAAACATCTTCGGAGAGTTCGCGCAAGTTGTAGTTCTGCAGCAGGCTGAACAACCAACGCGCTGTGCTAACGCCGACCTTCACGGCTTCCCCGCGCGCCAGCCAGGAGAAGAAATCCTCCTCAATGAAATTTTCTATTCCCTGTGCCTTGAATAATCGCCCTTCCAGCATCTCAACGATTTGCGCGTCGTCAGGGAGGCTGGTGCTTTCGCTGATGCGCATCCACGACATAAGCTTGGCCAGGGTTGCCAGGTAGGTATGGCGGATGAATAGTTCATCGTCTGCAACCTGGCTGCCGTATACTATGCGCAGATATTTCTCCCAGCTATTGTAGATTACCTCGAAAGAGCTTAATCCTTTAGTCTTTTGCCACAAGGTGAGCAGCGCATTTGTGGTGGTCTGGAAGGCATGGCTGCGCACGCCGAAATCGCGCACAATCGTCTCGCTTTTTGGAGTGAGAATCTCCTTGCGCAGGAAATAGCGGTCCAGCCAGTAGTAAACCTCATAAGGCTTAAGTTTCGTCCATTCCGTATCTTCGAGCACTTTAAGGCGCACGTCATCGGGGGCAATATCTTTCGCCGTAGGCTGAGCGAGTGTTGGCGAATAAGTCACGAAGCGAACCCCATCAGTAGCGATACATAGGTAGGGTTTGCGGGAGTCGATCGGTTCCTGAGACCAGAGGATTGCGGTATAACGGCGTAATTGCTCCTCGGCTTCGGCGCGCTTCTTAGATATATTAGCCTCAAACTCGATGATGATATTGCCGAAGAGGTTATCTGCTTCACCCTTGAGCATACGGTCTTCCTGCTTGACCTTGAGAGACTGTTCGATGCCGGAGATGTAGTTTGCGATGAAGTCTGGTTCAACGCTAAGTAGTTGCTGAACTAGCATAGCGAAGCGGTGCGAACGTGCCTGCTCTTTGTTTTGTTTCTCAACATCATGCAAATATTGGGCGATGGCCTCCTGCCACAGCGATTCGCGTGTGTCGGGGATGCGAGTGGCTTTTTCAGTGAGCTTTGTTTGTTTTTTCATGGCAGAGATTTGCTCTTTCTTATCGCCAGACGCCGTGCTAATTCAAAGGCCGCGGCAATGCGAGTGATTTTCACATCGGACAAACCTTTAATTGGTAATAATCTCTCGAGCGGTTGATTCGCCATTCCTTCGAGAGAGCCGAACTTTTCAATCAACTCTGCGGCGATTAGCTCCGCTGGTCTGCCCTTAATCCCTGGAGATATTATAATGGATAAAAGTTCCTGCTCGGAGAGGCTGGCTGCGCCTTGCTCTCTCAGTTTCCCGCCGGGGTGCTTCCATCTGGTGGTCAATATTTCTGCCTTTCGTTATTTTGGGGGTTACGGTTTCTTGCTCATTTTATACTAAAGAATCCTTTGCGACAATATCTATTCTGAGGTTATATTGAGATTGTACAAAAAGGGCGGGTTTCAAACCCGCTCGTACCACAGCATAATGCGGAGATTGCTTCGTCGCCCGCCAGAGGCGGACTCCTCGCAAAGACATGAGGAAGAGCGCCTGGATTCCTGCTCAAGGCAGGAATGACATTTGAGGGCGACCCGACGGGTCGCCCCTACAGAAGTTCAAAACCAGCGATTTTGACAGAGAAAGCTAAATCGCTAGATACTTTATCTCAGAAGGCCCTCCCTCTCCAACGTTTTGGCAACGTCGTTCAGGCCAAGCTCTTCGAGCTTGGCTCTCTTCTGGAGGCCGGAGGGAACGTCCCAGCCGCGGATTCTGTAGAACTCACCTTTCATCTGCTCGAACTGCTCGCGGTCAACTACTACGTCTTTTCGGGAGAAAAGCTCGCCATCATTGCCCGGGACTATGCAGTCGGGGTTGCCGAAGTCAGCCTTCAAGGGAGTGGTAAAGTTATATTCATCTATGACGTCGTATTCCCTGCCCTTATGTCCTTCCCGCACCAGGATAGCCCTCTGCAGGTTGCAAATCCTCTCTCCTACTTTGTATAGACCCGCCTCATCTATTTCCCTCCCCGTTACCACAGCACAAATCTGGCTCTCGATAGACGGGTCGCCCACCCCGTCCGGCGAGGCTTCGGAAAAGTAGACAGGCCAGAAAAGGTCACACAGAATGAGGCTCTCCTTGGCGTACTCGCGGTCTTGAATCCTGGCTGCCGCCAGCGCCTTCCCATCATACGTGGAGAAGTCCACCGCCAGCTCGCTGCCGAAGAACCGCCTGGCCATGGCACGCAACACCTCAGTGGTGACCGGCACCTCTTTCAGTCCTTTCTGCCGGGCACCCCACAGCATCACCGGCACGCTCACCTCGTGAAGCTGCTGGATGGGTAATCTCGGCTCTACAGCCCTAAAGATGCCCGTGGTGATGTATAAACGGGGACCGTATAGCTCGTTGTCGCCGGTCCTGGTAATGTAATCCTTGATCAGCTTCTGCGCATCGCTCCCCAGACTCCGGGCCGCTTTGTGGGTACCATCGGCCAGCGTGTCGCCGAAACCTTCGCGATGGGCTATCTTCCGCAGCAGCGTCTCGATGAACTCGTAGCTCCCTATTTGGGAAAGCGGTATCCCGGTCCGCTCATCGGTCAATATCCCCGACTTGTGGCACCTGCTCAGCCACATAATCATGGTCTCTACGGCGCGGGTATCCAGCCCGTAGTCGTCACAGAGCTCGGTGGCCTTGAGGGCGGCATCGGTGTTCCCGGAATAGCGCTGGGCACGGGTCTCATAAAACATGGCAGCCTGGCACATGAACTTTCGCTGAGAGCCATCTGGATTGCGGTAGATTGCTCTCACGCATCCGGCGGGGCAGCCCTGGCAGAAGCTCTTCTTCAGCCTGTCCCGGGGCGTCAACATCCCCATAGCCAGCAATGGCTCGACATAGCCGCCGCTCAACTGGCGCACCCTGCTCCTGAGCTTAGAAAGCTTATCTGCATGAGCTACCTTAGCCTTCTTGTCTCCCCTTACGGCGATGGCTCTGAGATTCTTGGAGCCCATCACCCCCGCCAGCCCGCCTGCGCCCACCGAGTCGTCAGACGCCAGAAAGGTAGCAAAGCTCACCATATTATCGCCCGCGGGGCCTACTGTGAGCACGCGGACGGAATCGCCCGACTCCTCTTTAATCATCTTCTCGCGCTGGAACGCGCTTTTACCCTGAAGATGAGATGCATCCCTTATTTCCACCTTGTCGCCATCAATCGAGATATACACAGGCTTGTCTGCCTTGCCCGAAACCACCATGCCGTCATAACCTGCCCACTTGAGGTGAGCGCCCCAGGAACCCCCCAGGTTGCAGAAGGAAAACTGGTTGGTGGCAACGGATTTCCCGCAAACCTGGAAGCGGCTGGCGAAGCCGGGAACGCTGCACAGCGGGCCGGTCATGAAAATCAGCCTGTTCCCAGGGTCAGATGCAGCGATTTGGGGCGGCACCTCATCCCAGTAGATTTTAGCGGCTATGCCCCGGCCGCCGAGGAAGAGGTCGGCATAACCGCCGGTTGGCACATGGGCGATGTTTCCTGAGGACAAATTTACCTTCAGAATCTTTCCAACGTAGCCATATAATTCAGTCACTGCAAGTTCCTCCAGTCAGGGATAAACCGCCAGCATATCCAGACCCATAGTCTCGGGGAAGCCCAGCATGAGATTCATGTTCTGTATCGCCTGACCTGCTCCGCCCTTAACCAAATTGTCAATACAGGCTATCACGATGAGCCTGTTTGTCCTTATGTCAACTGTGGGGTAGAGCAGGCAGAGGTTGCTGCCCCAGGTCTGTTTGGTCTGCGGCGGGACAGATACCACCCTGACGAAAGGCTCGCCATGGTAAAAATCCTGATACAGCTTCCGTATCTCCTGTTTGCCCTTATCTCCTTCAGATACCTTCCCCGCTTTCAACGCAGCATAGCAGGAGGTCAGTATACCCCTGGTCATCGGTATCAGGTGGGGCAGGAAAGTGACCGACAGTTTAGACTTCGGGGCTAATTTTTGCAGTTCCTGCACCATCTCAGGCAGATGGCGATGCCCATCAAGCGCATAGGCGGAGACATTCTCAGCCGCCTCGGCATAATGAGTATTCAACGTCAAAGTCCTGCCTGCGCCGGAGACGCCAGATTTGCTGTCGAATATGATATCCGGCTCGATAAGGCCCTCTTTGAGCGCCGGAGCCAGCGCCAGGATAGCGCCCGTCGGGTAACAGCCGGGGTTAGCCACCAAGCGAGCTTTGGCGACCTGCTCGCGATTCAGCTCGGTCAGGCCGTAAACCGCCTCTTTGAGGTAGTCCGGCGCTGAATGCGCTATTTTATACCATTTCCGGTATTCGGCAGCATCCTTGAGCCTGAAGTCGCCGCTGAGGTCGACCGTCTTAGCGCCCTTCTCCAGAGCGGCTACCACAGGAGCCACGTTCTCGCCGTGGGGCAGGGCGGAGAAAACGAAGTCCACCTTATCGAGGTCGGCTTTTACAGTGAGGTCGATGCCGCTCAGGTGAGGCAAGAACTCGCCCAGCTTCTGTCCTTTGGCGCTGCGCCCGGTAACGGTGGCTAGCTCAACCTTGGGGTGCTGGTACAGCAGCCGTGCCACCTCCATACCGATATAGCCTGTGACATTTATTATTCCTACTTTCACTTTTGCCATTGGAGCACCTCTTTGTTTGTTATCGTCAACCCCCTGTATCACCCAATCTCGGGGGGATTTAAAAATTTGGGGGACACCCCCAGCCCCCCAGCAAAGGGGCTTTGCCCCTCTGCACTCCCCTTATCTAAAATGTTTTACGGTATCTTTCGCTCGCCTACAGGACATACTACCACACATTTATCGCAAATCGCCAGTTCACCGCGGCGCTCTCCGGATATAGCTGCCAGGCAGTGGTCGGTATCAGTTAAGCGATAAGGCTGCAATATCGCTACCGGACAGGCTTCAATACACCGCTGGCAGGCCTTGCAGTCAGGGTTCTCCTCCTTAGCGTATACGCCGGGGCCGGTCAGAGCCAGAGGGGCATTCGTCCTGATAGCCATGAACCTCAGCCAGGGGCCGAAGCGCGGGCTTATAACAAGGGTATTCTTGCCCTGCCTGCCCAGACCGGCGGCGACGGCCAGGTGTTTGAGGTTGGGTCTGCCGCTGGGAGAATAGCCCAGCTTGCCCACGAGCTCAGCGGAGAAACCCTGCTGTTTAATGAACTTGAGCAGGGCATCCAGTTTGGGTTTCGCATATCTAATGAAGCCGCGCCAGAACGATTCCCTGCCGCCCTTCACCTTCTCAAGCACGAAATCATCCAAGTCCCTCTCGGGTGTAGTTACCAGACCCAGAATCAAGATGGTGTCTTTAGTCGACGGGTCCCGGGCTACGCCAACTACATCGAAAAGAGAACGGGCACAGGCAAGTATTTCATCGCTCTTGCTCATATTCTGCCTCAAGCAACATCTGGCCTGTAGGACAACCCTTCAGCAATACGCACTCGCGGCATCGGGGACGCTGCGCCTTGCACACCCTTCGACCATGCTCAATCATAAGAATATGAAACCGGTAGACATCTCTGGCAGGAACCATATCGCCCAAAATCTCGTGCGCCTTCTCCGCTGAGACCCTGGAATCTATAAGCCCCAGCCTCTGAGCTACCCGATGGATATGTGTGTCAACAGGCAGCACGGGCTTCCCCAGAGAGAACAGCAACACACAGGCAGCAGTCTTGGGTCCCACCCCGGGCAAGCTCTGCAGCCATGCTCTGGCTCTGGCAACAGGCATGTTCTTGAGAAACATGAGGTCCAGCGAGCCTCGCTGGACCTGAATCTGCTCGAGTATCTTTTTAATCCTGGGAGCCTTGACCCGGGCCAGTCCGCCGAGCTTTATTGCTTCCGCTATATCCTCCACGCTGCCCCCGGCCACAGCCTCCCAGCTTCCGAATCTGCTGAGCAGGGAGTCGAAGGCACGCCTGGAATTATGGTCCGAGGTGTTCTGGGAGAGAATGGTCATGATGAGCTCGGAGAGCGGGTCGGCACGGGAGCGCCAGGTGATGCTGCCGTATTCCTTTGCCAGCAGCTGTATAATCTCGGCGATGCTCAAGGGGCTCATCCTGCAGCCAGGTTCTTCAGATGGCAGGTGTCGTTGACCAGCATCACCAGAGGTGCGCCATCCCTCATCTCGAAGATGTTGATGGCGTTTACATCCTGCCTCACCTGCCAGAAATGGGAGTTGTCCAGACCGATCATGGCGCACATCAGTACCTGGCACACAACTTTGTGAGAGACCAGGACAACGGTCTGGTCCTTCTGCTTTGAGGCAACATCTTCGACTCCAGACACTACCCTCCGGCGGACAATATCCAGTGTCTCACCCTGGGGAAAGCGGACCTCGTGGGGGTGCTCCAGCCATTTCTGGTAGAGCTGGCTGTCCTGCTTCGCTGCCTCCTCCGGGGAGAGACCCTGCCAGCTTCCGAAGTCTATATCAAGCAGACCCTCAAGAGGCTGGACCGGGAGCTTGAGTTGCCCGGCAAGAATGCCGGCTGTTTCGATAGTGCGCTTGAGGGGGCTGGAATAGATGGCTGCTATCTGCTCACCCTTCAGCCTGAGAGCCGCAGCTTCGGCCTGCCTCCTCCCTGTCTCATCTAATGATAAGTCCGCCCTGCCACGGAACCTCTCCACGCGGTTCCACTCCGTCTGTCCGTGCCTTACCAGAATAAACCGGGTCAACTTGACCTCCTGGCCAGTTTTTTAGAAGAAGCTAAGCCATAGCGCAGCAGCCAGTACTCCAGGCTATCGGCGAGGGCTATCCAGCTTGCCTCGATGATATTGGTAGAGCTGCCCACCGTGCGCCAGTCGTGCTCGCCATCGCTGGACTCTATGAGCACCCTCACCTGGGACTTAGTGCCATCGCTTTCCTCAAGGATGCGTACCTTGTAGTCCATCAGCTTCACTGCCGACAGGCTGGGATAGAACTGGAGCAGCGTCTTGCGCAGCGCAGCATCAAGGGCATTGACCGGACCATTGCCCTCGGCTGCGGTATGAATCACCTCACCCGCTACCCTGACCTTGACCATTGCCTCTGAAAGCATATCCTCCATTCGGTCTGAAACGATAGGGGTGCGGCGATGTTTCTCCACCACAACCATGAAATCCACCAGCTCGAAGGGCGGCTGGTAACCGGGAGCGGTGCGCCTGACTAAAAGCTCGAACGAAGCTTCGGCGCCTTCGTATTGAAATCCCTGCTTCTCCAGAGCCTTTATCTGCTCCAGTACCGCCCTGGCCCGCTCGCCCTTGGGGATATCCAGCCCCAACTCTTTGGCCTTGTAGGTTACGTTGCTTATGCCTGAAAGTTCCGAGACCAAAACGCGGCTCCGGTTGCCCACTAGGTCCGGGTTGATATGCTGATAGCTATCCTCGTGCTTCATCAGGCCCGAGACATGAAGCCCGGCTTTATGGGTGAAGGCACTGGCCCCCACATAGGGAAGATGCGGGTCGGGGATAATGTTGGCAAGCTCGCTTACATAGCGAGAGACATCCGTCAGCCTGGCTAGGTTATCATCGCTGATGCAGTCGATGCGCATCTTGAGCTTGAGCGCAGGGATAATCGAGCAAAGGTTGGCATTGCCACTGCGCTCCCCGTAGCCGTTGATGGTTCCCTGAACCTGGGTAACACCCGCCTCAACCGCAGCCAGGGTGTTCGCTACCGCCAGCTCACCGTCGTTATGGGCGTGGATGCCCAGAGGGATGCCCACCTTTTTCGCCGCTTTGACTGCGGCAGTTACCTCGCCAGGCAGGGCCCCGCCGTTCGTATCGCAGAGCACGATGCAGTCTGCCCCTGCCTCAGCAGCAGCCTCGATGGTGCGCAGGGCATGCCTGGAATTCCTCTTGTACCCATCGAAGAAGTGCTCGGCATCGAAGAAAACAGACTGCCCGCCCGACTTGATGTAGCGGACAGAATCAGAGATCATCTTCAGGTTTTCCTCAAGGGTGGTGTTCAGTACATCAGTGACGTGCAAATCCCAGGACTTGCCCACCAGAGTAACTACCCTTGTCCCCGACTTCTTTAGAGCATTCAGATTGGGGTCTTCTTGCGCTTTGATATTGGCGCGGCGTGTGCTGCCGAAGGCGACCAGCGCAGCACGTCCCAGGTCGAGATTTCGAGCCCGTGCGAAGAACTCAGCATCCTTGGGGTTGGAACCGGGCCAGCCGCCCTCAATGAAATGGATACCTATCTCGCCGAGGCGTTTCGCTATCTTGAGCTTATCCTCCACAGAGAAGGATATGCCAGCGCGCTGTGCTCCATCTCGAAGAGTTGTATCGTATAGCTGAACTTTTGGTTTTTTAGCCACTTTTACCCCGCTGCCACCACAGGATTTGCCATAAAGTATATCACGATAGATTCGGTTCCACAATTCGCGGAAGCTTCGTGAAAATAGTAGGGCGCACGGACGTGCGCCCTTATAAATTTTCGCGTCGCGACAGGAGTCAGCAGCGCTAAAAACACGCCACTAAATCTATGTCGTAGGAGGTGTAGGTGTGGAAATAGGTGAGGGCCACCATGCAGGAGGAATCTGCTGATGTTCCTCTATATTCACTGCTATTCCGCCACTCTCAGTTCGAAATCCAAAGCGTATAATCTCGGTCACGTCGCCGTCGGACCGAGAATAAACGCCTGTATCTTTCTCCGTCCAACCCAGATACCCCATGTATTCATGAAACCACGCTTTTGCCTCATCCAAAGTAACCCCACTTAGCAGCTGACACCAAGAACCGGCACAGCCTCCAAGAATACTATTTGGATAGCGAGGTACGCTCTGTTCCACGAATATTTGTTGAATGTAAAACTTATCAGGGTAAAAGCGAAATTCCAACATATATTCGTCGTACCCTCCAAAGACCCATGCCTGAAAGTCGGCTCCTTCCTCCTTCATCATAATCCAACCCAATTCAGGCATCGCAGCCTTATACCACGAGGCCACCTCTTCTTGAGAGACTCCGGAGAATCGATAAAGGCTGCCATATTTAGGGTCATCTATGTTGTATCTGGTAGCGTTGGGGTGACGAGGACGCTCCCACCGATATCGATAGTCATGCAAGATGGGTAATACCGGAACGACCCTCACAAAATATGCTTCTCCTCCCATCAGATATAGTTTTTCAGAGGCAAGCCCTGCCATTCGAATGGCTTGTTGTGCCGCCTCTCCCTGGAGATAGCCTTCCAATTCCGGAGGCCAATCTGAAAGCGTCATGGTTGTCACATCCACGCCGTAGGGAGGATAACCATCAACAACTACCTCAACAGGCTGCATGACCGGCGCCGTTTCGGGCAGCGAGTCTTTCACTATTTTCCAGAAGGCTTGCACCTTCTCCAGTATTTCAATCTTTGAGGGGTCAATAAAGTCCGACTCCTGGAAATCCTCGCTATCCAGGACTATTCCATAGACTTCGACAGTTTTACGATGCCCCTGATCTGCCTCCAGAGTTAAGAAGATAGATGGCGCATCCGTCACAACATAACGAAATGCTGATACATAATTATCAAGATTGTAAAGAAACCCGGCAGCGTCAACCAGATTCGCCACTACCGATGGGGCCAGATGAGCTTCCCGATAAACACCATCCAATTCAAAGACCGCCTGCCCGCTGTCCCATAATATTAGATTTGTGATCCCGGGAGGATTTTTAATCGCAATCATACCACTGCTCTGGCTAATTTGCATAACAGGCCTGCTACCAGAAGCCGGAGAGGTGACTGGCATGGCAGTAACTTCTAACTGTTTATCACACGCCGTCAGTGCTACCAGGACAAATAAGCTTAGAGCAAGCCATAATCGCAGATTCTTAGATGAAAATAAGTTCATTATCCCCCTCATGGTCAACCAAGAAAGTAACACTCTTACTAATTTTTGTCAAGATTGTCGTACATGATTAGTTGGCGCAGTAGACGCGCTTTCAGATCTTTTCAAAAGAAGAGTCTGCTAGAAGAACAATGAAGTTATACCAAATCCGGTTTTGGATAGCCATAATTACTGTTCCTTAAAACATGGAAAAACTCACAACGATTATAGAAAGAAAAGGCCAGGCTATTCGCCCATAACAACCTAATCCGAGGTACACTTGACGGAACGGGGAGCGCTGATATAATAGAACATTGTTGGCACGATAATAATGAGGGTAATTGCGGGTAAAGCTAAAGGACATCGCCTGAAATCGCTGAGAAGTTCAGGGCTCCGTCCTACATCTGACCTGCTCCGAGGAGCGATTTTTAATATGCTGGAATCCACAGCTACTGATTGGTCAAGGGTGCTCGACCTTTACGCCGGCACCGGCGCCCTGGGCATCGAAGCCCTGAGCCGCGGCGCTGGCTGGACGGATTTTGTGGAAAAGGACCCCAGGTTGTGCGCCCTAATTAAGGAGAACCTCGGACACACGGGATTCACCGGACAGGCAGCCGTCTACTGTGTGACCGCTCAGAAGGCCCTATCCATCCTTAAAGAGAAATATGGTATACTACTCCTCGACCCCCCCTATGCTGATCCTTCTATTACCACCGCCACGGAGAAGCTCTCCTCCTCAAGCCTGGTTGGAGAGGACTCAACCATAGTCATCGAACACTCCCGACGTATGCCCATGAAGGAAAGGTACGGCGATTTCCAACAAATAAAGAATCTGCGCCATGGCGATAGCTGTGTCTCTGTGTACCAATACGCTGGGGGTGAGCCTTGACCAGTGCTATTTACCCCGGGAGCTTCGACCCCGTAACAAACGGACATCTCGATATAGCCAATAGAGCGGCTGCCCTCTTCGATGAGCTGATCATCGGCGTGTACGATAGGCCATCGAAACACCTATTGTTCAGCACCGAGGAAAGGGTAGACTTGATAAAGAAGGCGGTTACCCATCTGCCCAACGTACGGGTAACGTCCTATAGCGGGCTCACCGTTGATTTTGCCCGCGAGGTGAAAGCCAAGGTCATGGTGCGCGGGCTGAGGATGAGCTCCGACTTCGAGCGAGAGTTTGAGATGGCGCTGATGAACAAAAATTTGGACCGCGATGTAGAACTGGTCTGTCTCATGACCAGCCTAGAATTTCAGTTTCTCAGCTCCAGTTTGCTCAAAGAGGCCTGCGAACTGGGTGGAGATATCAACGACCTCGTCCCCAAGCACGTCGCCGCTGCTTTGAAAAAGAAATTCCCGCAAACCCGAAAACGGGTTGGGAAATAAAGCGTGGCCAAGAACATTATTTAGGAGGAAGAGAAATGGCCTATAAGATCACCGATGAGTGCATCAGTTGTGGCGCCTGCGAGCCCGAATGCCCGAACCAGGCGATCAGCGAAGGCGAGAAAATCTATGTCATCGATCCCAACAGATGCACCGAGTGCACGGGTGCCTACGACGCATCCAAATGCAAAGAGGTCTGCCCGGTCGATGCCTGCGTGCCCGACGATGCCCATAAGGAAACCAAAGAGCAACTGCAGGCAAAATATAAGAAGCTGCACCCTTAGTATTCAGGCCTGCGCCATTAGCTGTTAACAGGTAATATGTACTAACGCTGCCACTTTCTTGCTTTGCTCCAGCAGCCCGTTGAACTTTATCACCGCCCAGCCAGAGGGCAAGATGTGGAGTTCCAGTTTGGCTTGTTCAGCGTAGCTCTTTGCTCACTGATAGTTCAGCCCTAGGAATGGTGCCTGTTCCAATCACCATCGCCTCTACACCTGCCCTCGACAGCTCCGCGAGCTCTTATTTCTTGAAGAGCGGCAGCCGAAAGTTAAAGCTAGAGCTCTTCGACAGGGTATCACCATTCCCTTTTCTTCTGATATAATGCCTGGATAGAGAGCCCTATGTTAAGAGCTAGTCTTCCTGCACGCCGAATTGAGTATTTTTTCAGTTACTGAGTAATATGCCAGCACAAAAACAACTGCTTCTGCTTTTCGATGGACACGCTCTGGTGCACCGTGCTTTCCATGCCCTGCCCTCGCTTTCGCTGACCAGGACCGGCGAGCCCACAGGAGCAGTCTACGGCTTTGCCAGCATGATGCTCAAGGTCCTGGCAGATTTAAAGCCAACCCATTGGGCTATGACACTGGATAGCCCGGGCCCGACATTCAGACACGAAAAGTTCGAGGCATATAAAGCGCAACGCCCTCCAGCACCCGATGAGCTCAAAATCCAGTTCGCAAGGGTGAAGGAGCTAATCAAAGCATTCAACATCCCCTCCTTCGAGGTGCCAAGATACGAGGCTGACGACATAATTGGCACTATCTGCAAAAAAGCCAGCGAGCAGGACATAGACATCCTCATCGTCACCGGCGACACCGATACGCTGCAGCTCGTCTCCCCCCATGTGCGGGTGCTCACCCCTAAACCGGGAAAACGCTTCAGCGACACTGTTATCTATGATGAGGCAGCAGTGCAGCAACGCTACGAGCTCTCCCCCGGGCAGCTTACAGACTTCAAGGGACTGAAAGGCGATCCCTCGGATAATATCCCCGGGGTGCGCGGCATCGGTGAGAAGACCGCAACAAAGCTGATACAGGCTTTCGGCAGCATCGAAGGTATCTACCAGCATATAGATGAGGTAGCGCCGCCCAAAACTCAAGAGGCACTGCGGCAAAACGAGCAGGTAGCGCGGCAGAGCAAAGAGCTCGCCACTATAGATACAGACGTGCCCATCGATTTTGACCTGGAGGCCTGTCACGTCAGCACCTACGAACGGGGCAAGGTGGCCGAACTTTTCCGCGAGCTGGAGTTCTCCAGCCTGCTTCCCAAGCTGCCCGAGACTATGGCCGAGGAGGAGAGACCTGCTCCGGCAGCGCAACAAGTCAGCAAAGAAGCGGCCGACTACCAGATTGTGGATACCGCTGAGACTCTCAACAAAGTGGTCAACGCCCTATCCCGTGCCGAATCCTTTGTCTTCGATGTCGAGACCACCAGCTTGGACCCCAGACAGGCAGCACTGGTGGGCACCTCGCTGTCTATTACGCCGGGCAAGGCCTGGTATTTGCCAGTTGGCCACTCTTCAGGAAATCAGATCCCCATCCAGGAAGTCATAGACAGGCTCAAACCTCTCCTGGAAAACCCTAAGGTGCCCAAGGTGGCCCATAACGGCAAATACGACATGGCTGTGCTCCAGAAATATGGGGTAAACGTGCAGAATCTCGGCTTCGACACCATGATCGCCGCCTACTTACTGGGTGAAAAGTCGCTCGGACTTAAGCCACTGGCTTTCTCCAAGCTGGGCATCGAGATGACGCCGATAAGCAATTTAATTGGCAGCGGGGCCAAGCAGATTTCCATGGCCTGGGTCGACATACCCAGGGTGGCGGAATACGCCTGTGCCGATGCTGACATGACCATCAGGCTGAGCAAGCTGCTGGAGAAAGAGCTCAAGCAGCAGGGATTATGGAAGCTGTTCGCTGAGGTCGAGATGCCCCTGCTGCCAGTGTTGCTGCGTATGGAGACTAACGGGGTAGCTTTGGATACCGCCAAATTGCGCGAGATGTCCTGGAGCATGAGCGAGAGGATGGCCAAGCTGGAGAACGAGATATACAAAAACGTGGGCCACGCGTTCAACATAAACTCAACACAGCAGTTGGGACAAATACTGTACGAAGAGCTTAAACTCCCTAAAACGAGGAAGACTAAAAGCGGCTACTCCACAGAGGCATCGGTACTGGAAGCGCTCAAAGGGGTGCACCCCATCATCGAGCTTTTGCTTGAGTACCGCCAGTTAGCCAAGCTGAAGTCAACCTATATCGATGCCCTGCCCGCCCTGATCGATCCCGATACCGGCAGGGTACATACCAGCTTCAACCAGACAGGCACCGTTACCGGCAGGCTCTCCTCCAGCGACCCCAATCTGCAGAACATTCCGATCCGCACCGAGGAGGGCAGACAGGTCAGAAAAGCCTTCATCGCCGAGAAGGAAACCTCTCTGCTCCTCGCCGCCGATTACTCCCAGATAGACCTGCGTGCCCTGGCACACCTCTCCCAGGACCCCAAGCTGGTAGCTGCCTTCATGCAGGGTGAAGATATCCACGCCACCACCGCATCGCAGGTGTTCGGCGTTCCCCTTGCGGAGGTCACCAAAGATATGAGGCGTCTGGCGAAGACTGTCAACTTCGGGGTCATCTACGGCATGAGCGAGTACGGGCTGGAGCAGGCCACCGAGCTCTCCCGGGAGCAGGCAGCGCAGTTCATCAAGGCCTATTTCGAGAAATACAGCGGGGTTAAGGAGTACCTCGACCGCACCAAAAAGGAGGCCGCGGAGAAGGGTTACGTACAGACCCTGCTGGGCAGGCGGCGCTATATCCCCGAGATAAACTCCACTAACGCCCAGGTGAGGATGGCAGCGGAGCGCATGGCGATAAATATGCCTGTCCAGGGTACCTCTGCCGATATTATCAAGGTGGCGATGATACAGCTTCAGCAAGAGATGGACAGGCAAGGTCTGGAGGCAAAGATGATACTCCAGGTGCACGATGAGCTGCTCTTTGAGCTGCCTCAGACGGAAATAGAAAAACTGAAGAGGCTGGTGCTCGAGATAATGCCCAACGCAATTAAGCTCAGCGTCCCTGTGAAGGTGGACATCAAGACAGGCCGAAGCTGGGGGGATATGGAGTAGGAACCATAACTAGCAAGAATAAGTTGAGTGAATTCTGCGAGGTATATGCCGTTCGTGGTGAGCCTGTCGAACCATGAACGGCCCTTCGACAAGCTCAGGGCGAACGGGGGAGAACCTATTTTGGGACTAAATTAAGAATGCCCGAATTACCGGAAGTCGAGACCATTGTAAATGACCTGCGCCCCAGGATAGAGGGACGCCGCTTCACAGGCGTATCTGTTTACTGCCCTGAGATGGTGCATAAATCTTCGGTTGCAGAGCTCAAACGTCGCCTTCCAGGCCAGGTGATAAAGAAGATAGCCCGGAGGGGAAAGTATCTCATCTTCCGCCTGACCAGTGGCGAAGCCCTGATACTACATCTCAGAATGACCGGCTCCCTGCGACTCAGTCAAAAAGGCAAGCCGCTGGCCGAGCCCAGTCCCTACGTACGAGCAGTATTCAGCCTGGATAACGGCACAGAGCTATTGTTCACAGACCGGCGCAAGCTGGGCACGATCTCGCTGGTAAAGGACGAAAGCGAGGAAATCGGCAAGCTCGGCCCCGAGCCTTTCGATACCAGCTTCACCCCAAAAGCACTGGCAGAAAGGCTGAGCAAGCACAAAGCGCCCATCAAGGCGGTTCTCTGTGACCAGGAAGTCATAGCCGGCATCGGCAACATGTATGCCGACGAGGCGCTGTTCTTCTCAGGTATCCATCCTCTGAGGGCAGCAAACAGCCTTTCAGATGTGGAAATAAAGAGGCTGCATAAAGCTATACGAGAGGTACTCACTAAAGCGATAGGCAACGGCGGTGCCAGCATCAGCGACTACCGCCGTCCCACCGGTGAAAAGGGAAGTCAACAGTACGATTTCTATGCAGCACACAGGGGTGGTCAAACCTGTAAGGTCTGTACCACCCCTATTGAACGCATTGCTGTGCGCAACCGGGGCACTTATTTTTGCCCGAAGTGTCAGAAGGATGCTGCTGAGACTACCCAGATACGCTTTTCCAGCCTCTAGCCCCTCTGCACTTCCCGGTTACCAAAAAACACGTTACTGGTTCTTGAAGTTGGGCTTTCTCTTCTCCCTCAGCGCTGCTGCACCTTCCTGGGTATCTTCCATACCTTTCAGGTTCTGCTCCAGCGCCTGTCCGAAAGCCCTGCCCAGCTTGGGCTCCATGTAAGCTCCCCGCTTGATAATCTCTTTGAAGTTCCACACTGCGCGAGGCGCCAGATTGACCATGCGCTCCGCCCAGCTCATAGCCTCTTCCATAAGCTTGTCCGCAGGCACGACCCTGTTGTAGAAGCCCATCTCGTAGGCACGCTGAGCGCTGACCCTCTTGTCGCCCCAGAGCACCATCTCCATAGCGTGACCTAAATGCAAATGGAGGTGCAGGTCGCGCACCCAACTCGCCGGCATGTTCCTCAGGGCTTCGGCTATGCCGAACTCGGCATTCTCGGCAGCGATGCGTATATCGCAGTCATGGGCAATCAAAGCCCCGCCGGCGATACAGTGTCCGTTGATAGCAGCGATGGTCGGCTTCCAGACGTCCTCAGGGCCAAAGGCCGGAATCTTGAATGGGCCAGGTCTCACCACCTTGGGCGGTGTCAGTAGATCAGCTCCGGCACAGAACACCCTGCTGCCAGCGCCGGTGATGATTGCCACACGTGACTCCTCGGCATCCTGATATGCTTTCCAGGTATCCTCCAGCTCATACATCATATCCAGAGTAAGAGAATTCGCCTTCTCGGCACGATTGATAGTGATAAGCCATATTTTACCGTTTTCCTTTTTCTCGACAATGAGCTCTTTCTGTTCTTCAGCCGACATGAAATCTTCCTCCTGAAAATAGAGTCTCCGCGGCATTATTATAATTGCGGCTGGCAGTTGGGTCAATCAGGCGTAGGGGCGTTCAATTGAACGCCCCTACAGTTGACGCACCCAAACTGGGTGCTAAAATAGGGCTTGCCCATGCCTGACAAGATAGATTATTCCCTGCTCGACCAGCCGCACATCCTCAGCTTTGTGTTCTATCCCAGGGAGGACTACACACCCCCGCCGCGCAATGCGGTCGACTACTCTGTGCCGGTGGAGAAGGATGCCTCCATAGTCTGCCGATTCTATCCCTCAGGCAAAAATGCGCCCTCCATTCTATACTTCCATGGCAACGGCGAGGTGGTCTCCGACTACGACGATATCGCCACTCTCTACAACAGATTGGACATCAACCTGTTCGTGGCGGATTACCGCGGCTACGGGCAGAGCGGCGGCACGCCTTCCTTTTCCAATACCGTTGCCGACGCTCACGTCATCTTCGAATACTTCCGAGATACCCTGAAATCCAGCGGCTATACTGGCCCTTTGTTTGTCATGGGCAGGTCGCTGGGCAGCTTCTCCGCCGTGGAGCTGGCGGTGAGCTACACCAAAGAGTTGAAGGGGTTGATTATTGAGAGTGGCTTCGCCAGCGCGGGAAAGCTGCTGATGTATCTGGGGACTCTTGTCTCATTCCCCCGCCTGGAGGATTTCGAGAAGGCGAACCTCGATAAGATACGCTCCATCACCATACCTGTGCTGATAATCCACGGCGAGTGGGATGAGCTAATCCCCTTCGAGCAGGCCGAGGTTTTCTACCAGACCGTAGGTTCCAGGGATAAAAAGCTGCTGCGCATCCCCCAGGCCGGCCACAACGACATTATGCTGGTGGGTATGGAGCAATATTTTCAGGCCATCAAAGAGTTCGTCTCCTCATCGTAGGGGTAAACGTGCGTGTTCACACCTCTTCACGAGCGGGCAGACACGTGGGTCTGCCCCTACGGGAAAATCCACAACCACATTTATGCCTGAAATCACAACGGCGTTTGCCCCTCAGCGTTCAAGATGCTATAATTTTTCTTGACGAAAGGAGGAGCAATGGTAGGGATTACCTCGTACGGTGCTTACATCCCTTTACAGCGGATTAGTCGTAAGATCATTTCCAATGCTACAGGATGGTCAACCTCAGCAACCTCTTTGCCCGGTGAGAAGGCGGTTGGGAATTACGACGAAGACAGCGTAACCATGGCAGTGGCTGCTGCAATAGACTGCCTTACCGGGTTCGACAGGAACAAGGTGGGCGGCCTGTACTTCGCCACCACTACCCCACCCTACAGGGAGAAACAGAGTGCAGGGATTATCGTTACCACCCTCGACCTCCGCCCCGATGTCCGGGCCGCCGACTTCGCCGACTCTGTTAAGGCAGGAACTCATGCCTTGCTTGCAGCCTGCGATGCCGTGAAAGCAGGCTCAGAAAATAATATAGTCGTCTGTGCCTCAGATTGCCGTCTGGGCAGGCCCGGCAGTGCTCAGGAGGTCATCTTCGGGGAAGCTGGCGCAGCTTTGATGGTAGGCGATAGCGACGTCATCGCCACGCTGGAGGGCTCTTATACCCTTACCTATGACTTCATGGACCAGTGGCGAGCGGACGGCGAAAAGTTCAACCGCATGTGGGAGGACAGGTGGATCCGAGATGAAGGCTATACCAAGTTCATCCCTGAGGCTATCAACGGCCTGTTGAAGAAATACAAGCTGAACATCAAGGACTTCGCCAAGGTCGTTATCCCCTGCATCTATCTCAGAGAGCACCAGGGGATGGCGAAGGCACTGCAGCTCGACGAAAAGCAACTCCAGAAAGAGATGCTGACTACAGTGGGGGATACCGGCACCGCTAACTCACTGATGATGCTGGTCGCCGCGCTCGAAGACGCCAAGCCGGGCGATAAAATCCTGGTGACGAGCTACGGCAACGGAAGCGACGCTCTGTTCTTCGAGGTGACCGAGCATATAGAAAAGGCGAGAAACAGGAAGGGAATTAAGAGAAACCTGGCCTCCAGGAAAGAGCTGGCCAGCTATGAAAGATATTCGTCCTTTCGTGACATTATACCTATGGAGGCGGGCTTCCGCGGAGAGGTCGGTCCGACCAGGGTATCGATGGCGTGGAGGGAACGAAGGGTCATCCTGGCCCTCTGCGGAGCCCGGTGCAAGCGCTGCGGCACCCCGCAATATCCTTACCAGAGGGTATGCGTCAATCCCAAGTGTGGAACAATTGACGAAATGGAATACTACCGCTTCTCCGACAAGAAGGCTAAACTCTTCAGCTACACAAGTGACAGTCTGGCCTTCAGCGCCAGCCCCCCTGAGATGTATGGCGTCGTGGACTTCGACGGTGGGGGAAGGTTCGCTTTCAACCTCACCGATTGCGAACCAGGAGCACTTGCCGTAGACATGCCTCTGGAAATGACCTTCAGGAGAAAATATGTCGATAACGTGCGGGGCATTCACGGTTATTTCTGGAAAGCAATGCCACCGAGAGCATAACCAAAATGTAGTTGCCCAATTCATTGGGCAAACTCGCCTGATAAATCAGGCAACTACAGAGAAATGACAAGAGCATAATCAGAATCATAAGGAGGTAAAGGTGGCTGCAGGAATAAGAGATAAAGTCGCCATTATTGGCATGGGGTGCACTCGATTCGGGGAACTCTGGGGCAAAAGCCCGGAAGACCTGATGGTAGATGCTTTCAAGGAAGTAATTGAGGATACAAAGATAGATAAGAAGGACATTCAAGCTGCCTGGCAGGGCGGCCCCGAATTCACCCCGGGCAGCGTAGGAGACAGTGCTCTGCCCTTGGCCCAGACTTTAAAGCTGCCCTTCATCCCTGTGACCAAAGTAGAAAACATGTGTGCCAGCGGCTCGGAGGCTTTCAGAGGCGCCTGCTATGCCGTAGCCTCCGGAGCGTGTGACATCGCTATGGCACTGGGCGTGGAAAAGCTCAAGGATACCGGATACGGGGGCCTTCCCGAATTCTCGCATTATGCGACCATAGGCACCAAGCACAGGATTATCGGAGCAAACCAGACTGCGCCGGGGATGTTCGCCATGCTGGCTACCAGATACTTCAACAGGTATCACATCAGCCCACAGGACGGCAAGAAGATGCTGGCTGCGGTCTCAGCTAAAAGCCATCACAACGGCGCTCTAAACCCCAAAGCCCATCTACGTAGAGAAGTGACCATTGAACAGATAGTGAATGCCCCAATTGTGGCATGGCCCCTGGGATTATTTGACTGCTGCGGCGTGAGCGATGGGGCAGCAGCGGCCATCGTCTGCCGCGCAGACATGGCAAAGCAGTTCAGGAGCGATCCTGTCTACGTCAAGGCTCTCCAAATCGCTGCAACCTCGGGTGAGGAAGAGATGTACACAGATTACGACTACACGCACGTGGAGACAACTACCCGTGCTGCAGCCAGGGCATACGCCGAGGCGGGGATAAAAAACCCTCGCGATGAAATTAGCATGGCCGAGGTTCACGATTGCTTCTCAATCACAGAGGCCGTAACCATGGAGGACCTGCAGTTCAGCCCCAGAGGGAAGATGATGGACGATATCATGTCAGGCCGCTTCAATCTGGACGGGGCGCAGCCCGTTCAACCTGACGGAGGGCTGAAATGTTTCGGGCATCCTATTGGCGCTTCCGGGATCCGCATGATCTATGAAATGTACAAACAGCTTCAGGGTAAGGCTGACAAGAGGCAATTGAAAAATCCCAAGTATGGCCTCACCCATAACCTGGGAGGCATCCCCTACAGGAGCGTAGCCAGTATCATCATCGTAGGGCATTAGCCACAAACAGCAGGAGATATCGAAGGGGCATCCTTCCAAGGAAGGATGCCCCTTCACTTTTTGCGTCGTGACAGGAGCTAAGGCGCTACACACTCAAGGGATTGTGAACGAAAGCACAGGATGCTATAATGAACGGCGAAAGTTGCTCAAAAAGGAGGGCAAATGGCAGGGATTGCATCGTATGGTGCATACATACCGCTATACCGACTGAATCGGGCTGACATCAACAGCGCGTGGGGTGGTATGTTTCCAGTCCCGGGTGAGAAAGCTGTTGCCAGTTATGACGAAGACAGCATAACGATGGCAGTGGCTGCTGCCAGGGACTGCCTCAAAGGTGTCGACCGCAGCAAGGTCGACCGGTTGTATTTCGCTTCCACAACCTCTCCCTACAAGGAGAAACTGGCAGCATCTATCGTGGCCGGTGCCCTGGGGCTGCGCAGGGATTTATACGCCATGGACTTCGCAGGCTCCTTAAGGGCAGGGACAAATGCCCTGAGAGCGGCTATCGATGCTGTGGACGCCAAGGCAGCCAGGTATGTGCTGGTCACCTGCGCTGAGACCCGTCTGGGGGCTCCCAAGGGCGATAAGGAGATAACCTTCGGCGATGGCGCAGCCGCTTTCCTGGTATCAGACACAGGCGTCGCTGCTGCCATAGAAGGCAGCTACGCCATTTTCCAGGAATTCCACGAGAATTGGCGTTCAGACAAAGACACCTTCGTTCGCTCTTGGGAAGAGCGCTTTATTCGTGAAGCCGGATACACTAAGCTAGTTCCCGAAGCGGTTGGCGCAGCCATGAAGCAGTGCAAAGTGACCGCAGCGGATATCTCCAAGGCAGCTATTTTCGCCGCCGACCCCAGGCTGCTGGGGAATGTGGCGGGAAAGATAGGTTTTGACCCCTTTGCCCAGCTTCAAGACCCCATGTTCATGACGGTGGGCAATACCGGCGCGGCGCTTCCCCTGATGATGCTGGTGGCAGCCATGGAGGACGCCAAGGCCGACAAC
Source organism: Dehalococcoidia bacterium (assembly GCA_014874385.1). Taxonomy (GTDB): domain Bacteria; phylum Chloroflexota; class Dehalococcoidia; order SZUA-161; family SZUA-161; genus JACWAE01. The sequence goes on along the minus strand of JACWAE010000055.1, from coordinate 12,008 downwards.
AGGCTTATGTGTGTGGGATATGGCGATGGCTGCGATGTTCTAATCATGAAGACGACTGAGGCCATCGAGAAAATCAAGGATAGAAGAGGGATAAAGCGCCACCTGGAATCCAAGAAAATGATGCCCAATTACCTGAAGTACGTGCTCTGGCGCGGACTGATGGAAACCGAGCCTCCCCCACGCCCTCCCATAAACCACATATCCGTGCCAGCGCTGTGGAGAGACCGCGATTGGGGTCTTTCCCTCACCGGCCAGCGATGCAAGAACTGCAAGACTCCCCAGTACCCGCCGCAGCGCGTATGCGTTATCTGCCAGGCGCAGGACAACTTCGAGCCCTACCACTTCACCGATGTGAAGGCCACGCTCACTTCCTTCTCCCATGACAACCTGGCAGCCAGCATAGACCCGCCGACGACCATTGCAGCGGTTGACTTCGTGGAGGGCGGCAGAATCATATTCAATATGACCGACCGCGACCCCGAAGAGGTGAAGACAGGCATGCCGTTGGAGATGGTATTCAGACAGGTCCACTACTGGGAGGGGATTCACAACTACTGGTGGAAGTGCGCACCCATCAGGTGCTAAAACAGAGCTACAACCAGAATTGCTATATACTAAGGAGGGTAAATGGGGAGCATCAAAGGTATTAGGGATAAGGTCGCAATCATTGGAATGGGCTGCACCAAATTTGGTGAGCATTGGGATAAAAGCAAAAATGACTTAATCTATGAGGCAGTCAGGGATGCCCTGGTGGATGCCAAGATGGAGTCCAAGGATATCGAGGCCGCCTGGGGAGGCACCTGGGTATCCGGCTTCGATGGGCGCTGCCTGGCAGACCCTTTAAAGTTGCAATACATACCCGTCACCAGGGTGGAAAACGCCTGCGCTTCGGGGTCGGACGCCTTCAGAAACGCCTGCTACGCAGTAGCAGCCGGGGCTTACGACATCTGCCTGGCTGTTGGCTTCGAGAAGTTGAAGGACTCGGGCTGGAGCGGACTCCCCGACCAGCAGAGCCTGCCCAACAACAGATATCCCGACCGTACCGCTCCGGGCATGTTTGCCCTGATGGCTACTACATACTTCTCCAAGTATAAGCTGAGCCCGGAAGAGGGCAAGAGGATGATAGGCCTGGTCTCGGTGAAAAGCCATCACAACGGTACCCTGAACCCCAGGGCACACCTGCGCAGAGAGGTAACCATAGAGCAGGTGATGAACGCGCCTATAGTTGCCTGGCCTCTGGGCCTCTTCGATTGCTGCGGTGTCAGCGACGGTGCAGCGGCAGCTATTGTTTGCAGGGCTGACATGGCGAAGAAATACAGGCCCGACCCCGTTTATGTCAAGGCGTTACAGATTTCCGTGTGCCCCAGCGAAGGCGAGCTCAGGGCTGATTATGACTTCACCACGGTGAAGGCGACCGTCAGGGCCGGTGAAGCGGCCTATGCCGAGGCCGGGATAAAGAACCCGCGCGAAGAGATAAGCATGGCTGAGCTTCATGACTGCTTCAGCATCACCGAGGCTGTTAGCTGCGAGGACCTCAAGTTCAGCCCCAAAGGCAAGGTGAAGGAAGATATCGAATCCGGTTTCTTCAACCTTGATGGAAAGCTGCCGGTGCAGCCTGACGGAGGCTTGAAGTCCTTCGGACACCCTATCGGAGCCAGCGGCGTGAGGATGCTGTTTGAGATGTACCTGCAGCTACAGGGCAAGGCTGACAAGCGCCAGATAAAGAACCCCAAGTGCGGGCTGACCCATAACCTGGGCGGCATCCCCGTGAGCAACACTGTCAGCGTGCTCATCATTGGGCTATAAACAGTGCAACAACATTGAGAGGCTATGCGGGCGATTCGCCAATGGCGAATCGCCCGCATTGTATCTGGCAATTATTCAACGTTACGCTATCGTGGTTGCGTGTTCGCCTTGACACATTTCGTAAAGTGAGGCACAATATAGCTTTGTCGGGTATTGGCAAGACGGTAGTAAGCAGGGGGCGGCTATGGATGTAATGCAGGCTATTAAGGGAAGAAGAAGTGTCCGTAAATATAAGCCTGACCCTGTGAGCGATGAAACTGTTGAGACAGTCCTGGAGGCTGCCAGATGGGCTCCGTCCTGGACAAACAATCAGTGCTGGAGATTTGTGGTGGTCCGGGACCCCCAATTAAAGGAAGACCTGGCGGCTGCTCTGGAACGCGCAAGGAATCGGGCAGCTCCGGCGATAAGAAATGCGCCGGTTGTTATAGTAGCCTGCGCCGAGCTGGGGAAATCGGGTTATTACAAAGGCCAGATGAGCACGGACAAGGGCGACTGGTTCATGTTCGATACGGCTTTGGCGATGCAGAATCTGGTGCTGGCAGCCTATGCCATGGGCCTGGGCACTGTACATATCGGCCTGTTCGATGCCAAAGAGGTAGCCCGAATCCTGGATGTCCCCGATGGGGTGGCAGTGGTAGAGATGACCCCCCTGGGCTACCCCGATGAAGAGGTGAGAGGCCCGGGCAGAAAAGAACTCTCCGAGATTGTGTTCCAGGAGAAATACGGCAAGAAATAGCCAGGAAGCACTGGCTGGTAGTGTAGACTGAGGTAAGCGTATGAGTTCTGTTGTTAAAAAACGGCGCAAGAAGATGGCCAAGCATAAGCATCGCAAGATGTTGAAAAAGACCAGGTGGCAGAGACGGCACGGATAAAATAGAGGAGAATACCGGAAAGCCGTTAGCCGGTTAACATGGCGATGTGGCAGGTGATTGGTCAGTCCAAGGCGGTAGAGTTGCTGAGGCGCAGCTTGCAGAGCGAGCGCCTCTCTCATGCCTACCTTTTTGTAGGCCAGCCCCACGTGGGCAAGATGACGCTCGCTATTAATCTGGCACAGGCGCTGAACTGCGAACAGGAGGCGCAGCCTTGTGGCCAATGCCGGTCTTGCCTCCGCATAGCGGCAGGAAATCACCCCGACGTCCAGTTGATCGGGCGCATGGCCAATGCTGATTCCGGTGAAGCGGGTACTAGGAAAGAGATAAGCATAGCGCAGATAAAGGAGGTACAACGGTCTGCCGGACTGCAACCTTATGAGGGCAGGCACCGGGTCTTTATCATAGATGGCGCCGAGTATCTAAACGAGGAGTCAGCCAATTGCCTGCTCAAGACGCTGGAGGAACCACCACCCAAGGTGCTCTTTATACTCCTGACGGTTAACGATGGCAGGTTGTTACCTACGATCGTTTCTCGATGTCAGCGGGTTGAACTTTTCCCGCTCCCTGCTGCGGTCATAGAGCAGGAGCTGATTGAACAGTGGCAGGTAGCTCCTGAAAAAGCCAGAGTGTTAAGCAGACTCTGCCGCGGCAGTATAGGATGGGCGGTTTCTGCCTCACGCGATGAAAGCCTGGCCCAGGAACGTTCTCAAAGGTTAGATGAGCTTCTGGGTCTAAATAATGCCGGCCTTGACCAGCGGTTTGCCTTCGCTGCCAGGTTAGCGGCTCAATTCAGCAAGAGCCGGGACTCGGTAGAGGAGGTACTTGAGCTTTGGCTGGGGTGGTGGCGGGATGTCATTCTAACCAGGGAAGGATGCGCCCAGTTTATAATCAACATCGACAGGGAAACAGTGCTGCGCAGCCATGCAGAGTGCTACAGCCTGGCTGATATCAGAGGTTTTATGGAAGCTATTCGGGAGGCCGTGGTACAACTGGGGCAAAATGCTAATCCCAGGCTGGTACTGGAAGTCCTGATGCTGAGTATCCCGAATAAGGGCGAAAGAAAGGATAAGGTGCCCCAGCGCCTGGGTTCGTCAGGATGAGTAAGGTTGTAGGTGTTCGGTTCAAGCGAGCAGGATTGATATATTACTTCGCCCCCTCAGATATCGAGCTTGCCATCGGCGATGACGTGGTGGTCGATACCGCTCGCGGCTCGGCAATCGGGAAAGTTGTTCTAGCTCCCAGAGAGGTCACTTCTATCGAGCTAAGTGAGCCACTCAAGCCAGTTTTGCGTAAAGCCCAGCCGGATGACCTGGAACAGATGAAGAGAATGAAGGAAAAAGAGAATGAGGCATTAGCCAGGTGCGCGGAACTTGTGGAGCGATTTCGTCTTCCTATGAAGCTCCTCTCAGCGGAGTACAACCTTGATGGCAGCTATCTTACTATCTACTTCAAGTCCGAAAAAAGGGTTGATTTTCGGGCTCTGCTGCGTGAGCTTTCCAACACCTTAAAAACCCGCGTAGAGCTGCGCCAGGTAGGTACCCGCGACGCCGCCAAACTGGTGGGCGGCGTGGGCAGATGCGGGCGGCCTTTGTGTTGCGCCAGCCATTTGTGCAAGTTCGAAACTATCTCCATGAGAATGGCCCGGGAGCAAAATTTGCCTCTTAATCCGGCTAATATCTCCGGCGTATGCGGCCGACTGCTCTGCTGCCTGTCTTACGAGAATGAGCAATACCGCGCTATGAAACAGAAACTGCCCGCTTCAGGCGAAAAGATAAACACCCGTCTGGGCGTGGGCAAAGTGATCGGTGGTAATCCTCTCAAAGAAACAGTTACGGTGCAACTCGAGAGCGAAGCAGTATTAGAATTACCCCTTTCCGAGATAGAGCCTTGTAGTAGCAATTAGCCTCTATAAGCAGCAATATCAACCTTCTGAGTATAAAAAACAGCTAAAGTATTGCATTATCAACTAAAATGTGGTATGCTTTTAATGCTAATCTTTTAAGGTTAGCATAGGAGGTGGTGTGGTTTCCACATTATGGAAACTGAATTATTGTCGGTAGATGATCTAACGAAGATACTGAGGATAAGCAAGGGTACTGCGCAAAGATGGTGTCGCGACCGCAGGCTCCCAGCGGCAAAGATTGGAAAAGCATATCGGATCAGAAAAGAGGACCTCGACAAGTGGTACGAGGGAAAGCTTCTGGATAAAGTAACTGCTGAGCGGTAAGCTTCTTAAATCTGAAATAGAAAGAAAAACTAAATTTCAACCACCGTGCAAGGGGAAGGTGGTGATTTTTTGTTTGAATAACCTAGAAGGGGGTGGGAACAATGCACCTGATTATCGATGGTTACCGGGGAGATCCTCAGAAGATGCAGGATGTCGAATTCATCTACAAAATACTCGATGGCTATCCCTCTCAAATCGGGATGACGAAAATCTCAACCCCGCATGTCTCCAAATATGTTGGCTCCAAACCTGAGGATTGGGGGGTTTCCGGCTTTGTTCTCATTGCCGAGAGCCATATCAGCATTCACACCTTCCCTGAGAAATTCTACATCAATATCGATGTCTTCTCCTGCAAGGAATTCGATGCCGAACGAGCTATAAAGGAGTTCAAGCAAGATTTTGGACTGACCGAGGTCAGGAGCTATATCCTTAACCGAGGTCTGGAATTTTCCAACTATCAACAGCCTTCCTTAGCTCTGGACTCGGCCAGTAGCAGGTGAGATACTCCGCCTGCATGGACAGACAAATTGACCGATGAGCTGTTCCTGCCCCCACGAAGCTTTGCCGGCATACCTCTTCAAGCTATGCCCTTCGATACAGCGAAGGTCGTGGTTATCCCAGTGCCCTATGACGGCACCGCGGAGTATAAGAGCGGAGCACGAGAGGGGCCACAGGCTATTATCGATGCCTCACAGTACCTCGAGCTATACGACGCTGAGCTGGACCGCGAGATCAGCGAGGCAGGTATCCACACCCTACCCGAAGTGCAACCCCTGGTGAGCGGCCCCGAGTTTATGGTGGAGCGGGTTTACGGGATAGCAAAGTATCTGATTGAGAAAGACAAGATGTGGGCTATGCTAGGTGGAGAGCATTCACTTACCCTGGGTGCAGTGAAGGCTTTTCACGAAAAGTACCCGGAACTCTCAGTACTGCAATTGGACGCCCATGCTGACCTCCGCGACCAGTACCAGGGGACGAGATACGGCAATGCTTCGGTAATGCGCCGGGTATGGGAGATTTGCCCAGTTGTGCAGGCAGGCATCCGCAGCTTCAGCCTGGAGGAACGCAAGTTCCTGCAACAGCAACAGAAGGAGCCGTTCTATGCTGAGGCTTCAAACAGCCCTGACTTTGTACCGCGAGTGGTCTCTGCACTCTCATCCCAGGTATATGTATCTATCGACCTCGATGTCTTCGATCCTTCGATTATGTCAGCGGTGGGCACTCCCGAGCCTGGGGGCTTGAGCTGGCAGCAGGTGCTGGACCTGTTGCGAGCGGTAGCCACCAGCAAAAAAATCGTCGGCTTCGACCTGATGGAGCTCTGCCCCCGAGAGGGGCCTATCTCATGCGCCTTCCTCGCTGCCAAACTAGCTTACAAGCTAATTGGATACTCCACACCCCTCTAATCCCTACTTGTATCCCGGTAATAAGTCCTAATCTCAAATCTCGAAACCCTAAACGCTTGATTCCCGTACTATTTTCCCATCACCAACAACACTAAATGACCATGTACACCCGATAGCAGGTGCGCTATTGTTTGAACGAGAAAGTAACGTGTTCGAGTATCATGATAGTAATAGAATAGAAGCTAGTAACACAGGTTTAAGGGATTCGAGAACGAACGGCATGTGACTTGTGAAGGGAAGCTTAAGAGGTCAAACTATGACTCTACGCAGGAAAACTATAGTCATCATTAGTGCCACGCTGGCTGGCCTGCTCCTGATTCTATTTGCAGTCTCGGAAAGCATCTTCCTGAGAGATATGGCTCACGCGGGGCAAACCACCCTGCTTTATTTTCTCTTTTTTGTTCTGGGAGCCGGTCTGGTGTTTATCGGGGTAATCTACGTGCTATTAGACAGATTAGTACTGTCTCGGCTATCTCGGCTCAGCTCAAGCGTCAGCAATATAGGTAGAACCAGGGCCCTGTCGGCGAGAGTGTCAGCGAAAGGTAAAGATGAATTATCGGGCCTATCAAGCGACATCAATAGAATGCTGGAATCGCTGGAGCGTTCCCATGATGAGCTGCGGGAATCGGAGGAGAAGTTCAAGCATTTGGTGGAGGACATGAACGACGGATATTTCGTGGTTCAGAATTTCAGGATAGTCTTTGCCAATGTCCGTAGCGCCGAGATGTTCGGACATTCTGTCGAAGAGGTAACCGGTAGAACTGTTGAGGAATTTCTGCCACGTGAAGAAGTAAAAGTGCTATCAGAATGGTACGAAAGGAGACTTCGCGGAGAAGCTGTGCCTCAACAATATGAGACGACGTTGACCAGGGACGACGGAACAACATTTACAGTCGAGTTTGGGGCCAAGCGCATCTATTTCGCAGGTAGGCCTGCGGTTTCTGTGGTTATGAGAGACATCACTAAGCGCAGGCAGATAGAGGAAGCATTGCGCGAGAGTGAGGCAAAATATCGTGATGTAGTCGAGCGAGCTAACGACGTTGTTGCTATAGTTCAGGACACGATTATCAAATATATCAACGAGCGTTCGTCAGAAATGCTTGGTTATCTGCCCGAAGAGATGATCGGCACTCCAATGACAGAGTACATTTACCCTGACGAGCTTCAGCAGGTTATCTCCCTCTATGAGCGGTGGATGTCAGGTGATACTGTCGGGTCGATGTATGAGACAGCGCTCCTGCACAAGAATGGAAACAGAGTAGATATTGAACTGAATGCAGGCGGGATTACATACGAGGGAAGGCCCGCCGACCTCGTTATTGTACGTGATATCACCGAGCGCAGGAAGGTGCAGCAGGCTCTACGGCAATCCGAGGAGCATTACTCCACGCTGGTGGGAAGCCTCACTGACGCGGTTTTTAAGTCAAAGGGCAAAGTGATTACCTGGTGTAATGACAGAGTAGAAGAGATATACGGCTACAAGAGAGATGAACTCATTGGCAAGAAAGCAGCTTTCCTTTTCCCTGAGGGCGTGAGCCGCTCGAAATTTACCGAAGAAGTCGCTGAGGCGATAAACAAACAGGGCTACTTCCGCGGTACACACAGGGTGAAGAGGAAGGATGGAAGCCTGGTGGACGTCGAGTATACCGTCTCGCAGGTAAAGGGTGTAGAGGCTAGTGAGCCGATTGAGCTGGTATCAATCGCCCGAGACATTACCGAGCGGATGCAGATGGATAAGGCACTACGGCAGAGCGAGGAAAGATTCCGCAAAGTTCTCGATAATTCTCTCGACATGATTTACAGCATGGACCTTCAAACTGGGAAATATGAGTATGCAAGTCCAGCATCGAAACAAGTCCTCGGATATAGTCCGGAGGAGTTCCAAGCACTTAATCCAGATGAACTAATTTCTTTAGCGCATCCTGACGATGCTGAAAAGCTGCAACAGAATATCATCGACCTGATTACGCAAGGAAAGGCCCAATCTCTATCTATTGAGTATCGGGTTAAACACAAAGAGCTGGGGTATCGCTGGGTAAGCGATAACCGTTCGGTGGTATACGATGACGCAAACATGCCGGTGGCAATAGTTGGCAGTCTGAGAGACATTACTGAGCGCAAACTGGTACAGGAGACATTGCGACAAAGTGAGGAGAGATTCCGCAGTGTGCTAGATAACTCTCTCGACATGATATATAGCTTGAACATTCAGACTGGCAGATATGAGTACATAAGCCCGGCATCGGAAAGAATACTCGGCTACACTCCAGAAGAGGCGATGCGGCATAGCCTTGAAGAAACGAGGGCTACGATACATCCCGAGGATATACAAAAGATGGACGAAAATGTAATGGAATTGATCGCTTCGAAAGGTGATGAAGCTTCCAGAATTGAGTATCGGGTCAAACACAAAGAGCTAGGATATAAATGGGTGAGTGACAGCCGTTCAGTGATATATGATAGCGCAAATATGCCGGTGGCCATAGTTGGCAGTCTGAGAGATATTACTGAGAGCAGACTGGCGCAGGAGGCGTTGCGCCAAAGAGAGCAAGACTATCTAATCTTGTTGGAGAGCACGCATGATAGCATCATCGTTGTCGATGGAGAGACGCTGAAGGTCGTCTACGGTAACAGGCGCTCCGCGCTGATGTTTGGATTCGATCCTGTACTCAACAAAGGCATAGGGATGAACCTACTTGATTTTATCTACCCTGAGGACAGAGAGATAGCTATAAAGGGATTTGTAGAAGACCTATATCAGCAGGAACGGCGTCAGAGATACGATGTTAGAGTAAAGACGAATGATGGGAGAGAAATATGGGTAAGCGCCCTCGCCACAAGGATCGAATTTCAGGGAAGAGTTGCGGTTTTGCTTTCATTGAAAGACACCACCGAGACCAGACGGGCGGAGGAGAAGTTGAAGCAGACTATGGCGGAACTAGTGCGCTCCAATACCGAGCTTGAGAGGTTTGCTTACGTGGCGTCTCACGACTTGCAGGAGCCGCTGCGCATGGTGGCCAGCTATACACAGCTCCTGGCGCGTCGCTACAAAGGCAAACTCGATTCCGATGCCGATGAGTTCATTGGCTATGCTGTGGACGGTGCTACCAGAATGCAACAGCTCATCAATGCCCTGCTGGACTACTCTAGGGTGGGCACACGCGGTAAACCCTTTGGGCCGACCAGTTGCGAAGAGATCCTTAATCAAGCAATCGCTAATTTGCAGGCCGCTATCAATGAAAATGGCGCAGTGGTGACCCACGACCATTTGCCCACTGTTATGGCAGATGCTACGCAGATGGTTCAGTTATTCCAGAACCTGATTGGCAACGCCATCAAGTTCCACAGCGAGAAGAAACCAGAAGTGCATGTAGGAGCAGAGCGTAATGGCACCGAGTGGATCTTCTCAGTACGTGACAATGGTATTGGGATAGACCCTCAGTACTTCGATCGCATTTTTGTTATCTTCAACCGCCTGCATAGCAGAATGGAATACCCTGGCACAGGAATAGGGCTGACCATATGCAAGAAAATTATGGAGCGACACAAGGGGCGTATCTGGGTTGAGTCACAGCCTGGAAATGGCGCCACATTTTATTTCACGATACCCAGCGGAAGAGAGGAGAAATCATGAATATTGTAGAACTGGGCAGACCTATCGAGATCTTGTTAGTTGAGGACAATCCCGGCGATGTACGTCTGACTAAGGAAGCCCTTCGTGAGGCTAAGGTTTGTAATCGGATACACACTGTCTGTGATGGTATGGAGGCCCTGGCTTTCCTGAATCGAGAGAGCGACTACATCAACGTACCTTCCCCCGACCTCATCCTGCTTGACTTGAACCTACCCAAAAAAGATGGAAGAGAGGTTCTTGCATCAATCGAGGCCAACGAAAAAATTCGATGCATACCGGTGGTGGTGCTGACCACATCGAAGTCTGAGGAGGATATCGTTAAGAGCTATGAACTGCAGGCGAACTGCTATGTTACCAAGCCGGTCGATTTGGACCAGTTCCTCGAAGTGGTGAAGTCAATCGGTGACTTCTGGCTCGCTGTCGTAAAGCTGCCGCCAGGGGGTGATGGAAGTGGGAGATGAAAAAATCAGAATATTGCTGATAGAGGATAATCCCGGGGATGCCCGTCTGATACGGGAATTGCTTACTGCAGCAGAAGGCGCTTCATTTGACCTGGAACACGTTGACCGGCTCTCGACGGGGCTGACCCGACTTGCCCGGGGCGACATTGATGTGATTCTGTTGGACCTCTCGCTGCCGGACAGCCACGGGCTTGACGGCCTCAACAAGATATGTGAGCAAACGCCCAAAGTGCCGGTAGTTGTGTTGAGCGGCCTCAGCGACCAGGCGGTTGCGCTCAATGCGGTTCAGGAGGGTGCACAGGATTATCTGGTCAAAGGAAACGTAGACAGTGACCTATTATTGCGTTCCCTGCGCTACGCTATCGAGCGGCAGCACCTCCGAGTAGCATTGAGTGAGAGCGAAGCCCGTTACCGGCTGCTCGCTGACAACGCTGCGGATGTTATCTGGACGGCTAATATGAAATGGAGAATAACCTATGTCAGCCCCTCTATCAAGCGCCTGCTGGGCTATACGGTTGAAGAGATGAAGAGGCTGGCGATAAAGGATATTTTAACTCCCGATTCCTTTGATCAGGCTGTGAAGCTCATCAGGAATCAGATGGATATTATGACTCCGGGGTCACAATATCCGTCGCTGTCTTTGACCCTGGAGTACGTGCGTAAGGACGGCTCTAAGCTCTGGGCTGAGGTCACGTTGTCGTTCCTGTGGGATAAAGAGGGAAAACTCAGTGAGGTTTTGGGAGTTACACGCGAAATCACGGAGCGTAAGAAGGCTGAAAATGCGCTTCGCCAGAGTGAACAGCGCTACCGTCTGCTTGCCGAGAACGTGAAGGATATAATCTGGACCCGTGATATGAATCTGCGTACGACGTATGTCAGTCCCTCTGTGACACAAATGTCTGGCTACAGTGTTGAGGAAGTGATGTCATTGAGTATAGAGGAATCCATGACTCCTGCCTCTTTAGAGGTTATCCAGAACGCCCTTTCGAAGATAATGGCCGAAGTAAAGGAACACAGGGACTCGTCTGAAGCGGTTGTGCTGGAGGTTGAGTTAATACACAAGGACGGCTCTATAGTGCCAGTCGAGATGAAAGTCAATTTGCTGTATGACTCAACTGGTCGGCCTACCGGATTTCTAGGAGTCACCCGTGATATCACAGAGCGCAAGAAGGCCGAGGAGGCATTGCGTGAATCCGAGGAAGAACTGCGAGCTATTTTCGATTCTTCAGGGAATGGTATAGCCTTGTTGGATCTTGAGGGTAGAGTTATCAGGGTTAACAAGAGAGTTTTGGAAGTGGGCGGTTATGACATAGAGGAGCTCTCTGGCAAGCCCCTTGACCTTCTCAAGATGTTTACCCCGGAGAGCATTGAGCGAATGTCCTCTGTCAGTGACATGGTATTGTCAGGCAAAGAGGTCACTGCCTTTGAATGCGAAGTATGTACCAAATCAGGCACTAAAATGAGCCTTGAAATCAATGTTGGTCCTTTCCTCCTGGGGTCGGATGTCAATAGTGGACACCAAACCTTTCATGCTGCCAGTAACCCGGCATAGTATTTTTGGGCATAAGTGGCCGGCGACAGGTATCCCAGTTTGGCCTGCAGCCG
>JACWAE010000054.1 GCA_014874385.1 Dehalococcoidia bacterium | reverse complement strand
GCTTCCTGGCGGAATTCCCTGGTGTACCTTCCTTGCGGAATCCCTTTCATGCCGACACCTCCGTCTGTCTATTCTACCTGACTTTGGTGTCCATTTTTTCCATCCTACCTCATATTGTTTACAACCTCCTTAACTGTAATTGGAGTTTTAAAAGGCATTTAGTCCTCCATTTTGCGTAATTCGCGTACGCGTTCACTTTTTCTGTTAATTATAAGAATGTCGAATATGCATGTCAATCAAATAATGTGCGGTGTCCATGACATACTATACAGTTTCTGGGCTACGGGTATTGTAGGTATATCGAGAAGACATCAGGGCTTCTGGGTATTACTGAACCTCTCGGTTTTTACCCACAGGCGCTTGCCATCAGTGATAAGCTCTACCGTGCCCTGCTGGTCTGTGCGGTACAAATGAGTTGAGCTCAGCCTGCTCACTACGTCGGGGCTGGGGTGGCCAAAGGTGTTATCCGCACCCACTGAGATAATTGCTACCTGCGGTTTTACCACAGCCAGGAACTCTGCGCAACTCGAACTGTCCGAACCATGGTGGGCTACTTTGAGCACAGTGCTGCTCAATTCGAACCTGGTATTAAGCAGGTATTTTTCTGTTTCCCCAAAGATGTCTGCGGTCAACAATATACTGACATTACCGCAAACGAGACGCGATACAATAGAATTACAGTCGAGAGCGGATGCGGTGTCCCCCAGGCTGGCCTCTCCGGCATAGAGCACGTCCAATCTGATCCCCTCACCCAGCTCGATATGCTGTCCGGAGTGCGCCGTGATACTCTTTATCTTCTTTTCCTCGATAAGACTTCGCCACTCTTGATAGACCGGCGAATCGTATTCTACAGTGCTTTCCAGAACCTGCTTTACCTCATACTCCTTGAGAACCTCCACCAACCCGCCCATATGGTCTTCATGAGGATGAGTGCTGACAACCAGATCAATGCTTCGCTCCCAGAACGAGAACCTCTCACCCAGGCAGGCGGCTAATCCTCCATCGGCAGAGCCGCCGTCAATAAGGATATTTTGGCCCGAGGGAGTCTCGATAAGTATAGCATCCCCCTGCCCCACATCAAGGAAGAAAACATGGAGGCGGCTATCGTGGGCATTGGCGGCGGCAACCCACACCAGTGCAACCACAATAACTAACGGGAAAATAATAAACTTCGCCGGTATCCTGCGGGTGAGTTCAGGCACTGCCGATAAGTGCCTCCTAGCCCTGCTTATGACAGTACCAACTTTTGCCCGGTTACTGACTGTCCACAGCACTGCACCCAGAACAGCGTAATACCCCCAAACAAAGTAAGCGCCGATTCCCATTTCTTTCGAGGCAAAGGGTAAGTCAGAGAAAAATCCAACGACCCATATCATATAGCTGAGGAAGAGCCAGGCGACCCAGCCCAGAACCCAGGCCAGCGGTGCGGCAAATAATCCAATAATTGCGACGATAGCACCTGTGACCATAATGGCTGGCACCACAGCGATGATGAATAGATTGGCCGGCAGGGCCACCAGCGAGATTTGATGGAAATAGAAGACAATTATGGGCAGGGTAGCGATGATGGCGCCCAGTGTGATTGAAAGGCTATCTATAACAAATGTCCCCGCTGTTCTCGCCTCATCGCTTATCCCCAAAACCTTCCTGCCCCATGACTGGAAGTAAGGTGTCAGCATTATCAGGCCAGCCATGGACGCGAAGCTCAGTTGAAAGGAAACATCGCCCAAAATGGAGGGACGAATCCCTATCATTACGGCGGCAGCGAGAAGAAGCGCAGGCAAAGCACTGCGCGGCCTGCCTATATAATCGGCAAATAGCCACAGACTGCCCATGATAGCAGCGCGCAGCACCGGGGCCTGTAGCCCAGTGAGCACAGCATAACCCCAGACAGCGACGAGGGCGAGCCAGAAATAGGTGGGTCGCCTCCTGCCGAACAACCATACCGTCAAGCTGAGCACGATACCGGCGACGATGCTGAGGTTGAGTCCGGAGATGGCTATGATATGCGTCGTCCCTGTTCGGAAGAAGGAGACATTCAGGTTGTCGGGTATACTGCTGCGCTTGCCCAGAAGAATAGCCTGCGCCAGTGAGCTCTGGGGCTCCGGCAGAGCGCTGTCCAGGGCTTGAGACATTCGATTCCTCAGCCCATAGACCCACTCCAGCGGCTTAAATCCTTGCCCTTTAGAGAGTAGCTCTATCTGCTCTGGATAGTTCATGAGTGAGTGTATGCCCTTACGGGCAAGGTATTCTCGCCAGTCGAAATCTCCAAGTTGTGGCGGGGTCTTCAGCTTGCCCTCGACCTGCAGCAGGTCTCCGTATTTGTACGAGGAGGACTGAGGGACATAGACGAGTACCGCTCCCGAAGTCTTCTGCCACGTGCCTTCTGATTCTATCTCCCTGGCTTCTAGATGCAGAGTGAGCGAAGCTCCTGAGGTTTCGGGATCGGCAGCAACCAGCCCTTTTATTGTTACTGTGCCCTTATCGTTGTAATACTGGAGGGTATCTTTATCGGCAGTAGGCAGGGTTGACTGAATACGAAGGATGCCGCCGAGCAAGGAAATGAGGCACAGGCACAGCAGCAAAGCTTGGCTGCGGTGCAAGGGGAAGGCAAGAAGTGCCGCCAGGACGATGGCTGAGATAGCGACCCACGGGGAACCAACCCATGTTCCCAAACAGATACCGGTGATCCAGCATAGACTCAAGAAGATTAGCTTCATCCCTCATATCTCAAAGGGAATACCAAACGGGGCTAGCGGACAACAATTTTATCTTTTACCTTATCGAAGACCGCCGGACCGATATCAGGCACATTACTCAGGTCCTCGATACATTGGAAATACCCGTTGGCAATGCGATAATCAACGATCCTCTGGGCCAGGGTTTCCCCGATGCCGGGCAGTGACTCAAGCAGCCAGGCTTCGGCGGTGTTGATGTTTATCTTCTGGGGAATATCGCCGAGTTTGAAAATATGGATTTGCTCACCATCTCGCAACGTTGCAGCGAGATTCACGGAACCCCGGTCAGCGTCGAGAGTGAATCCGCCGGCAGCCTCAACAGCTTGGGCAACATGATCACCGGCCTCCAGTGTGTAGATGCCAGGGTTAACTACTTCGCCCTCGACATAAACACAAATCTCAGGGGATGGGGGAAGGATGGCTATCTCTTCAGAGTGAGGCAAGGAGGTCTGGCGATAGAGAAATACGGCGCCGCCAATGAGGATAAGCACGCTTAAAAGCACTATAATCGGCGTGCGATACCTCTCCAGAAGGCTCATTGTTTATCACGGTTCTGCAAGATGCTTTTTAACAAAATACGTTCAACTTAAATATGTGAGATAATATTTTACGATATTCTACAGCGATAACTACTTTATTGCAAGATGGCGAAAGCTATATGTGGTAAACTATGCCTTTTTAGCAGATAGTACGAATAACAAGTGTCAGCGCTGGAAATGTGATTAGCGGAACAGCGAAATCTCAACGTTGAGTATTCAGCCTTATCTCATCCATGACGAAATAAATCACGACAATGAGAGCAACACCTGCCATAGTGAGTAGCGAACTCGGGGCAAGATGCCAGGTATATTTACCGGCCCATTCAACTATCGCCAGAAGAGTCATGAACGCCGCGTACATCAGACCGATAAACTCTATGAAAACCCGTCCTCTGTGCTTCAAGAAACTCATCTCTCACTCCTCCCTCTTATTAGTGATGGTAAGCTCCACCATTATGTCAACTGGGGCTTCCTTCGTGTACGCATTCTACGTAGCTCAAATACGACAGGATTTTCCGAATCAGAAGTATATAATACCATAAAAGGGTTCTCTCGAAGCTCCCTGCAGAGATAAATAGCAGAGATAAATAAGTTCAGGCGGAGATTCTAGATAATCTCCGCCTGAACCGAGGTGATAAGGCTTGGGAATACCAAGCCGCTCCTATTGATTATCCGAGGTAAGAGCCAGGCCAGGGCTAGATGGCTGAGATGAGCGGGCTTTATTTTTTGCTGGCTGGTAATACCTGCCTTGCCCCTTTTCTTACCTCTAGTATTACAGTATCACTTTATCGTCAAAGCTGTCCTCGGCCTAATTACCCATTTTCCACTAAGTAAAAATACCTGATTTAGAAGGGATCACACGTCTTCCCTACTTAGTCTTTTAGCCACGCCAAGTGGACTTTACCACCAGCGGCATGGTAGAATATTCTAGATTAACGATTTTATAAAAGCTGAAGGGAATTCACTGCGATGGCTGATAAGGCTCTTCCCGACGTAAAGACATTTATAGAGAACGTAAACAAGAAGGACAAAAAGCACAACGGCAAGAAGGTCCAGTATGCCTGGCTCAAAAGAAAGAGAAGAACGAAGGGATAAAGAATCCCCTCACCTCTTCATATCAACAGCCACAGAGAAGGGATGACCTTCTCTTTCGAAGTCAGGCAGATAGTTCTCTGCCGCTCCCATTTCCTGCACCCAGCCGTTCTCTAAGCCCACCTCATCCAGTAATCTGAGGACCTCCTCATACTCTGCCTGAGAAATCGTCCTCGAAAGCAGGTGTCTGCCTTTGGCTTTGTGTGAGGGGTAGTATTGGGACATTATGCTGACTGTGACCGTGGGGGAGACCTCACGTGCCAGCCAGGGAAGCGACTCCTCGCTGCCCGCTATCCTGTTAGGAAGGATGAGATGGCGCACAATCAATCCTCGCTGCGCCACGCCGGATTCGTCCACCACTAACTCTCCCACCTGCCTGTACATCTCCTTGATGGCAGCACGGGCATGTGCCACATAATCTCGTGCCCGCGAGAATTTCTTCGCCCATTTATCCGAGGCATATCTCAAATCAGGGAGGTACACGCTGATTATACCGTCAAGCTCCTTTAAAGAGGCGACAGAATCATAGCCGCTCGAGTTGTAGACCAGGGGAACCCTGAGCCCCAGAGGCACTGCCTCCAGAACCACCCGAACCAACTGGGGCACGAAGTGCGAGGGCGAGACGAAGTTGATATTATGGCAGCCCATTTCATCTTGAAGATAGAGCATCTCTTGAGCAAGTTTGAGAAAGTCCATCTCCTTGGACTTCTGCCTCTTCCAGTCCTGGCTTATCTGGTAGTTCTGGCAGTAGGCGCACCTCATATTGCAGTTGCCAAAAAATATCGCGCCAGACCCCTTGGTTCCAGATATAGCAGGTTCCTCGCCGTGGTGAGCGCAGACCGCCGATACTACAGGGAGATAGGCCGAGTGGCAAAAGCCGTGTTTGTTTTCCAGGCGGTTGGCGTGACATTCCCTGGGACAAATATCACAGGATACCAGTCTCGCCTCAAGCCTCTCAGCTCGCTGCTTCAATTCGCCGGAGCGATATAGAGCTATATATCTGGGTTCCACAAACATCATTCTAAATCATTTCTTATGCCCGTGAAAATTGTAGCGCAGGGCTAAGTACTGAGATTCTTCGCTAAAGCTCAGAATGACATTTAAACCTAGCGTTTTATTTTCAAAGCAATGACATTTAATCAATAAAGTAGGGGCGTTCAATTGAACGCCCCTACATATTTCACTGGGTCGAGATTTCCCAACCAGTTAAAGCCCTTTCTTGGCCATGAAGGCTGCCAGATCGGCTACACGGCAGCTATAGGCCCACTCGTTATCGTACCAGCCGAGCACCTTGACCATGTTGCCGCCGATAACCATAGTGCTCAAAGCATCGACAATGGAGCTGGCAGGATTACCCTTGAAATCCATGCTGACCAGCGGCTCATCGCAGACTTCCAGAATGCCTTTGAGCGATTTCTCAGCAGCGGCGCGCAGGGCATTATTTACCTCTTCAACTGTGACCTCTTTATTCAAATCAGCCACGAAATCGACAATAGATACGGTGGGCGTGGGCACTCTCAAGGCAAGCCCGTGTATCTTGCCCTTCAGCTCGGGGATGACCTGGGTCACCGCCTTGGCAGCACCGGTGGTGGTGGGGATGATGTTCAACGCGGCTGCACGGGCACGGCGCAGGTCTTTGTGGACTGTGTCGAGTATGCGCTGGTCGTTGGTATATGAATGTGCGGTGGTCATCAAGCCTTTGCTCACCCCAAAGCTATCGTGAAGGACCTTAACGATAGGGGCAATGCAGTTGGTGGTGCAGGAGGCATTGGATATGACCCGGTGCTTCGCCGGGTCGTATTTGTCCTGGTTAACCCCGAGGACGAT
>JACWAE010000005.1 GCA_014874385.1 Dehalococcoidia bacterium | reverse complement strand
CTCCAATACCAGGTTCAATGTCTGTAGTCTCCCTTGCTCTTGCTGTGTCAATGTCAGTCCTCTCATGACTGACATTATCCCTTAACAGTTAGCTACTGACGTAATCGTATAACAACGACAGGTTAGTAGGTCATGGCGCTCCGAAGATACTTGGTTTTGGTGAATCTCAGCAAGAGCAGGAGCAAGTCACAAGGTGTCCATTAGCCTCTGCATCAAAAGAGCCCCATTTCCGCTGACGATTTACACTTCCATGGCGTGACAAATGGTATCGAAAGAAACGGGTGCCATCCCATACCTTCAATTTCAGCAGAAATATTGACATCACCTTGACAGGCGTTCATGAAAGTGATATAAGTCGAACGTGGGAGCTTCTTGGCTGATGCTCCCTCCAGTAATTAATCCTCACTCTTTCGACACTGCTCCCTCGAAAGAGGGATCTTCGTTGTGGGCGTTGACCCGTACAATCAGTTGGATGCAGCGGAAAGGCGTTCAATTACATCCCGTGTTCTACGTGCGTTACTGTTTTTGTTAGTCTGAAATAGTTGGGGTGTTGTTTGTGAAACCTACAAGAACAACGACTGAAACCTGCTCAATTGGTTTAGAAGTAGTTCCAGCTCCTGAAGCAATGCTGCACAACTTCCTATTGTCAGGAAATAAGCTGAAGAAGTGACTATGAGAGGAATGCATGACAGCTAAGTGTAAATACTTGGTTTGGTTGTATTGGCGAAAAATAAGGGCTCGTCCGATACTTTCTGTTCTACTTCTGCTTCTTACAGTATACATTATTGCTGCCGCCTCTGTCGCGGTCAATGAGGGTATCGGATTCGGTGCCGCTTGTCTTCAGCTCTTCCCGTCATTCTTCGGTGAAATTGGAGAAATAGGAAATACGAACCTGGCTGTTCGAATTAGTATTGTCGTTGGGATTTTGGTTAGCGCCACCTTTGTGGTAATAGTAACCGCAAGGATCACCAGTTTGCTTGTGGACACGCTTCAGCGAGGAGGTACTATGGCTAATAAAGTTAACTTTGATGATCACACAATAGTATGCGGCTGGAATTTTCAGGGCAATCACCTAGTAGAACAGGTATTGGAAGCTAATAAAAAGCAGCACAGGGGAATTGTTGTCGTACATGATTCTAGCCAAAGACCAGACATAGATGAGCGAGCTGAATTCATACACGGTGACCCTTCACAAGCGGAGATTCTTGAGGCAGCTGGAGTGCAAAGAGCTAACAGTGTAATTGTGCTTACGGATTTTGATAAACAGATGAATGACGCTGACGCTGAAGTTCTAATGATCACTTTAGCAGTTGAATCATTGAATAGGAAAGTCCATACCTGTGTCCAAATTAGGAACTCTGCTAATCTTATGCATCTAGAACGTGCACATGCTGACGAGGTTATTTGCCTTGATCAAATAGGAGCTAATGTCGCCGTCGCCTCAGCTTTGAATCATGGGGTTTGCCGATTGTTGAATGAATTGCTGACCTTCAATATAGGTAGTGAATTCTACCGATATGACAAACCATTATCCGACTCCGTGGTAAAAAAAGAGTTTGCTGAAGTTGTTGGTATGCTAGCCAGGCAACATGTTATACTTATTGGTATTGAGACAGATTACTCGGAAGACTTACCATCGCAAATGTTCGGTGATGTGTTGAATCTTTTGCCAGAAGGGGACAGGGTAATAGTTGTTAACCCGCAATCGCCCTATTGGCTACGGCAAGGTGATGCTCTCTTTATAATAGCAGAGTCAATGCCAACTCATATATAAATCTATGTTACTACCTCCCAACTTATGAGGTGTCCTAAGTGTGGCACAGGTCTCATGTCTCTCTGAACAGGGGTCCTCAAAGGTCAACAGCATACTTATGTCTACCGCCACAGCCTTTCTGCGACTGCCGGTCTGAAAACAAGTTTTTTTGGAGGGCCTCCGTAATATTGCTATTTTAGGTTGTAAAACAGCCGTCTCCCTTTCACATCGTCCTTTTCGCCTCGAAGGGCCTACCCCCAAAGTACACGAAGCGCGCAGAGGCAACTGGCTGAAATTTACGAAATAATCTTCTCCGCCTCCGCGTTCTCAGCGCCCTCTGCGGCGAACCGCTCCCCGCGACATTTCCCTCTTGACAATATGAGAACCGATTCTATTATTACTTTGCCCTGAATGGTCTCTGGGCTTTAGAGGTCTGGCAAACGGGGCGGCGGTTTGAGTTAACTTAGTTGGCTCCTACGGGCTCAATCGTTTCTGCAGGATCAACTTGTCGTCACCGGGGGCATAGAAGTCCGGGATACGGCAAATCAGGTCGTAGCCGTGCGAACGGTAAAACCGTTCTGTCCTCTCGTACCCCGGCTTGGACGATGTCTCGATAAAAGCCAGCCTGCCCCGGGACTCTTTGATCCTGGCTTCGGCAGAGGCCAGCAGGGCTGTGCCGATGCCCTGTCCCTGCTTCTCCCGGGCGGTGGCAATCCAGTAGATATCCCAGGTGCCCTCGGTGAGCGGGGTGAGTCCCCAGCAAATGTAGCCTGCAACCTCTGAGTCAACCTCTGCCACTAGAATGAGGTAGTCCGAGCCAACGGGGTCGCTTAAATAGTAGTCGATGAGCTCTTCAGCCACAATCACCTCGTCCGGCGTGAACTCGGGTGTGGCTTCAAGGATTCTCATCACGGCCGCTTTGTCCTCAGGGACCATCGGCCTGATATGAGGGTGCTTAGCCACTACTTTCAACCCCTCTCTACATACCATACAGTAGCGGGGGCGGGTTTGAAAAACCCGCCCCCCGGTAACTCCTCTAAATCAGCAGGCCGCTAAACAAAATCTTCGACTTGGTTGTATGTGTGGTCCTCGAGGGCAAACATTACAATTTTCTCGATGAACTGGTTGTAGGTCAGACCCGCCGCCTTGGCCTGGCGGGCCGCACCATAACCCGGGGATATGTCGGGGTTCGGGTTCACCTCTAAAACATTGGGCATTCCTTCATCATCCAGGCGCATATCGACTCTGGCATAGCCGCGGCACTCCAGCAGTTTGAAGGCGAACAGGGCAGTCTGGGAAATCAGGTCTCTCTCCCGCTCTCCTATTTCTGCAGGGCATGTAGCTTTGGTACCTTTATAATAAAGGGTCTCCTCATACCACTTGGCAGCGAAGGTGAGCAATTTGGGCAGTTCAGGAGGCAGGTAATACACCATTTCAGCTACAGGCAGAGCGATTGGCTCTTTGTTGCCCAGCACTGTACAGTTGAATTCACGCCCCTGCAGGAACTCTTCGACCAGGACGTCTCCCCTGAAATGCTGGCTCATCTTGTTTACCTGCCTGGTAAGCTGGTCGAAGTTCTCAACTACACTCTCCTCCGACAGGCCATGGCTGGCATCTTCACCCAGAGGCTTAACGATGCAGGGGAAATCGAGATGGAACGGCTGCAGATTTTCGGGGCTCAAGGCCTGATACCTCGGCGTCCTGATACCCCCAACTTCCAGGACCGCTTTGGCCTTCGCTTTGTTCAGGGCAAGGGAGAGAGTGGAGGGCGGATTGCCGGTAAAGGGTATGCCCAATCCAGAGAGCATATCGGCTACTATAGCTTCTGTTTCGGGGCGGCCTTCAAAGCCTTCGAAGAGATTGAACACGAGGTCTGCCTCTAAAGCCCTGAGTTTTTCTTCGGCTAGCTCAAGAGGTGGACGCAGAGGGGTTTTAAATACCGAATAGCCCAGCTCGGAGAGTGCCCGGTGGACCGGCTTTACCTCTTCAAGCACGCTAGCGATCGCTTTGAACTCTCCAATCTCGTCATAGTGGTCGGAGCTTGGCTGATTGAAGATTATCGCTATTTTCAGGTGCACAGTGTCTACCCTACCTTAATAATTTCGCTGTGCTTGATGAGTGCCCCGGCTCCCGGATATCTCTCCAGAGCAGCTTCGAGCACAGAGCTTATCAGACTCTGATAGTTCCAGCCCATCTTGTAAGCCATGATCGGCAGGTCGCTCGACTTCGGGTTAAGCCCCGGCAGCGGGTTAATTTCCAGAAAACAGGGCATACCTTTTTGGTCGAGCCTGAAGTCCAGCCGAGCGAAGTCACGGCATCCCAGAACATCAAAAGCCCTCAGGCTGAAATCAGCAATCTTTTTCAGAACCTTTGCCTCAAGCTGCGCCGGGCACTCATAATCTACCTGATTTTGCCAGTCCCTTTTTACTTCCAGCGAATAGACAAAACTATTGCTCCTTTTCTTGGGCAGAATGCGCATGATACCTACGATTTGCGGTGGGGAATTGCCTACTACTCCTACAGTCACTTCATCACCTGAAATGAACTCCTCTACCATCACCGGCTGCTGGTATTGCTCAAGTATCGCTCCTGTAACCCTCGCCATTTGGTCCCGGTCTTCAACCCTGCATCCGAGCCGAATGCCCTTGCTCGAGCCCTCGAAGGCCGGCTTTATGAAAGCAGGCAGAGGGAAACTGTCCCGGCATATCTCCTCCATCTCCTGCCTATCGCTGACAACCTCCCACTTCGGGGTGCGGACGCCTGCTGCCTGTACCAACTTCTTAGTCAGCGGCTTATCCAGAGCGACTGCCAGACACTGGGGGTCTGACCCGGAATAAGGTATATCCAGCATCTCGAGGATGGCGGGTATCTGGGCCTCTCTGCTTCTATAGTTTCCTCTTCCCTCAGAGATGTTGAAAACAAAGTCCACATATCTCTGAAGGATGTTAGCGAGAAACTTCCTGCCACCACTTAACTTGACGACGGAGTGCCCCAGGGACTCCAAAACAGCAGCGATAGCATTTACTGTTTCCAGGGAATCGTATTCTTCAAGAGCATCCTCGGGATGCTCTCGGGTTAGGGTTACTTCATTCTTAAGATCGTACGACAGCCCTATTTTCATCTCTAACCTTTTCCTCTTCCGTAAACAGCATAAGCTGAGTAAGAACAGACCGTGTCTTTCGGCCATTTCGTTGCCCATTCTTGGGGGGACTTTGTCCTATCAGCTTTGGCTCCCGGTAATGGAAGATACGGCCCTGGTAGTTCCTGAAGGTAAGTGTGTCACCAGTTTGCGATATAAGGTATTCTGGCTGGAGGGGCACTTTACCTCCGCCCCCAGGCAAATCCACTACATAGGTAGGTATGGCTATACCTGAGGTGTACCCCCGCATTCCTTCTATAATTTTTAATCCTGCCTCTACAGTGGTGCGCAGGTGCTCTGTGCCCTGTACCTCGTCGGCCTGGAAGAGATAGTAAGGTCTCACCTTCGTCTTGAGGAGCCCCTGGCATAGCTTCATCTGCGTGTCAACCGAGTCGTTTACTCCGCGCAGCAGCACGGACTGGTTGTTGACAGGGATTCCGCTTCGAAGCAGCTTGTCACAGGCTGCGGCTGACTCAGGCGTTATCTCATTGGGATGGTTGAAATGGGTGTTGAGCCATATCGGGCCGTATTTCGATAGCATCGCGCAAAGCTCATCGTCTATACGCTGCGGCAGCACCACAGGGAAACGCGTGCCTATGCGTATGATCTCTACATGCTCTATTTGTCTCAACTTTGAGATAACTTCTTCCAGACGGTGTGTGGATAAGGTCAATGGGTCACCGCCGGAGATGATAACATCTCTAATTATCTTGCGCCTGCGTATCTCGTCAAGCATTGTTTCGATCTCGGCAGCCTTGCGCACCCAACCGCCGTTTTTCCACTCTCTCTTGCGGGTGCAGTGACGGCAGAACATGGGACATATGTCGGTAAGCACCATCAACGCTCTGTCTGGATAGCGTTGTACTAACCCGGGGACAAGCGAATCCCTCGCCTCCTCCAGTGGGTCCTCCTGCCCCATTCCGACCAGACCTATCTCGTCAAAAGACGGTATGGCCTGCTTCCTTATGGGGTCATTGGGGTCATCCACGTTGATCAGGGTGAGATAATGAGGGGTCACCGCAAAGGGGTATTTGGTTGCTACCAGTTTAAGCCTTGATTGCTCTTTGCCTGACAGGGGGATGAACTTGGATAATTCGTCAATGGTGGTGATTCGGTTCCGGAAGTGCCATCTCCAATCCTTCCAATTTCCCTCCGTAACATGGCCGAAGAATCTCTTCCGGTTTTCCGAGCCTATTGTGCTTTTACTACTTGGGGGCTCTTCGGTCTCGCTAATGGCAGCGCTTGGAGGTTCCTCTTCTGCCGAGGTAAGCGCCTTTTCTTGCATAACAATATTCGATTGTGTCACCTTAAGGTCGCCTCCTTTTAGTCTTAATTCTTTTCCTGCTGTGCGAAACATGCACTACAGTTCATGAATAACACAGCACCATTTATTCCCTTCGTATAACAAATATCACTAATGGAGGTATATGTCAAGGGTTTTTTGGGGCATTTTTAAAAAATAGTTAAGAAGTACTATATAAATGGCCGCGCTACTAAAATTTAGCTTCAGAACAGGCTGCAAACATAGAGACCCAGAGCAGCGGCAAGGAGCATGGGAGGAGCAACCATCAGTCCGAGCTTTAAGTATTGCATGGGATGGATGTCGAGCCCTTTCTTTCTCAAGATGGCGAGCCATAGCATGGAGGATAGCGAGCCAATGATGGCGATATTGGGGCCCAAATCGGCTCCGACGATGGTTGAATAGATAAGGCTGTGATTAAAAATTGGTATCGAGGTGCTTAGATTTCCCAAACTCGATACTGATATCAGCATCATCGACCAGTTATTGATGAGGTTTGAGCCGATAGCGGTGCCGAAGGAAGTGGCCATGATTGCTCCCAGAGAGCCTCTGGAGGAAAGGTTTGCCAGTGCTTGCCCCAGTGTGTGAGTTACTCCTGCATTGTCCAGGCCTTTAACCAGCAGGGCCAGGCTGAAAATAAAGAGGAGAATGGACCAGGAGATGCCCGAATTAACACGCTTAAGGGTGAGGCGATGGAAGGCGAAACCGCCTATGAGAAGGAAGGCAGCACCCCCCAGCGCTGGCCAGGAAAGTGGCTTGCCATAAAGGGAGGTGAATATGTAACCAAGGGCAGTTAGGACAAGGCCAACGCAGGTGAAGAGGAAAAACCTGTCGATTTTGACTGAGAATCCTGTACTATCGTATTTAAATGAAGTCGAAATAGCCTTGCGAAAGATGATGGCAAAGAGAGCTATATTTATTAGAATCGCCAATATCGTAGGCAAAAGGAGAAACCGGAGATATGCACTCAGAGTGAGCCCAAATTTATCCACAGGGAGCAAATTCACCGGGTTTGATATGGGTAGCATCATGGAGGCAGTATTGGCGATGAAGGCGCAGGCAAAAACATAAGGCAAAGGGTTGAGCTTCAACCTGGTAACCAGCACGTAAACAATCGGGGTTAATATCAGGGCGGTAGCATCGTTGGAAAAGAATGTGGTGATCACTGCCCCCAGGCCGAAGAGGACGAGCAGTAACCTGCGTCCTTGACCATTGGCAAGCCTGATTGCTTTAAGGGCGCTCCACTCGAAGAAGCCAGCTCGGTCGGCTACAGCGCAGACAATCATCAGTCCCAGAAAGAATAGAAGGATGTTGGCGATGGTCTTGAGCACGTCGTAGGCCTGAGACGGCGAGACGATGCTCGCGGCTAACATGAGAATAGCCCCCAACAAGGCTGCTGTAGCCTCGTTCAGGGGTCTGGGCCTGACCATGATTAGTATTAAAGTGAAAGCAAAGATACAGAGCGTGAGTATCATAGAATCCGATTCCTAAAAAGAACAGAAGAATCGCTCTCCCCCGGAGAGCGACCTCTTCCGACTTTTCTATGCAGCGATATTCGCTCTATTTCTTGGTGGACTTTGATGTCTTCGCCTTGGCTGTTTTCTTGGCTGCTGGCTTCGCTGAACTACCGCAAGGCTTTCTTGCAGAGCAGCCTCCTTTTTGTGCCATGTTGTTCACCTCCTTTCGTGACAGCTTCGGTTTCTGTAATATCTTCCGCTTACAAAAACAAACCGGGAATGTCCTCAAGCGGACTATGGTTATTGTTGGATAAAATTGTATCCATGTTTGATAAATAGCCGCCTGTTAACATCCCCAGGTATGTTGCTTTTTCAGGTCAGACCTGCCTTATGTCCTATCTGCCGAGAGCTGCCTCTTCCTTCTTCCGAATTGCGCGGCCACCATGGCCATGCTTGACCTTTTTGAATGCTGCTTTGTATGCCTGCCTTTGCTGAGCTTTCTTTTCCTTCCGGCCCATAAAATGTCCTCCATCAGCTTAGATACTTTCCAGCAGAATTTACTGCCCTGATTTTATCATTACTCTTGGTGCTCTGTCTATATCCTTTTTATTGCATTGAGGCCGCTATCAGAAAAGACAAAATGCAGGGTTGCAATTACACCTCCGGCTGTGTTATAAAGAGAAGGCTAAACATGAATTAGCCGACATGATGTAAATATCACGATTTGTGCATCATATTTTGTAACACCTTAGCAGCATTAATTATCGCTGTCAATATGTTTTCGGGTGATTCTAGAGATAATTGTTGAAGGGGGGTGGTACTATGCATGGCTGGACGTTTCTTACCAATCATGGCCTGGTATTGAGCGTTCTTGCCAAATACCCTAGAATCACTGGGCGCGAGCTTTCTGCTATGGTAGGTATTACAGAGAGGGCAACTCGGAAGATAATCGCTGACCTCGAAGCCGAGGGGTATATTGCCAAGAAGAAGGAAGGAAGGGGCATAAGGTACCGTATTAATCCCGATCTACCCATGCGTCACGAGACATATGAGGACACTGCCATCGGTGATTTTTTAAAAGCCCTGGGCTGGAAGAAGAAACAGGTGCGAACGAAAGGCCTCGACTCTAGAAGCTAGGGTATGAAGGCTGAGGCATTGGTCTGCTGAGCAATCCATTTGACTTCTGCAATCCCCGCTCTGGCTGCTTGCATTCATTACGATATTTAAACGTATCAATCACTAAGCCTCATCTGGCTATCCCTGGGTAACCCGTTAGTGGTACTCAATTTGATACGCTGTCAGTATCCCCTCGTTTTGCAACCCCGGCTAATATTCACTGCTACTTGTTTAGCGATTACAACTAAATGAGTAATGTCTCGCTGGTGTTGCCTTGTTATCATTTGGGGAATACTGCTGCGCAAATAACTTTATGTATGAGCTTAGTGTATGTCTTCAGAGGATGGGATGGTTGACTATTATGCTGACGAGGGCTTGCGATAGGAAATCCGTTGTGCTGAGGGTAAATCTTTTTCCGCCTTCCTCGATGCAATTGATGAGGCAGACTGTTAAATCGTGAGGAGTAGTATCCACCTTGACGAGTTCAACTCTGTCGCCTGCGGTCATAAACCCGTCGGTGAAGGTGCCGCCTGTGTCGATGTAGATGGTGAATCCGGTGAACTTCATAAAAAAAGCACCTCGTGACTTTGTGCTGCTGTGGGCTGGTCGCTGCTTGGATTTTACTGTCAAGTACTAACCAATGTCAACGCATATTAGGGCAGATTGTAATCGGTTTCCTCTGGCTTATCTTCATATCTTGGGTTCTGTTGCCATTATGTCATCGTCGAGTTGTTTTGGATCAAGCATGTTACGTTCAATGAGAGCCTTTCGGATCTCATCGAGGGGGACATCGTCAAATGGGCCACGGTCAAGCAGGTATTCGATGTGTTTCTTGCCATCCAGATTGTATGGGTGAAACTTGGCGTCACTATACCCATCGAATTCAACCGGGACAAGCCTTTGTTCCCGGCACATTTCAATGTCGAAAGCGGGCGTGGCCTTGACCCATTTGCCATCCAGTTGAAGTTCAGCATAACCATGCCAGGGGAATATGTCAGATTTTAATCTCTCAAGTACCTTGGGTGGCACAAGATAGTTCCTGATTTTGGCGAAACATAGTCGTGCCGGGATGCCAGCCGCCCTCGCCAGCGCAACTAAGAGCACAGCCTTCTGGACACAGTAACCTTTGCCTCTGGCCAGAGTGCTGCTGGCCTTAAAATGCTCGGGCATGTGTTTTGGCACATAGAGATTGTATGCAATATTATCCCTTACAAAATAGAACAGGGCTATGGCTCTGTCTGTATCTTTGTCACGTTCCCGGATTAATTCTCGAGCCTTTACTTTTATGGAATCGCTGTCACAGTCAATGATATATGTCGGCGCTAAATACTTCTCCAAAGCTCCTCCTTACAGGCTCGCTGCTTAGATGCAAATTATGTATTGTTTTGCTTAGCATTTCCTAGAACTCCGAATGATACCCTGGCAAGAAAGGCGTCCCATGTGTTGCCTGTAAGATTGCCTACTCGAATCATTCGCAAGGCTAAGTCAATTGTTTCCGCCTTCTCAAGACCATAGGTTTCTACCAGTCTGCTTATAGCCTCGTGGTCTGGCTTTGTGTCGGAATCAGCCCAGTGCTGGGCATAAAGCACCGCGACAGCCTCTTCTTCAGGACAGCTATCTATACTGCCTTTCAACAGTCGGACAATCTCTGTCTGGTTGATACCGCTCTTTAATGCTTCCCGGGCATGTACCCAACTGCAGTAACGGCAGCCGTACACGGAAGTGACCGCCAGCATTAATCTTTCTCTAGAAGCTTTAGATAGTATCTTTTTCCGCATTAAATTCCGAATACGTACCGATTTCTTGAGAAGAAAAAACATATCTGAGAAAAACTCTCTCGGATTCCTGTATGTTCTCTTGTAGTACCTGCTCACTTCTAACACACCCCACCCAAGATTTTTCTAGATGCCTGGAAGTTTGATTTTGGGGAGTTCTCACAGGCTTAGAAATTCCGAGGAATGTTAATTAGCGTTGCTTATTTGATTCTGAATTCGGTATTCCTATCCATCTTGGTGTTCTTTTCATGTATTCACGGTAGGCATCCCCATACTTCTCAAGGCAGTGTCGTTCTTCAGTAATCGCGTAGATAAATGAAAGCATGGAGTACACCACCGCGAACAGAAGAAAAACCCACGAAGCACAAGCTATGCCCACTCCTATGAACATTACTAACTGGGTGATGTATAAAGGATGTCTTGAATAACAATATAGACCACTGGCAAGTGGTTCTTTTTCAATCTGAGTAGTAGCGAAGGTTATAGTAGCTGCGGTAAAGCCGAGTAATCCCATAATAGCGATTGGAAAGCCTACGTAAAACCATGTAGTTCCTGGGCGCATGGGCAGAAAAATATAATATATTACGGCAGCAAGCCAAATTATCCACATAACAGGGAAGAGCTTCATCTCGATCCCGCTCTGTGGTCTTGCTGCCTCCCTCGCCAGTCCTTTGTGGACCAGCATCAGTAACGGCATAGGTAAGAAATTATAAAGCATGAAAATCCAGGCGCTCCAGACCCCTATTTCAAATGCTGGCGTGAGAGTCATGATTGCCTCCCGCAGCCTAATTTCCCGCCAAAGCTGGCATCTGCTACTGTTTGACCCCGCGTGCGATCATCATCTTGGGCATCATGAGCCCCTTTGCGTAGGTAATGGAGATGTCGGAGAATCCAGCTTCTTTGAACATGTTCCGTACATCAGCTTCGCTACAGATCTGATACCCATACTTCTCGACCTCCTTCGAATGGTCCTTTCCATCTTCAGCGTTCCACTCAATACTGATAACTACTCTTCCCTCGGGGCGTAACACTCGATAGATTTCCTTCAGTGTGTCTAAAGGCTTGGGAAACCCAGGGAAACTAGCCATGGATGTAGCAGCACTGAACTTGTTGTCTGCCCAGGGGAGTCGTGATGCCTCACCCTGCACGAATTCTGCTTTTCCTGCGGCAACACGGTCTTTGTTCCTTTTGGTTGCCAGTATAACCGAGAGCTCAGAGAGATCTAACCCGGCAACGCTATGGACATGTGGAGCGTACTTTTTGAGAAAGTGCCCATTCCCGCAGGCAACTTCAAGAAGGTCATCTTCTGGCTGAAGTTTCAGAGCCTTAGCCACATTCTCATATATTGACTTGTGCCCCCTGTTCATGAATATGAATGTAACCCTTCCGGCAAATCCTCTGGGCAGTGAGGACTGGGGGACTTTTTTCTTTTGCACGTTCATCTTTTCACCTCCTTCGTAGTCTCAATTCTGACGACCCCCCAAACATTGCATCACCTTGAAAGGTAGATCAGCTACCAACTAGGACAGCCTTAACAGTCGGATGCTGCGCTGTTGTAAAGCCTAGTACGCACGTTTAAAAATGTGCCCGGTAGGCGCGTTTCCAGGGCTGGTTCTTGTAAGTAAAGTAATCTCTTATAGCTGCTCTCAACGCATCTGATGCTAACAGGGCGCAGTGCTGGCTCTCCTCAGGCAAACCTCCTAAAGCATCTAGAATATCGTGTTGGGTAATCTTAAATGCATCCGATACGGACTTACCTTTGGCGATTTCAGTTACCATGCTTCCAGCAGCGGCCGTTGTGCCGCAGCCATCCGTAAAGAAAACGGCGTTCAGGATCTTATCGTTTCTAACCCTTAGGTATATCTCCATAGTATCGCCGCAAGAACCAGTTATGCTGGCCGAACCATCGGCATCGGGAATCTGCCCCAGGTTTCTCGGGTTCTGAGCATGGTCAATAACAATCTCAGTGTATACTGCCCTCAAATCACTGCTTGTTTTCTCGGATTCCTTTTCCGCTTCTGAGTACATTCCAGTTCCTCTGTTTATTCGGATTTATTCGACACAGGTTTGAGAAGTGCTTCAACAAAACAATTGAGCACTTCTGAGTCATCGCCATTCTATGTCCACAGATCAGGAAGATTTGTCAGACTACCGTGTGTATTGTTTAAGGTTTCCAGACCTCCCACACTCTTCCAACCAGCGCGGGACCTGGTTTGAGCGTGACCTGCCCAGGCTGCCAACCCGAAGGTGTGACCTCCCCTGTTGCTACCACATGCTGGAATGCCTTTACCTGCCTGACTAATTCATCGGGATTCCGCCCCACTTCAGGAGTCAGCACTTCCATCGCCCGGATGACAAAGTCAGGGTCAATGATAAAGCGACCACGGATGTCCACTCCAGCCAATTCGTCGTACACACCGTATACCTTCCCGATTTTGCCTCCGGCATCTGAGAGCATAGGAAAGGGAACCCCACCATTTACCATCTTGGACAGTTCCTGCTCCTGCCAAATTTTGTGCACAAAACGGCTGTCTGTGCTCATTGCCAGGACCTCAACACCCAACGTCTTAAATTCCTCGTAGCGGGCAGCGACCGCTGCCAGTTCTGTTGGTCAAACAAAGGTAAAATCTCCCGGATAGAAGCAAAGGACAACCCATTTCCCCTTGTAGTCCGAGAGCTTGATAGGGACGAAGCCCTTGCCGGCAACAAAGGCATTCGCCTCAAAATCCAGTGCCCCTTGTCCTACACGCGCGAACATTTCTCTAACCTCCTGAGATGATGAAGCTTTTGCCCCTTGGGCGGCCGATTCGGGAACTATAGGACCGCGTGCTGGTTTGACACAACCTTCTTTAAGCTCTGCCATACGGACCTCCTTTAGTGATTCTCTTGCTTCTTCTTTCGCGCCGCCTTGGGATGGTTCCTGGTTAGATCATGCACAGGGCATTATCAATTCTCGCATAGTGACACTCAATGTTGCCCCTGTCTATTCGGATTCATTCGCCGCAGCTTTAAGAAAAGCATCTGCGAAGTTAGTCACAGCCTCCGAATCATATCTTTCGATGTGTCCCTCATCGCAGAGCTGCGCAAGCAGTGGGTCAATAGGAATCTGTCCCAGTAACGGTGCTCCTGCTGCTTTAGCCATCTCTGTGCCTTTGCTCTTGCCAAAAAGTTCTACCCGTTTTCCGCTGTCAGGCAGCAGGAAGTAGCTCATATTCTCAACTACCCCTATTATGGATATATTCATCTTCTGTGCCATTTGCACTGCCTTTCTTACTACCATAGCCGCCAGTTCCTGTGGGCTGAACACAATGATTACCCCTGAAAGAGGTAGGGATTGCATGACAGTTAATGGAGCGTCGGCAGTACCAGGCGGCAAATCAACCAGAAGGTAGTCAAGCTTACCCCAGAGCACGTCTTCCCAGAACTGGGTGATCATCTTGCCAATAAGAGGGCCACGCCAGATGACTGCATCGTCCTCGTTAGGCAAGAGGAGGTTTATTGACATGATTTCAACGCCCAGACGCGACAGCGGGGGCAGAATACCTGTTTCACTGCCGGCAGGGCGCTCGCTGATGCCGAACATTCGTGGTATGCTGGGGCCGGTGATATCTGCGTCCAGGATGCCTACTTCATAGCCGCGGCGTGCCAGCGAGATACCGATCAGGCTAGTGACCAGAGACTTGCCCACTCCTCCCTTGCCGCTCATGATAGCGACAATGCGTTTTACTTCGTTGATTTCCTTGGGTTTTGCTTCAGTGAAATCCACCTCTGCGCTCTCTATTCCGGGCAATGCTTTGACAGTGCTCGTAACCTTGGTCTTGAGCCAGCCTTGTGTTTTTGAGTTGAGGGCTGTCGAGGCCAAGGTGATGCTCGCCTTGCCATTGGAAAATGCTATATTACGAACCAGGTTTAACTTCACAAGGCTGCGCATGGAGCCTGGCACTAGAATTGCTTCGAGGCTTTCCATCGTTTGTTCCTTGGTTATCATCGTTACCTCCATCCTGGGTAAGTGAGATTGAGTTTATGCCTGTTCTTCTCTCGAAAAACTGTATGTTCTTTTACCCTTTACCGATAATTTGAACAACCCTCCGGCTGTTACCTGCGATACTATTTCCGCTTCCTTCATGTGATGGTCGCTCAACGATAAAATGCCTTCGGGCTTTAATACTAGGTGTAATTCTGCGAGTACTCCGTTGGCATCGTCCAAGTCGTGAAGGATATCGTATAGCATAACCATATCCAAGCTATCAGGTGGCAGCCCAGTCTTACAATCGGAAAGTATCGTCTCTACGTTGTCCAGCCCCTTTCTAGAGGCTAGCGTTTGAACTGTCAGAATAGCCAGGGGATGGATATCTAGAGCGTAAATCTTGCCAGATTTGCCCACCAGTTCAGCAAGAGGCGCAATGTAACTTCCGGGTCCACACCCGTAATCCAGGACGTGGAACCCCGGTTTAATACCCGCTTCCTCCAAGATGCTCATGCGGGGTTTGATAAAATCCCGAAATTTATATGTCAAAGACATAAGCCGGAAATCAAGATTGGACTTCGGCTTGACTCTTGCCTCTTCTTGCGTTGGCATAAGTTTCCTACTCAGACCTTTCTTCTATCCGTCTCCAGTTGTCATAGTTCATCCTCTCAGGCAACTATATCGATTGGTCTCCAACTGACACTCTTGTTCGCTTAGTGCAGTCTATCCATCAGATTGGGCAGTTTACCCTTGAGGTAAAGCTCCACGGCTTTATAAATATTCTCCACATCGGTAACTATGGGCTCAATGTTATACCCTTTTAGGCTTTCGTAGGCGCCCCAGCCCATGCCTCCTGCCAGCAACACCTGACAATCGGATATAGTATCGGCCATGCTGGCATGGCGGCTCTGCGAACCTGCGTCGAAACCATGCCGCTCTCCCGGAGCCATTTCATGAGCCTCGTGGGCAGCGAAGGTGTGATGGCCGGTTTTGCTCCGTTGTTCTTTGTTGACAATTACTCCATTCTCTACGGTCAAAACCACATAATATGGTGCCCTCCCGAAATGCTGGCTGATGTTGTAGCCATCGTCTGATACAGCGGCTATTTTCATAGAATAATCCTCCTGTTTGGTCAGTCTACCTTTATCTCATATCCGGGTTTATTTTCCCCCAGATGTATTACAATTTTGACATTCTTTCCCTCCGCAAGATATTTTTCGGATTCATCACGCAGCTTCTTTAGCTCGGGGGATGTGAGTAAGGTTATCATAGCTTCATATGTTTGTTCTAGCTCTTTGTCCCTTCCTTCGCCTTTAAGAAGTTCCCAGAGACAATTGCGTGATTCTTGTTCAGCCAGACATTTGATACATCTGCCTGGTACCTCCTTGTTAGTGTATCGGGGCTTAAGCTCGATATCACCCATGCCTCTTACCCCTCCGACACCCATCATCCGTGGAGCACGGCGGCTTGTCGCAGCGTTCTGTCCTGCCGCAGCAGGTACTACCATGAGATGATGAGTTGGTTCTCACCGAATAAGATGCAGTGACAAGTCTTTCCATAGATTCGCTGCCACAGGTTGGACAACGAACGTCCTGGTTCGTATTGTTGCGAACCAGTATCTCGGAAACGCCGCCGCACTCTTGACATCTGAAATCGAAGATAGGCATTTCGCAAGTCCTCCTTCCTAACAAGTCTCGGTTGAGGCAGACTGCCTCACGGAGTCACACCTCAGGTGGAGCTATTTGACACACATGCTCCACCTGAGGAACCCTTCGCAAATGAAGAGAAAATCCTTTGCGCATTTTCTTTACCACATGCAGGGCATCTTATCTTGCAGTTACTGTCTTCCATGCTCCGACGAATTTCGAACTTGTGTCCGCATTCCGGACATCTATACTCGTAAATTGGCATAGTCCATTACTCCTTTGCCAGAGACTTGCTAATCCTGTGCCACATCGCTTCAATCTCATGAGCAACACCGTTCCGGCTGTATTCCACCACCGGCACGCCGCCCACCAGTGCTTCGGTCACCACGTTATCGAAAGGAATTTGGGAAATTACTTCTATCCTCTGTTCTCGGCAGAAGCCCCCGATTCTGTCAGTGTTTTTCTCGTTCAGGTCATACTTGTTAATGCAAACCAGCGCGGGAACGCCAAAATGGCGGCACACGCCGATTACCCGCTCCAGGTCGTGCATCCCGGACAGAGTGGGCTCGGTAATCAGGAGTGCCAGATTGGCTCCAGAAAGGGAAGAGATTACCGGACAGCCAATGCCCGGCGGGCCGTCAGTGATGATGTAATCAAGCCCTTCCTTCTTACCAATCGACCTGGCATTTTGTCTTACTATGTTCACCAGCTTGCCTGAATTCTCCTGAGCAACGCCTAGCCTGGCGTGGACGAGTGGCCCGTATTTAGTAGCGGACACAAACCAGTGCCCGGCCATATTTTCATTCATAGAAACGGCGTCTGCAGGGCAAACATGACAGCAGAAGCCACAGCCTTCACAGGCGGTGGGGTCAACCTTGAGGTCTTTTATCGCCTCAAAGCGGCAGACCTCTTGGCAAAGGCCACAACGCGTGCAGAGTTTTTCATCAATGATAGCTGTCTGCCCACTGCGGAACTCGTGGGTTTCTTTTATCTGCGGTTTCAGAAGCAGGTGCAGGTCAGCAGCGTCCACATCGCAGTCGCAAAGCACCTTGTTCTTCGCCAGCGCAGCGAACGAGGCTACAATAGTGGTCTTGCCTGTGCCACCTTTTCCGCTCAGCACTACAATCTCTTTCATGCTCTTACCTGTCTATGTTCAGCTACAATCTGCTCGAGAGTGTGAAAGAGCTCCCGGAACTTATCGCGCCAATCTGGCATGCCTTGTACCAGCGTTACACCCCTCGAATAGAGCCGGGCGATTTCCATATCAAGTGGAATCCTCATAAGTAAAGGTATATCTTTCTCTGAGCAATATTCCTCTACCCTGTCGTATGCGCTGCCTGCGCGATTGAGGACCACGCCGCAGGGTATACCCAACGCCTTCACCATATCAACAGCCAGAGTGAGGTCATGAAATCCGAACGGTGTAGGTTCGGTCACCAGCAAACAGAAATCGCTGTCTCTTATAGCTTCGACCACCGGGCAGGAGGTACCAGGAGAGACATCTATGACCACTGTCTTGTTCGGGTCGATGTGGCGCTTGACTTCACGAATGACGGGCGTGGGCATCGCTTCACCCACAGTGAGCTTTCCCTGCACGAATTCGATCTCCCCGGAGTAGCCCAATTCGACCACTCCCATTTCTCTGCCTACCTCCGATATCGCTTTCTCAGGGCACAGGTAGGAGCAAGCCCCGCAGCCATGGCAAAGCTCAGGGAAAACAAGCACGGTTTCCGGAAGAACAGCGATAGCTTTGTAAGCGCACACCTGTGCACACTTGCCACAGTAGTTGCACTTCGCTTTGTCTATCTTGGGGACGGGAATGCACACCGGCTTGCTTTCAACGATGGTTGGACGGAGGAGTATATGTACATTGGGCTCCTCAACATCGCAGTCCAGAATCTGCACCTGCTTTTCCAATGACAGAGCGAGGCTTGTAGCGACCAGGGTTTTGCCTGTCCCGCCCTTTCCGCTGGCAACGGAGATTATCATCCTATTCTTTCACCATCTTCGTACCGCACTGAGGACAGCTAAGGTTGTAGCATGGAACTCCTCTTTGATGGGGCACTTCTGTCCCACAGCTAGGACAGATGCAGTTGCCTCCGGGCCCTGAGCCAGGGCGGTTGCCGCCCATTCTTCCAGCACCCCTGACGCCTTTGCCTGCACCTCTTCCTGTTCCTGAACCGCTGCCCCAAGGGGATCCCGTTCCATCTCCTCTTGGCATGACACCACCTCCGGTTTGAATTCTTAAGCCTCTATCACTCCAGAGTTAATTGAGTACCCGCATTGTTAAGAAAGAAGACATCACCGAACTCCTTTGCCAGCACTACTGAAGCATTGAAGCCAGTGCAATGGGACACGCCCAGCCTCTGTAGGCCAAGCTCTTTTAACTCATTAGCTGTCTTTTCGATCCGTTCCGGGGAAGCCACCATGAGATGCGTGCCCCCGATAATGGTGTGTATATATTTCCCCCTTGTGAGCTTCTGTACCTGTCTCACAGTATTAACGATGCCGCGGTGTGCGCATCCGGTAATCAAGATGAACCCTTCAGTTGTCCTTACTACTATGGCCAGGTCGTCTGCCAGCGCGTCTGGCACCATTTTGTTGCCTTTTTTCACAAATAACCTGTCATCAATCGTTTCGTAATCTGTGGTCATCTCTATCTCGCCCGTAGTCATTATGTCATCGCTTATCTTGAATGGCTTTCTGGTGAGATTGAACGATGCCCCCAGGCTCTCGAGGTCTTCCTTTGCATACGGTATTCCTGCATAGCGGCTCATTTCACCGTAGACTACGTATTTCGGTATCCAGATATCCGGATGGGCTATAATCTGCACCTGCTTTCTCACCCTCCTCAGCACATCCCGTAGACCTCCCGTATGATCCCCGTGAGCATGGCTGAGGACAATGGCGTCGATTGTGGAGAAGTCGATTCCCATAAGGTCAGCGTTGTACACTGCCGAGGTGCTCAAACCTGTATCGAGCAGCACTTTACTGCTCTCTGTTTCTACCAGGATGCTCAGCCCCCACTCGCCGAGGAAACCAAGTTGAGCAGTATTCTCACTAAGGGTGGTGATGCGTACAGCCATCTGTTACCTCCGGTATCCTTTTCTTTAGTGTTTAGTTCTGTTCTCAAGCTGGTTGAGACGGAACATCACCTCGCTCAGTTGCTGCCTGAGCGTCTGGGATTGGGTTCTAAGTTCGCCTAGCTCTTGCTCAACAGTAGAAGACGGCCGCGCTTTACTAGCTTCTGCGCCTTTGCTCATCCCGCGTCCCATCCCGAAGTGAGCGCTAACACTGGGCCCGGCTGTTGTCTTGTATCTGCCAGATTTGTACCCTTCAACAACATCTTTTATTTTCCCGGATACCTCTGTAATTACCTGAATTCCCGCTGCGGAAAGGGTCTGATAGGCATTGGGGCCGCAGTGGCCCGTAAGCACTGCCTGGACTCCTTTGCCGGCTACAGCTTGAGCACTGGCTATACCAGCTCCACCTGAGGCCATACCGCTGGTGTTCTCTACTGCCTCGAACTCCATCGTGTCGGGGTCGACAATCAGGAAATACTGGCACCTGCCGAACCGGGGGTCCACCTCAGCATCCAGGCTGGGGCTAGTTGCTGAAATCGCTATTTTCAAATTGCACCTCCTCTAACAGGGCAGGCATGAGGGACTTGAATGCCTGCCCCGCCATGACTTCATATTGAGTCTCTACTTCTGTTCTTCTTCCAGTTCCTTTATTCTGGCCTCGATTTCATCGAGTTGTGCCTTCACGGAACTTGCTTCTTCCTTAAGGAATTCCAGCTCATCTTTCTGATTCATCTGGGGGTAAGGCGCACCCCAGGCATCTCCATAGTAGGGAGGGGGCGGAGGAGCATAGGCAGGAACTGCGTATGCTCCCGGATACCAGCATCGGGGCATCCCTCCTCTGCCTCTGCCTACGTAGGGCCAAGGTGGAGAAGCACCTCTGAAACCTAAGCCCATTCCATATCCGTATCTGTATGGCATTTCATTTACCTCCTTATGAGTTCACAATAATTTCTCACCACCGTGTATACGGCGACGGGTAGCCGTAGCTGGGGCCTGGACCGTAAGACCCAGTCGGCTGAACGGCGTTGAATCCTCTACCATACGCCCACCAGCGGCGCGGCAGCCAGGGATAGAAGCGGCAGAAGGGATAGGGGTTGCCGCGTCCCATACCGAAGCCACGACCGAAGCCCATGCCTCGTCCCATACCGAAGCCTCGTCCTAAGCCCATACCACGCCCCATACCAAGTCCGCCCCATCCAAACCAACCTCTTCCGAACGGCATTGTGCTCACCTCCTTCCCTTGGGCACCGAATTGTGCCTGTCTCTTAATTCGAATTAATTGGGGCTCTTTTACCGCCTCATAAATGGCACCAGCCACACAAACTTCAAGACAGTTGCCACATTCTTCACATAATCTGTGATTAATTACGGCCTTCTCTCCTATGAGGCTAATTGCCTCTTGCGGGCAGACCGGAACACAGTCTCCACAACCGTTACACTTTTCAGCATCAATACGAAACATGGTTCACCTCTTCATGATGAGAAGCCGGACTCCCTTCATCTGACGAAAAGTAGCACCTTGACTGACGTAGGGCAGAACTGTTTCAGGGTCAACTACTTTAGTGCCGGAGATAACATCTATTCCATATTCAAAAAGTATCGGCGAAAGTGGTGTGCTGGGTCCCAGGACAATGACAAAGGCCTTTGATCCACAGAGCCTGAGCAGGTCTTCGATAGTGTGGTTGACAAAGGCACTGCCTGTGATTGCTACTACATCAGCTTTAGGGATGATATTTTGCGCCTCGCTTTCCGCTAAGTCACTCTCTCCGGGGTATTTCTCAATTACCCAGAGTTCTTTTGTTGTTTGGCGAAGCTTTCTAACAAAGGGGAAATGTCCTGCGATTGCTACCCTTTTATCACGGCCCTTTTCCTGAATAAGGTCAGCAGCGTTGAGGTCGATGCATCGAGTCTCCTCTATCTCAATGAGGGAGTTTATTGTTGCCATACCTATTGCTGCTTCCATCTCACTATCCGAACGTGCCATACGTGCCAGCCCGAGTGCAACTTTTTCCATAAGGTGTCCGGCATCTTTGACTGGAACAGGGACATGGGGACTGTGATGGTGGGGCATATGCGGAGTTGATGCGAGGCCGCAGTTACGGGTCAGCGCTGCTGTCCAGAACGGTCCCAATCGGACGTCCTTAATCGCCGCTTGATAATCAAGCGTGCTGAGCAAATCGTTTATGATTTTCACGCTCACGATTCCCATGCCTTCCTGCCCCGGCGGCATCTGCCTCGTCTCCTCATGCCAGAGCCAAATCCTGGTGTAGGCTGTATCTCGGTGCTATGACATGCGGGACACGCAGACGGGTGACCGACTACCATCTCATCGAAGGGGACATCCCACTCATAACCATCGTTGCCGCATCTGAATCGGCGCATCGCCAGTTCGAAGTTGCCTCCTTCGATTCTTATCGCTTTTCCATTGAGCAGGGCATCAGCGAGCTTCTTTCGTGCCGACTCAAGTACTCTGTGGAACGTGGGACGGGAGACCTGCATTCTCTGGGCGCAATCTTCCTGCTCCAGGCCTTCCAGGTCCTTTAGTCGGATTGCCTCAACTTCCTCGACTGTAAGATTGACCTCCTCCAGAGAATGAAGGGGGATTCCTGCTGGCTTGAAATGAGTCACCGAAGGAATGGAATCAACTCGGCGCCACTTCACTGGTCTGGGCATTGATTTATCCTCGAATTTGAGTTAAAGTAATGGACATATGTTCATAATTAAATATACCATTGTAATGCCCATATGTCAAGGTTAGAATATTCCACATGCTTCTTGTTTAATATCCGTGAAATTAGGCTCAACTGATTTAAGGATCAAGAGAATGACGAATGCAGATAAGTTAGAGGAAGAAAAGGATCTTATAAGGGCGCACCTGAGCAAATTTACCAGGAAGGCATTTGATTTATTTCCCAGGCTTGATAGCCCTTATATTCTCGATATAGGGTGTGGCTCAGGCACTTCAACAATGGAACTGGCGGAACTATGCAATGGTTGTATGGTAGCCCTTGATATCGATGAACATGCCCTTGATAGACTTGATGCAAAGATTAAAAAGGCGGGGCTTTCACAGCGTGTGAGAACTCTTAGGTGCTCAATGCTGGATATGGATTTCCCGGATGAGAGCTTCGATATAATCTGGTCCGAGGGCTCGATATATGTAGTTGGCTTCGAAAACGGACTCCGGGGATGGTCTCGATTTCTGAGGATTAACGGATTCCTCGTAGTACACGATGAAACGGGAAACTTAGACGACAAGCTAAAATTGATATCATCTTGTGGATATGATTTGATCAGCTATTTTACATTAGACCAAGAGGTCTGGTGGAACGAGTACTGCGTTCCTCTGCAGAAGCTGATTGATGAAATGCGACCCGAATGCGCTGGTGAGCCTGAAACGCTTGCCTTACTAGACCAAAATACACAAGAAATAGATATGTTCAGAATATATCCAGAACGCTTTCATTCAACGTTCTTCATAATGAGAAAAAAAGGTGGCAAATCATCTGCACAAGAGCCAAAGACACTAGAATAGCAATTCTCCCTGAAACCGATTGCGATCGGTTTGTAGCATCCGAGCACTGCTAGTCCACGGCATAATCGCCTAAGCCTCTGTACTGATGTTGACCTGAAGCGGGAGAAGTGCTATTGTTTTAATGCAAATGATATGCATTTGCAACTTATTCGGGAGGAGGGTGTAGACCTATGTTGAGTAAGTCTGACTCTGGTAACGTAGTGGGGAAACGAAATACCAACCAGCGGAGGCTTCTGCTGAACATCATCACGAAATCCGCTGGACATCTGGATGCCGACGAGCTTTACCGCTTGGCTCGTGCATATGAGCCCTCTATTAGCCTATCTACCGTGTACCGTAATCTCAAGTTGTTCAAGAAGCTGGGCATGGTTGAAGAGAGACACTTTGCTGAAGAACACCATCATTACGAGCCGAAAGCTATGACCAAGCATCATCATTTGATCTGTTTGGGTTGTGGTGAGGTCATCGAGTTTGTGAGCCCGCTCGCAGAGAAGATGAAACAACAGATCGCAGCAAAGAAGGACTTCGTTATCACTGACACCGAAGTTCGGATGAAAGGCTACTGTGCCCGCTGCAAGACAAATATGCCATCAGAGGAGAAGTGCATTGCATGATTCATAATATTGCCAGAAGTAGGGTACATAAGACAGAAAACCTGAACTGATTTCCAGTTAGCCCATTTCTAAGAGGTGAACATTGGATACGGACCCGAAGAAACAAACCACTGCAGCTTGGATGAGATCGGCACAGAGAGGGACAGTAGTCCAGATTGTAGGAGGTAGGGGCTTGGTCATGCGACTTGAAGCTATGGGTATAAGACCTGGAAAAAGGATAACCAAGGTCAGCTCCATGTTCGGTCATGGCCCGGTTACCATTTCTGTGGACAGTATGCAGATTGCCATCGGCTTCGGCATGGCTGACAAAATTATAGTGGAACTGGATGAAGCAAAAGGATGAAGGTCCTTTTAATGGGCAACCCCAATGTGGGGGAAAGCGTCCTCTTCTCCCGGCTCACCGGGGTTAAGGTCATCACCTCCAACTACCCCGGTACAACAGTGGAGTTCACCAAGGGGTTCATGAAGCTGGGCGGAGAACAAGCTGAAATCATAGATGTGCCCGGTACGTACACGCTTGACCCTACCTGCAAGGCTGAAGAAGTCGCAGTGGGGATGCTTAAGGATGGCGATATAGCCATCAATGTCGTTGATGCCACCAATTTGGAACGTAATTTATACCTGACACTACAATTGTTGGAAAGACAAATCCCTGTAATTGTAGCCCTGAATATGTGGGACGATACTAAGCACAAGGGCATAAATATCGATATAGCTAAGCTAGAAGAACTGTTGAAAGTGCCTGTTGTTCCCACGGTTGCGCTGAGCGGGCAAGGTATAAAGGAGCTGGTAAATCGCATACCGCAAGCAGTATCGCCACACGAGCCTGCACGAACCTCTGACGAAAGGTGGGCAGCTGTTGGCAGGATAGTGGCACAGGCCCAGACACGATATCACCGTCATCATACCCTGCTTGAAAGTCTCGGAGACGCCTCGATAAAGCCATTCCCTGGTCTCCTCATTGCCGCTATAGTCATATTTCTATCGTTCGTAATCATCCGGTTAGTCGGGGAAGGCATTATCAATCATGCAATGGAGCCGCTATTTGATAATCTCTGGGCGCCCGTGATGACGAAGCTCAGCACGGTGCTGGGTTCGGGAGGTCTTTTGCATGACATCCTTGTTGGCAAACTTGTCAACGGTGAGATAGATTTCTCCAGCTCCTTCGGTGTACTAACCACCGGGCTCTTTATCCCTTTCGGTGTTGTTCTCCCCTATGTGTTCTCATTCTACCTGGTGCTTGGATTTATGGAAGACCTGGGGTACCTTCCCCGATTGGCGGTATTGCTGGACAATCTCATGCACCGGGTGGGATTGCACGGTTACGCGATCATACCGACACTACTGGGTCTGGGATGTAATGTACCTGCAATTCTGGCTACACGCGTCCTCGAGAGCAAGAGAGAGAGGTTTATTGCGGCAACACTGATATCAATCGCAGTGCCCTGTGCTTCCCTTCAGGCAATGATTTTCGGTCTTGTGGGAGGCTATGGAATCCAGTATGTAGCCATGATTTACGGAACTCTGCTTGTGGTTTGGATTCTACTGGGCATTATTTTGAATTCCACCGTTAGAGGCTTCAGCCCCGAACTTCTAATAGAAATCCCGCCCTATCGTTTACCAGGTTTAAGAGCCTCTGCCAGCAAGCTCTGGATGCGAATCTACGGCTTTCTCAGAGAAGCCATACCGATTGTTTTCCTGGGTATTCTTGTTATAACTGTCCTATATGCTATAGGAGTATTCGAGCATATTGCTTCCTTCACTGCCCCGGTGGTGAGTGGGGTACTTGGGCTTCCCAAAGAAGCTGTGTCCGCTATCGTTATTGGTTTCCTGCGCAAAGACATGGCTGTGGGCATGATGGGAACGCTGGGGTTAGGCGCTGGGCAGCTAGTAATCGGGAGTGTAGTGTTGGCTATGTTCTTTCCATGCATTGCCAGCTTTGTTGTACTGGCCAGAGAGCTGGGGCTCAAGGACATGCTGAAGGCTGCCGTGATTATGGTCGCAGTGGTATTGCTTGTAGGGGGACTGCTCAATCTCGTGTTATAAAACTTCAGTGGGGGAGACTAATTGATCTCACTAGCTCATAAGGGCGCTTCGACTGTCACTACAGTACCCTGTCCAGGAGCCGACTTTATGGCCACATTACCACCCATTAACTTGGCTCTCTCTTGCATTCCTGCCAGGCCAAGCTTACCAGATTCGGCTAGACTTCCCATTGTATCCGGGACGAGGAATCCCTGGCCGTTGTCGCTGACAGTTATCCTGATTCCGTCTTCCTCGAATTCGACTACTATTTGTGCTGATGTTGCCTGAGCGTGACGCCAGGTGTTGTTGATTGCCTCCTGGACGATCCGAAACAGCAGAAGCTCTGAATCAGGTGGCGCTCTGCGTTGGTC
The DNA here is from genome assembly GCA_014874385.1 of Dehalococcoidia bacterium. Taxonomy (GTDB): domain Bacteria; phylum Chloroflexota; class Dehalococcoidia; order SZUA-161; family SZUA-161; genus JACWAE01. Next base: position 15,563 of record JACWAE010000005.1, on the reverse strand, counting down.
ACCACTACTACTCACAGACACATCGATGCCTGTGTATTCCTTAGTTCTGCGGGCAACCCAGTTCAACGCCGATAGTAGGCCCAGGCGGTCGATGGTGGGAGGCCTCAGATCCCGGCTCAGCCGTCTTATACCCTCTGTAATTGCGTTGGTTAGGTTCCACAGCTTTTTTACACGCAGGATCTCCTCCTCGCCTAACCCCGAAGCCGTTGCCGTAAGTTCATCCAGTTCGCGAGCAAGATACATCAACTCCTGGATAGTTTCGTCGTGGAGTTCCCTTGCAATTCGCTTTCTCTCGTTCTCCTGAGACCAGGTGACCTCGTTGATGTAGAATTGCATGTTGTCACGCATGCGTTTTTCATCTGTAACATCCCTGGCTATGAAATGAAACCCCATGCTCTTGCCGGCAACGACGATGGCCCGAACAGCAGTCTGGACGATGGCTTCAGTCCCATCCTTCCTGATCGCACGGCATTCATATAGATCGCTCATGCTATTATCTTTATCCCACAAGTTCAGCCGCGCCCTGGCAGAATCCAGACTGTACGAGCCCAGTAACTTCGTCACATTCACCCCGACTAGCTCCTGAGGCGAATAGCCAAAAAGGGCGATAGCTGCCCGGTTTGCCTCAATGACGTCCCCCTCGGGATCGATGATGAGAATGGCTTCGCCGGCGCTCTCGAACAGGTCGCGATATCTTTTTTCCGACTCTGTCAGTTGCTTCTGTCCCAGCTTGTGCCGTTCTTCCAGCTCTATGTTATGAAGAGCAAACGCGATGTTGCCAGCGACCTCCTCAAACAGGGAGCGTTCTTCCGGCCCCGAAGTGAAACGGCCAGGTACAGATGCAGATAGTATCCCGTACACCTTTCCCTGGTATTCCAGTCGCGCACTTATCGCCCCCCTGCCAGAGTACTGCTCCGCCAGAGGACAGTTAGTACAGGTGGAAGGGGGGTCCGTTGTCACGAATGTACCCGACTCCGTTAGTTTGGTTTTTACACAAGTAACCAGCTCACCACGTTTGAGTTGATCAATCAGGCGTGAGAATACCTCGCCCAGGCCTGACTCAGCAGCCATAGACAGCTTCCAGGACGTGTCCAATAGCGCTACCCAGGCATTGTAGTAGCCCCGGTTTTCCACAAGGCTATCGCAGATACCCTTAAGCAATTTCTTGCGGTCCTTTTCCTTGATGATAAGCTTGTTTACGCTCTGCATGGCGCGAAGGACGAGATTGAGGCGTTTCATCTCCGCCTCTGCATACTTGCGTTCCGTGATATCGTGGGCAATGGTCGAAGCACCAACCATGCGACCGGCAATGTCAATGATAGGCGATATACTGAGTAAAACTGCAAATTCGCGGCCATCCTTCTTCGCATGCCTGGTCTCGTAGTGCCTCATGCTTTCTCCACGCCTGACCCTCTCGAGAATTGCCTGAACGTACTTATGATATCTCCGCGGTATCACTATGGATATCGGACGGCCAATGGCCTCTTCCTCAGAGTAACCGTAGAGCCTTTCGGCTCCTGGATTCCAGCTTGTGATAACACCATCCATGGTCTCGCTGATTACCGCATCGTCCATTGACTCGACGGTCGCGGCCAACTGGGAGCGCGTCTCATCATCTTGGTTGATGTAGGTTTGCGACGCCTGTAATTCATGCAGTCGCCGGCGTGTCTCTGCCAATTCTCTCAAGAGCTGGTCTTTGGACTTGTGAATATCATCCATCGGCTTCCCCAGGAACAGGTAAGAACGAGAGCTTGGCAGCAACCCGGGTGGTCTACATGAGCCCCATGGCCAAGTTGAGTCCACCAAGACTTCGTAAACTACAGGCTGATACCATCATAGCCTTCAAGTGTGGTAATTGAAACATAAACCGGTCCCGGCAGTGGCATTGATCATGGTGTGCTATCGAGTGTAATCCAGCCTTCTTTCAGCGCCCGGTAAACAGCTTCCGTCCGCGAACTCACACGCAGTTTTTCGAATATGCTTCCCAGGTGGCCTTCTACCGTGCGTACACTCAGGGCGAGTTTGTCCCCGATCTCCTTGTTACTCAGGCCTTTTGTAACCAGCTTCAGCACTTCGAGTTCCCGGTCAGTGAGAATCTCCTGTGGAGGCTGCTCCTCTCGCTTGGCTAATGACGGCACGAAATGGTCCAGGACCTTGCGGGCGATAGAGGGGTGGAGCACCGATTCTCCTGCGCGCACTGCATGGATTGCGCGGATGAGTTCCTGGCTCTGTACGCTTTTGAGCAGATAGCCTGCGGCTCCTGCTTCTATCAGACTGAAGACAAACTCATCATCGTCGTAGGCAGTGAGTATCAACACAGCGGTTTCAGGACATAATGCCTTCACTCGCTGGGTAACTTCAATCCCGTCCATTTTGGGCATGGCGATGTCGATTATAGCGATATCCGGTGCCAATCTCTTAATCAGCGCAATGGCTTCCTCGCCATCTCCAGCCTCAGCTACAACATCGAAGCCAGGTTCTCTCTCCAGGATACGCCGAATGCCATCACGCATTAGGGCATGGTCATCAGCAATTAGAATCTTGACGTGTTCCAACCCAGCCTCCGGTCCACACGAGTATTCCCTAAAACATTATAGCACAGCTCATCGTCGGCGGGGAATTCTGCGTTCGAAGGAGCGATACAGAGTCGTATCTATAGCAGGTACTTTCACGCTCTCAATGCCCGCCGTAGACAGGTGAAACCACGCTACGGAGGCTGATGAATAGCGTTGTTTCCTCCTCTGGCAAGAAGAGGTTACACTCTTGTTCGTCTTTGTGCACCTGTAATACCATGATAAGTGAAGTAAGGCAGCGAAGGGCCGGAGAGCCAAGGCCAGCCGTACAGGACACATACTAAAGAAGGGAGGAACAACAATGAGTTCAGTAGAAAAGCGACAAACAGCACTGCCACCGACAGATGAAGAAGGGTTCTTAACCAGAGGTGACGTCTGGAGCGAAGAGGTCGCAGAGCTTCTGGCGAAGATTTTAATGCCCAAAGACCTGACCGAGGATCACTGGAAAGTGATCAACTACATGAGAAAGTACTACCTGGAGTTCGAATCTGTCCCACCGGTGAGAAAGCTGGCTCGCGACACCGGTATCAGCCTGCGCGAACTGAAGGCGCTCTTCCCCGAAGGACTTACCAGGGGGCCTTGCAGGATCGCCGGCATCCCCCGGCATATCATCAGACCCAGCTTCCTATACCCGTGATTGCCCTGCCGGGATATGAGCGAGTAGCGCGCCCAGAGGACTGGCGCAGCCGAAGGCTTTTCGATAGGCGTGAAGGCCTCTGGAGAACTTACATTGGGTCTGTGTTTAAAGACAAACATATTGGAGGGCATGAATGATAGCTTTGCATGTAGTGACGTATGTGCTGTTCTCAATATTTGTTGTAGCCTTTCTGTGGAAGGGCTATCAGCAATCTAAAATGCCCATCCATCTCAGATGGGAGCTCTACCCCCTGGCAGGCGAGAAAGGCCGGCCCTGGGGAGGATCGTATTTAGAGTCTCCGGACTGGTACCAGAAACCGCGTGAGCACCATAGCTTTGCCGGAGAGATGGCGTTTTTAGGCAAGGAGGTATTTTTCTTCAGAGAGTACTTCCGCAGAAACCGGAGTCTATGGTACATAGTGTACCCATTCCATATAGGCATCATCCTTCTCGTCACCTTCTTCTTTCTGGTCGTGATCGGCGCCCTGACATCGATCGGTGGTGTGGAAGTAGCGGCTGGATCGAGCAACGCGTGGGGCCTGTTAATTTACTATGTGACGCTGATAGTCGGCATTCCGGCATTGATTCTGGGTACGATAAGCTGTTTGGCCCTGCTTATCAGAAAATTCGTAGACCCCACAATGAGTCCCTATACCAGGCGTGTGGAATACTTCAACATCGTCTTCGTGCTGGCCATGTTCCTCACAGGCCTGCTCGCCTGGGCGGTCGCGGACAGAGGGTTTGATATTGCCCGTGAGTACATGAAGAGCCTGCTCACCTTCGGCAGCATGAATGGATTGCCTTCCCTTTCGGCGGCGCATGTGATGTTGCTCACGTTGCTGCTGGCATACCTGCCGTTCACCAATATGATGCACTTCTTTGCCAAGTTCTTCACCTACCACAAGGTGAGATGGGACGACTGTCCCAACGTGCGCGGCAGCGCCATGGAGAGAGAGCTGAAGCAGCTTTTAGAGCAGCAGATCAACTGGGCGGCTCCCCATATGCAGAACCTCAGTCGCTGGGTTGACGTGGCCACTGAGGAGACGGGGGCCAGCCCTTCACCAAGGGTAACTCGAAAAGGAGGAGAGTAAATGGAGGCCAAGGATAAGTTGAAAATCAGCGATATCAGCAGGAATCCTGATACCTCGCTGGTCACAGTGACAGGCGGCAGTCTCATGCCATTGCCATACCCCTGCAATGATATGGTGCACCCTGGCACCGGCAAGCTGACTGAGGACCAACAGAAGCGTTTCGAGCACGGCCTGGACGGGGTAGTGGCTGTCGCTATCCCCAAGCCCAAGAGCAAAGCAGAAGAAGAGATGCTGGTCGGGCGATTCTTGATGGGCTTGAGGAAGCTCTTCTCCAAGGAGCACAACTGGACTTTTCTACAGCCCCTGCTGCTCTCGATGGAATACTGCGTCAAGTGCCAGACTTGCAGCGATGCGTGCCCGATCTACGAAGCCTCTGGAAGGAAAGAAATTTACAGGCCTACGTTTCGCTCTGAGGTGCTGCGACGGCTCTACAAAAGGTATGTAAATGGGGAGAATAAGCTCCTCTCATGGATGTCCGGAGATGATATCGAGTTGAACTGGACGACTATAGCCAGGCTCGCTGAATCGGCATACAGATGTACAATCTGCCGCAGATGCGCCCAGACGTGCCCTATTGGAATTGACAATGGACTGATAGCCCATGAGATCCGCAAACTCATGAGCCAGGAGTTGGGTATCGCGCCCAAGGAACTGCACGATAAGGGCACGGTGCAGCAGCTAGAGGTGGGGTCGAGCACCGGCATGAAACCCGACGGCCTGATGAACATCATTGACTTCATGGAGGAGGAAATCGAGGAGAAGACCGGCCGCAAGATCAAGATACCAGTGGACAAGAAAGGGGCAGATATACTCCTCATTCACAACGCCGGCGAGTTTCTTTCCTGGCCGGAGAACCCCGCTGCCTTTGCGGTCTTGTTCGAGGAGGCTGGCCTAAAGTGGACGCTTTCCAGCGAGCTCTGCGGATATGACGCGGTCAATTATGGTGTTTGGTACGATGACGCTCAGCTTGCCCGAATCGCATACCGGCACGCTAAAATCGCCAGGGAGCTGAACGTGAGCAAGATCGTGGTCGGTGAGTGCGGGCATGCCCACAAAGCGCTCATCGTTGTAGCAGACCGCGTATTCCAGGGGGACCTTAATATACCCAGGGTTAGCTGTATGCCGCTGCTGGAGGAGATCGTATTCAGCGGTGTACTGAAGCTTGACCCTCGGAGAAACAACTTCCCCATCACTCTGCATGACCCCTGCAATATGGTCAGACTCCTGGGAATCGTCGAGCCACAGAGAAGGATACTGCGCGCAATAGCTCCGCAATTCCGGGAGATGGCTCAGCATGGCACCGAGAACTACTGCTGTGGTGGTGGCAGCGGGTTCGCCATCATGTCGCCCATGAACCTGACTGACTGGAAACTGGGTGTGAGCGGGCGGATGAAGGTCAAGCAGGTGCTGGATGCCTTTCAGCCCAACATGAGGCAGGGAAACACAAAGTTCGTGTGTGCCCCGTGCTCCAACTGCAAGGGGCAGTTCAGAGACCTAATACAGTATTATGAACTCGAGAAAAGGGCCAACATACATTACACAGGCCTGGTTGAGCTTATAGTAAACGCCATGGTAGACACGCCGATGAGCTACATTCCTGAGGCAGCTATCGAGGAGGTGGCTGCCGTGCAGACCCCTGTGGAGGCGCCTGTACCCCGCAGTGGAGTCTAGAGGAAGTGTGCTCTACCTGAGAAATTAGCGGCTGCCAGGCAGATTCATGCCTGGCAGCCGCTGCTTAATGCGGACACGCTGCTGGTGCCGAAGTCCCGCCGCCTAACCCCATCCCAAAGGGCGCTTGATTAATTAATTGTGCTATGTTAGAGTGCATTAACTGACTTCCCTCCGTAGCACTGGTGTGAGTAATGGTGAAGCCATGAGACTCGGGATGACGGCTAGATGGTCGGTGAAGCGCGTCCTCTGGACATGCTTCCTGCCCTTAGTCGCTGTTCTGATTGCACTGGCGGCTATTTCTATCTGGCAGATCCAGCATACCAGTGATTTAGTTGCACATGTTTCTAATGTCCGACAACCCTTAGAAACGACTGTCCTCAACATGAGTACCGCTGCCAGTGTGCTCGAGAATGGGCTGTCCTCATATAATGTGAACTCAGATGTCTCTCAAGCGGACAGGGTTCGGGAAGCCGAGGACGAGTTCGGCCAGCTTACAACACAGTTCAACGGGCTTGCCGAAACTGCCCAGGATAAACAAGTCGGGCAGAACCTCACGAGCCTGTACAATAGCTTCAAGGGAGCCCCGGATGTCATCGTAGGCGTGGTCGATCAACAACGTGTAGCCCTGAACCTCTTTCGCAAAGATGTAACATCGTTAGATACCCTGATCGACGGGACCGTTCGCGCGACTGATGTGTCCTCTCCTGACGCGGGTACGAAGATAGCAGCAGCAGTTGACATGAGAGCGGATGTTGACAGGGTATCCTCGGCAGTCGAGTCATACCTAAACGGACCAAGTGCCAGCCTGCGTCAGGGGGTATTGGACGCTCAGTCAAGCTTCCAGCTATCACTCACGGCTTATCAAGGGACTGAGATGTCGACGTACGAGGAACAATGGCTGAGCCTCGTAGATGAGGGCTTCAACACTGTTACGGCCGATGCCTCCAACGTGATGGACCTCACAGATAGCCTTGCAGGGACGTTGAGTGGATTTGAGGAATCCATAGGGAATACTGTGACCTACCTGGAGGACAACGCGAGTCCCCTCCTTGTTGCATCTACGGCATCGGCTATGTCTGATGTGCAGACCACTGCCGCTTCAAGCACACGGTTGCTCATAATTCTGGTTTCCCTGAGTGTCATCGCTGCGATCATTTGCATAGTAGCCCTGTCGAGAATGATCGTGAGACCGATTCGCAACCTGCTTAAAGGTGCTGAAGCGGTTGACAGCGGCAAGCTGGATTACAGGTTCGATGTTGATGCCAGAGGCGAGTTGGGCGAACTAGCGCTGGGTCTCAATCGTATGCTGGATGGCATACAGCGGTCCAAAGCAGTGTTGGGAGAGAGCGAGGAGACAGCTTGGCAAATCCTTGATTCCACCACCGATTCAGTAATACTGACTGACCTGAGAGGTTCAATTCTAGCATGTAACGAGATTGCAGCAGAGAGATATCATAAGAGCCTCGAGCAGATGATCGATACCAATTTCTACGAGCTTCTGCCGGAGGACCTTCGTGCCTCCAGAAAAGCTCAGATTGCGGACGTTATTCGTACTGGTAAGTCTGTGCACTTTGAAGATGAGAGAGATGGAATGGTCTTGGACCATAGGATCTACCCGGTGCCGGGCCCGAGAGGAGAGGTATCGCGTATCGCTATTTTCGCTCGGGATGTTACAACCCACAAGTGGGTAGAAGAAGTAACCGAGCAGTTGCGACGACGGAACGAGCTGATTCTAGAAGCCGCAGGCGAGGGAATCTATGGGTTGGACACGGAGGGGAAGACAACGTTTGTGAATCCTGCTGCTGCCAGGATGCTGGGCTACAGGCCTGAGGATTTGATCGGACAGCTACATCACGAGCTCGTTCACCATTCGAGGGTGGACGGGCGCGTATATCCTCAGTCACAGTGCCCCATCTACGCGGCTTTCAAGGATGGCACTGTGCATACCAGCGTAGACAATGAGGTCTTCTGGAGACGTGATGGGACGTCATTCCCGGTGGAGTACACGAGTACTCCAATCATCGATAAGGGTAGTATTGAGGGCGCCGTCGTGACCTTCCGAGATATCACGGAACGGAAGCGAATAGAAGAGGCACTACGGATGAGCGAGGAAGGATACCGCTCAGTATTTGAGTCTGCCGCGAATCTGATCGTATCCGTTGATCGAGGAGGCACTATAATAGACTGTAACACCAGATCTGAGGAGATGCTTGGGTACAAAGCCAATGAGGTCGTTGGCAGGAGTCTGTTGGCGCTTATTCATCCTGACGATCATGAGAAGGCTCAAGTCAGCTTGAACAGCGTGCTGTCCAAGGGATTTGATTACAACAAACGTTACAGGATGATCCGCAAGGACGGTTCCTACATCGACCTTAGAATGAACGCAGCAGCAGCGAGGGACGCTGCTGGAAAGTATGTTCGGACTATCTGTATGATTGACAAGGGATAGCACTTGACGATGCGGGGACTGAAATCAGGCAAACGGAGGCAAAGTCTCTGGCTGAATTGCTTGGTCAACTAATGTCATATGGATGAAGCCAAAAGAAAGCGATGGTTGAATCTCAGTCCCTGAATCTGAATTGCCATTTTAGCTTTTTACGTCATTGTGTCATTCTGAGCCTGCATAAGGTCGGCGAAGAAAACTGTGATTAGACACCCCTTCACAAGCTGAGGATATTTGTGAGCTTTTGTCTTTGTTCGACATACCCGGGTTCAAGTAAAACAGGGCAAGACTCCAATTTTGCTTTTCCCTCACACAGATCAACGGCGTAGGCCAAACAAGTTGGATAGCCACATTTTTTGCCACATTGTTTGCAATTTGTCCTGGGCAGAAGCCTGAAGATATCTATTACCGATGGACGCGTTTTTTCAGCAAAGCAAGGGGTGATACGCTCACGGTCTTTCCAGGTACTGTTTATTCGTTCTATTATCTCAATGACAAGCCCACTGGCCTGCTTACGATCATCAATTCCCTCAGCTTGCACTATCTTAATTTCATGGGCGCGTAAGGCATAAGCCCGGTCCTCCTCTCTCCAGATCAGAATACCGTTTTGATGGTGGTATTGAGCGTTGTCCAAGAGGGCATTAAGATAGGGAAAGACCGGACTGATATCGTTAGGTATCTCCACCTGCAAACTGTAGCGGCCCGAACCCGGAGCACAACCCGCTTCAACCATTTTGAACGTATATTCTTTTATCAATTCGTCCATATCAATCCTTATTCTACCGCTGGCTGCTAATTATAAGAAGTTGAAGTTATTGATATTCTCAGTCTCTTTCAGAATTTTCTCAACTGCCTGCCTGGCCTTCTCATCCTCAATAGATGCCACTTGCGATACTGCTAATCCCGATTCGCTTTGCCTGTCTTTCCAGCTGACAACATATCCCGGAATAGTAGCATAACGCATTTGGCCGGCCTGTCAACGGATGATAACCCCCTCCTGTCCTGAGTGTCAAACCCTGTATGCACAGGTGAGCAACACTATCGGCCAAAAACCCGAGCTTGGAAGTTATGTGAAAAGGCTTGAGGAGAACTACGGAAAAGGCGAGCACCAGATAAGCGAGCCATTAGAAGAAAACATTGTTAAAGAAATGGGAGATTTTTCAAGTAAACGTATAGACGAGAAATAGCACTACGCTCCCTTGTCACGATAAATCTCGGGAGACAAAGGTTTCATTGCAATTTAACCGAGATCCAAAAATGGCTCTTTTAAATCCACCATCGAATTCACTATTAGATCGACCAGGCCTGTATAGTCGATGCCGCATTTTGCTCCAACGTCATAGTAATTGAACAGGTCTCTAAACTGGCCCTTGCAGTTTGAGCAGGGTGCGCACACAAATTTCTTAACATCAGGGCTAATGACATCCTGGAAAGCGTCAACAACCTGCTTCAGTTTCATTCTTCCCGATATTACCGACCTCCAACTGGGGAAATTCATGGACTGCATGATGGCGAAGCCGCTTCCGCCACCGCAGCAGTAGTTCTCCACACCGTGCGGCGTCATTTCCCTGAACTGAGGTGCGATTTTCCTCAAGATTCTTCTCTGGGGTTCGACGACTCCCATCAGCCTGACCATATTACAGGGGTCGTGCAAAGTAACCGGGAAGTTGTTCCTCATGGGGTCGAGCTTAAGCTTTCCGCTGAATACGATATCTTCCAGCAGCGGCATACAGCTCTCCCTGGGAATGTTCAAGTCCCCTGTTAACACAAGGTCGGCAATGACGATGAGGGCTTTATGAGCATGTCCGCATTCCCCCACAACGATTCTATTTACGTTTAGCTCCTTGGCGATTTGAGCGTGTTTGATCGCTACCCTGCTGAATTGGACATCATCATACCAGACTCCATAGTTTACTCCGTCGTAGCCAACGAGCTCACTGGATAGCGTCCAGTTGAGTCCGGCGGCATCGAAGATGATGGCGAAGGCTGCCGGATTTTCGGGCCATGACAGGTACTCACCGGCATTGTGAATGAGCAGGATATCCGCTCCCTTTTTATCTACGGGTATCTCTATCTTCTTGCCTGTCTTCTCCTCAATTTCCTCTTCCATGAACTTCTTAATATCCAGAAATGCGCTTGGATTCATGCCTGTGCTGGAGCCTGCTTTCAAGTGCAGCATTGTGCCTGATTCATGGAGTTCCTTGGCAGCGATGCCCAGCTCCTGGCTGAACACCTTGCGAAGCTCATGGGTTATCAGGCCATTGTCAATACCTACGGGGCAGGTCTGGGTACATCTCCGACAGATTGTACATCTGTAAGATAGCTCAGCTAATCTGGCAATCGTGGTCCAGTTGAGCTCTACGTTGTTACCCAGAAACCAGTTGGAGAACTTGCTTTGTCCATGTAGATATTTATCTATAATCTGCCGCAGCACTTCTGCCCGGTAAGTGGGGCGGTATATTTCCTGTCTGCCGCTGGATATGAATATCGGGCAGGCTTCGTTACACGTCTGGCACCTGGCGCAGTAATCCAGAGAGAACTTCAGGGGCTGCAGAAAGGTCCAGTTATCGCTTTTATCGAGGAGTTTGCTCAGCCCGGACAGGAATTTTTCGACCAGCGCTTTCTCTTCTGCCGGACTCGCTGGTTTGGGTATGCTGACGGCCAGAACTCCGTCAAGCGATGCCTCGTATCTCTTTTTCTGTTCCTCTTTAAGCTGCGCTACGGTCGAGTATTTATCAGTGCCATCGTAGGGATAAGGAAGCGCCATCAAATCCCCGGCCTTAATATCGAGCAGTTGATCGCATGGTTTGCCCAGATGTGCTGTTGTTATTTTTTCTGCTGTTTTCTGTTTCATTTCTCTTTATCCTTTTTCTCTGGAAATGGTGACTCTACGGCTACCTCACTCCATTTTTCGCCTGTCTGGATATGAGGGGCTGACCAATTTATGGCGTGGTCAAGACGTTCCTGAATTTTTTGCTCCATCTTACTTCCCCTGATATTGGGAATATCGTTCCAGCGTGTGGCGAAGAAGATGACAAATTTAGTTACATAATGCGAAGCCTTGGTGAATGTCATATAAACGAGGAACAGGGCAAAGAGAACAGCGTGGACAATCAACGCCGGGGCAAGATTTATGTTGTGGAGCGTAGCCACGCTCTTGTAGAACTCCCTGTAGTCTGCGAAAGTGGGGTCAAAGACAATCCAGACTACCAGACCACTGAGGAAGACCGCAAAGTAAAATATATAGCTGAAATAAAGCCTGGGGTTGGCAAACTTTTTCAGGTCTGCATCGGTTAGCCTGCTTATTAACATGCCGATACTAGCAAGACAACCAATTATGAAGCCACTAATCCCGGCTACCAGAGGTATGTAATACAGGGCCTGTCCCAGAGCATTCGCTGAGGCAGTAGATACATCAAGACCGAAGATTAGCCCCAGGGCGCCGAAAGCAATAAAAACGTGAAAAGAGACGATTAAGTAGAACGAAACATGCCAGGGATATAATGCAGACCAGTACTTTCTGTTCCGGCGAAAATATTGCACAAAAAATAGGTAGTCCTTTATTATGTAGAAGATGTCTTTAATCGTGTTTTTCTTCCTGGTCTTCTTCCACCACTCCAGTTCTTCAAGGTAGGAGCCTCCATATTTACTCCCCTTCTCATGGGGAACCGGATAAATCTCCCATCTTAAGTGTACCGGCATTCTGATATATTTGATCAGCCTGTACGAGTAAGCGCAGACGATGTACAAATAGGACAAAATAATGAAAATTTGCAATACCATGACAGCGGGTGTACTCACAGATATCCTCCGTTAATCTTTATAGCTGACTGCGGGATGGGGGTCCTGACCTTAGCTGAGTCTAACCACTCTGCACGTCATTCTCGCCGGGTTGGGGTAAAAAACACGCTCATCTCCTCTTAAATTATTATAACATATTTTAAAAGACTTTTTTAGCTTGCTCTCCATTAATATAAAGCATTAACGGCATTGCGCATGGTTTTTCTTGTAAGAAGGACTATACTCGACAGACAAGCGCCAGCTTGCACATACCGAGATGTAGAACTATTGATCAGGTTCGTTAAATGATACTCTGCAGTAGCTTCCCTTTTCTTCCCAATCGTTCCTATTGTATATATCGTATCTTCCGCTGTCAATCTCGGTGTCGGGTCCGGTAGGGAATGTCCAGTCAATATGGAGTGTAAACTAGTTCAGGCAGTTGATTTCCCAAGGCACGACATATATTCATCGGTGAGGTTATAGAAACCTATTGTGACGATAAGTACCTGACAGATAGTACCTTCAAAGTGTCCCATTATACTCTCATATCAAACATAATAAGGTTATGGGCTGACATGAGCCCTGAGTGGGCTATATTGAGGCCGAAGCGCCTAAATTATTCGTTCATTGCATAGGTATCCTTCAATGCATGAACGTGATTGGTCCAGATGTTTTCATATCGTCGCTTGTCCGCTGCAGACTTCCTTATCATTTTGAGACAGTACTCCATTTGCTCTGGGGTAGAAGATTGCTTGCCATAGAGTCCAACAGCGAATCTTGAGAAATCCCTGACCATAACGTCAAATATCTGGTCGATCAGGTCGGCTTCTAGTTCCTGGAGCCTGGCTTCCTCCAGCATAAGCTGTCCATACACGACCAGCGTGAAGATTTCCCCCAGGCTCATCAGGAAATCAATGTCCTTTTTCTGCTCGTCATCTGGAGTGGCTGTCGCCAGAAACTGCTTGAAGACTTCAATCTGCTCTTGGAAGACTTTGACGTTGGGGATGTCAAATTGGTCAAAGACATGTCTATAATCATGAAACTGAATTCTGCCCAAGCCACGGGCCGGACCCTGGTTGAACAGGAATTCGTCTGAACGGGTGTGCATAATCTTGCCAATCTCCGGGAACTTGCCCGGGTTGAAGAAGTAGTTGTCCATGAACTTGACGATCAGTGCTATATTGACGTGCACTGTGCCCTCCAGCCGCGGAAGCGCGCGGATATCGCGGGCTGCCATCTCGAAATAGGTGTCCTTTTCAAATCCCTTAGCCGCGATCACGTCCCAAAGCGTGGTGATGACATCCTCACCCTGGCTAGTTACCTTCATCTTCACCACCGGGTTGTAAAGCAGGTAGCGCCTGTCATCGATTGAGGCAGTGCGCTGGTAGTCCGAGGTTCGGAGCGCCACTAGCTTCATGGCTACCAGCCGGCAATAGGCATCGGTGAACATCTGTTTGACGTGGGGGAAATCGGTCACGTGCATGCCGTAGAGCACGCGGTTGGCGGCGTGGTTGATGGCCTCGTAGAATGCGTGGGTGCAGATCCCGATCGAGGCCCAGCCCAGGTTATACTTGCCCACGTTGACCGTGTTGAGGGCGGTATGCAAGGCCTCATCGCCCCTGACAAGGATCTCTGCGTCAGTGACAGGGTAGTCATGAAGGACATAATTGGCAACATAGTTCTGCGAGTCACAGACGTTCTTCTTTAGCTCGTATTCGGGCCTTTTAAAGTTGGCCACGAAGAAGGCGTATTCTCCGGTGCCCGCTATCTTGGCAAACGTGCTGACCATGGCAGCCTCGTTGCCGTTGCCTATGTAGTACTTCTCCCCGTTGGCTACATATCTCCCTTCGCCCTTGGGAGTGAGGGTCATCTCGGTGGAGTATACATCAGCTCCATGGTCGCGCTCCGACAGACCGAACGCGAATATTCCTCCTTCCTTGAGGGCCTTTGCCGCCTTCTTCTTGATCCCCTCGTTCTTGCTCATCCAGATCGGGCCCAGGCCCAAAATCGTGACCTGCCAGGTATACCAGTAGGCGAGCCCGTAAAAGGCAATGATTTCGTTGAACTCGCAGTTGCGGTAGGTGTCCCAGCGCGCATCAGGATCATCGCTGTACTTTGATGGTGTCAACAGAGTAGCAAAGATCTTGTTCTCTTTGATAAAGTCAAGATACTCCCGGTACCAGACCCTTTTATGATCGTCATCCTTGATGCTCCTCAGTCCCTTGTTTTCAAAAAACTCTATGGTTTTCAGCATTATATCCCGTGACTTGTTATCTGAATATTTGCGCACGTGTTTCTTCGGGTTCAATAGAATCATGATAACGCCTCCTTGTTTGGCAGAAACTGGTTGACCACCCTCTGATTATTGTAGCACTTCTAGAGTCTGAGTTATCGTCGTAGAAGCAATATCCTAGCTGTTGTTCCATAATCAAGTCTTTTTCGATCGGCACCTCTCGCAGGACGGATTGAACGATAGTCCAATTTGTTACCTTGAGAAGCAACAAGGGTATTCGCCAATCTTAGATCATTTGGCAAACCGAGACTTCTGAGTGCGTCATCGGTTTAGTATCCAGACCTGCGCGTTCAGATTGGCCGCAATACTAACCCAGATTATATATGGAATGAGCAGACCGCCTGCGATCGGTGACACACCAAAGAACACAATGATGTTGGCTAGTATCGCTACCCACAAAAGAAGAATCACAACCATTCCACCGAGAAGGGACTTAAACCCAAAGAAGATTACCGACCACAGGATGTTCAGCACCAGTTGAACCCAGAATAAGATGAAAGCTGTTGTCACGCCTTCTTGACTTAATCCTTCACGCCAGACCAAGAAAACGGCTATACCCATCAAAAGGTAAAGAGTGATCCAGACGGGTCCGAAGACAGAGTTAGGAGGAGTAAAGGCTGGTTTCTTTAAGCCCGCATACCAGGTCGGGATTGCGGGTGTCGTAAAAATTGCACCAATGCCACCCGCACCCTCGCAGGCCACTATACTTACTATCAGCTTAATTATATCTATCCCACTCAAGCGATTAAACTCAGTTGAGACTTACCTTTGATAGTAGTCTCCTTTTCTCTCAAGATTATCCGGTTCACACATAGTTTGTCAAACAATTCGTTTTGTTATCCTTGGGCTGATGAGAGTGAGAGACATCCCACTTAGCTTGTTGTTAAGCTGGTCATCTTCTTGGATGAGCCAGCCGCTCAAAAAAGGTGATGCCTGCATAGAAGCGCATATTTTCCCTGTGTCGTTGTCAAGGGAAAATGTCAGGGTTTATTGTTCAGCGATTTTGTCAGTAAGGTTGCCATAATATCATCGTAGTCATTACCATCGCTCCAGGCTGTGACGGCCACAAGCGTTCT
>JACWAE010000053.1 GCA_014874385.1 Dehalococcoidia bacterium | reverse complement strand
CACCTGGATAATCTGCTCTTCCGTGTACTTCTTGCGTTGCATTTCGAGTCCTCCCGTTCACTATATTCTAGCGGAGAACTCTAAGACGCGTTGGCATTATTTTCGGGGGAAAGGTCACGTAAACCCCATCCATTTCGTATTCAAGCAAGATTCGCGGTTTAGTTGGCTCGCTCTCCCCTTGAATATCTAAAGAAGGCTTCTTAAAACCAGTCTTATTCTGATTATATTCTTTATCAAGCGTAACGAAATACATTTTGATATTCTTGGTTCTCTCGTTGGTAGATAACTTCACCTTCCAATATAGGGGCCCGAATCTATCTTCGACAGATGATTTACAGTAA
Source organism: Dehalococcoidia bacterium (assembly GCA_014874385.1). Taxonomy (GTDB): domain Bacteria; phylum Chloroflexota; class Dehalococcoidia; order SZUA-161; family SZUA-161; genus JACWAE01. The sequence goes on along the minus strand of JACWAE010000053.1, from coordinate 16,435 downwards.
ATGATAGCTTTCACTTCAGCCGTTTTTGGATTATAGATTACTATATCGCTGTCAGGAAGAATGTAATACTTACCGTATTTCAAGACTATATTATGCCCAACTTCTTCGAGAATTCCGCTTTCACAACGTTCAATTTTATCGTCAGTTGTGATGTCATAGCCTAACTCTTTGATCTCCTTGTGGAGAAAATAGATAACCAGCAACTCAAGCATTGTGCCACTTTCATTTCTCCATTTTTGTCCATTTGTATCGTTATATTCTTTCTGAAAAATTTGCTTGGTTTCATCTAATATCTCGAAAAAATATTTGTGGATTTCTTGTTGACCATATTTTTTCAGAAAATTTTCCAATATAGGCAACAGAATGTTATTAAAATTATCAGTGTATTTCATCATGTTTTCTACGACTTATTTGATGTTATTTCTATTTAGGGCTATCGTAATATGCCCATTTGATTTTTCTCTCCTGGCTTGATTCGGATATACTAGGATTCGATTTCAGTCAACTGAATATCATTTTTACTCGCAATTACCTGGTACCGTACCAGTCTAACTGTCTTTTCCTCAATAAGTCTTCTCTTTCGTACGTATTCCATTACCTTATCATTAAAATCAAAGCCCACCAATATACTTTGAACCATCTCGCTATCGCCATCCGCAAGCTTTCTAACCAGCCAGTTCTCATATTTCACAATCTGATTCAAGTCTTCCTCTACGCAAATGCCAGTCTTCAACTCAATGCAGGTAAACTTGTGAAGTATGTCAACGCCATCAACTTCAGTGACGTGTGTAAGGAATATGTCCATCACCTTGTTAAAGGTGGTTGGGACAAAGTTTAAGAAATCTCTGTACTCGCCAATGGTTTCCTTAAACCTACCATTTACGAAGCCTCTCATAAACCAGGCGTTCAGGAAACCCTCATATTTCATGTGCCCCTTAGCATCTGTCTCAAAGGCTAATGGCAGTGAATCGGTGCTTGCTGGATATGGTTCGGGTATTGATCTAAGAGGATAGGAGATTGGATTATTCCGCAATAGCAGGCGTATCAGCTCTTTCCCCTCATCAGCAGTTATTGGATTATGGTTCTTTAGGCGAAAACTTCCTAGGTCAAAAGTCCATATCCTGCCTTTATCCCCTAAATCCAAAACATCGCTAAGCGCTATCGGCTTGGGGAAATACCTAATGATGGGTTCGAAGCAGACTCGGTAGGGATACTGTTGTTCGCTGCTGTCCCAAATCTTCTTTTCATCAAAAGATGAGCGGCCGGTTGCTTTCCACAAACCGTAAATGCCAATATTCCGAACATAGAAGAATATGAAATCTCCCGGCTTAATAGCTTCAAACTCAGCTATTATTTCAGAGTTAACTCTTTGAAGTGAATGAGAGGCTCCCCCATATACCCCATGTCTAAGACACTTTTGGAAGTTCTCTTTACTTGAGAGAAATATATGATTCCCCATATCTTCTCCTTAGCGAACCCACGAGTAAGCCGTCTACACCTTTCTTCGTGGCATCTGTGTAGAGGTTTCCTTCTAGGTATTTACTTATCTCTTATCTTTGTCTCTGCTGAGATTATAGCACACACAACCAAAATCAGCACTAACCAAAATATCAAGTCGGGATGGGCCAGACCGGACAAGACAAGCTATACTTAAGTTGCAAAAGCCTCAAAGTAGTATAATACTGGAACGGGGTGGGAGAGATGGTGCCGAAGGCAGTCACAAAGCAACTGAAACTCCCCAGGCTGGGACAGATTGGCTACGTGGTGAAAGATGTAGATAAAGCCGTGTCGTATTACAGGGATACGCTCGGCATACGACCGTGGATGCTGCTGGATGAGAGACCCGAGCCCTGTATCGAGAAAGGCAAGGAGGTTCACCCGCTGCTGAGGATAGCTCTGGCTTACACAGGACCCATCCAATTGGAACTGATTCAGGTGGTAGAGGGTGAAAGTGTTCACCTCGATCACCCTGCGGAATCTCCCTGGAGAGTGCACCACCTTGGTTTCATGGTCCAAGATATTGAGAGGAGATTGAACGCCTCTCAGAAGCTGGGAATAGGTGTCCTGCAACGAGGGACGATAAAAGACATCGGCTTTACGGTGGACTATGCTTACCTGGACACTGTTGATGAAGCAGGTGTCGTAATTGAGTTCATTCAATGGCGCGTTGGCGTTTTTCCTCTGCCCGCCAATCGGCTAATCTTCAATACTTTATGTAGGGCAGGCTCGGGCAGTTTTTTAAAAGGCCGAGTCATAAAGTAATAGGGCACCAATGGCTCTTCCTCCTTCCTTGGGGAAGGAGGCTACTTCTGGGTTCCGCTCTCGCTTCACTCACCTTACGGGTATTGAATCGAATCTACGTTTTTTCCTGTGGCGCTGGTTTCCCTTCGAGCAGCATTTTATATCCTGCATAGAGGAGAACGGCTGAAGCAACGGCAGCTCCTATAAATCTGAATTCTGTGGCGAGGGCGGGTTGAGCAATGGCGTAGACCATGGTCGCTATGCCTCCCAGGAGCAACCCCGGCTTAATAATATCCTGACTGCGTCGCACGTACAGGCCCAGTATTACGAACAGCAGACCACAAGGATAGGAGATGGAAAACACATTGCGGTAGTGGTCTTTCAAAGTAGCGTTATAAATATCCCATTGTTTGGTTGACTCATCCTGGCATATTTGCTGCTGCCTCAGCCATTCTTCATATTCTGGTGTGCCAGGTGGTGGGGGAGTTGAGATAGCGCACGGGTCGTTCTGTGGATACTCCGGTGACTGATAGAAGGCAGAAATGCCGAAAGCGACCAGCATGGTCAGGAAAGCAGCAATAGCCAGAACATAGATGACTTTGAAGATTTTCATAGCCCTCCCCTCCTCTTAAGATTGTTTCTCTGGTTTCTAACGCAATAGGAAAGACAAGAATAGTAAGAGTTCAGGGCTCACTGGGCTGGATACGCGCTTTGTATGTAGAATGCTTGCGATATTCTACCACGAATCACAAGATATTTCAAGCAGTCAAGGGCTGATAGAGCAGTGAGATATAGTTTAACTAGTTAAAAGGTCAAAAAGTCACCAGTTGGCTCAAAATCTAATCTAGGGGTTATTATTAGCTCAAGTAATCAGTAAAGGGGATAGGGTTTGCCTTGGTGGCCTTCGTGTTATTAGCGTTGCAAACTTGTAATCTTCTCGCTTATCTCCCAGAGGCGCAGGGCAAGCTGAGTGTCGTGAGATTCCGGGGAGGACTCGGCTGTCTTTTTACTGACGAAGTACTGGCCGCTGGTGCCTTCAACCTCAGGAGATAAGGCCAGGTAGATGCTTGTTTGGGCACCTTTGGCGGGGGACCTCATCAGGGGTTTGGATAGCTTGTACAGGTACTTGAAGAACACAGGGAAGTCCTTGTCCTTATCTATGAGGTTGGTAGCTACCATTCCGGGGTGCAGGCAATTGACGGTCACTCCGGTTCCCTCCAGTCTGCGGGCAAGCTCGTAGGTGAAAAGGACGTCTGCCAGCTTGGACTGGTGGTTGGCCCGCTGTCCATCGAAGTCCTTTTCCCCTTGCAGGTCATCGAAGTTTATCTTGCCCTTAGCGTGATAGGCTCCGGCGACGTTGATAATCCTGGCGGGCGCGCTGCTTTTGATTATGTCGAGTAACAAGTTGGTGAGCAGGAAACGGGCAAGGTAGTTGACAGCGAACATGGCCTCGAGGCCATCAACTGTGACGTGGCGTTTGGTGTAATAAACTCCGGCGTTGTTAATAAGTACGTGCAGATGCTGGTATTTGATACGGTACCCATCGGATAACCTGTGAATTTCTTTCTGCGAGGAAAGGTCGGCTACAAGCAAGTCTATAGAATTATTGCCAGACTTCTGCTTAATCTCAGAAAGTGCAGCCTCACCTCTGGCGGCGTCGCGGCAGACCATGATGACGGTTGCGCCCATACTGGCTAGTCCGAGGGCGGTGGCTTTGCCTATACCTGAGCTAGCGCCAGTGACCAGACAGATTTTGCCCTGCATACTTAGATTTGACATTTCCTCAATGACTCCACGCCCTTCGACAGGCTCAGGGCGAACGGGTTGTAATCCTCCTGCATCCCCCTTTAGAAAAGGGGGAGTTGTGAGCAGTTAGCTATGACCTTTGACGTTATGTCATTGCGAGGAGTCCGCCTCTGGCGGACGACGAAGCAATCCCCTCGTGGCCGTAAATATCAAGAAGGCGGTGAGATTGCTTCGCTCCGCTCGCAATGACATTATTTTAGCAGCCTGCCGAGGTTGCCTTTACGGCTCAGGATTTCTTCGGCATCGCGGATGATGGTCTCTATCAGCTCTTTTACGCTCATAACCCTGTCGATGACGCCGACTGCCAGCGAGCCTCCTGCTATCCTCAGCGCCATATCCTCGTCGAAGTCCCTTTCCCAATCTATTTCTTTGCCTCTCGGCGCCTGGTTGAGAAGGACCTGCTCCAGACGCTGCAGCCAAAGCTCCTGGGATATGCTTCCCCTCTCTCCCATCACCTTCTGGTATTCCTCAGCCTTCGGTGGGGCCAGGCAGCGGTCCCTGAATTCGGGGTCCCAGGGCTGTGCCTGCACCAGCTTCTGTTTGTACCGTTCCGAAACGGGACACTCCCTAGTAGCCAGGAAGCGAGTGCCCATGTAGACCCCCTCGGCTCCCATGGCCAGGGCGGCCAGAAAGCCGTGGGCGTCACCGATGCCGCCCGCGGCAATCACCGGGATTTTCATCGTCCTGACGGCTGTGGTGATGCCCACGAGCGTGGGAATCTGGTTGATGTTCTTGAAGGCAGTGCCCTCCATGCCCACTATGACCACGGCATCGGCACCCTGCTGCTCGGCAGCCAGGGCATGTTTCACAGTGACCACCTTGTGCACCCACTTGAGGCCTGCCTCGTGTATGCGACGGCCGTGGTCGTCGGCCCGATAGGCAGCGGTGAAAATAACCGGCACTCTTTCCTCGATGGCCACCTCTCGCATCTCATCGATGCTGGGACAAAGACCCACGGAAAGGTTGACGCCGAAGGGCTTATCGGTCATGGAGCGCGCTTTCCTGATGTCTTCCCTCAGCCCTTCAGGGGTACGCAGGGCGCTGGCGGTGATGATGCCGAATCCTCCTGCTGCGGAAACGGGGGCAGCTATGGCGGAGGTGCCGAAGCCGCCGAAGGCTCCCTGAATTATGGGGTACTTGCTACCCAGTAGCTCGGTAACCCTTGTTTTCCAGTTCATAGGCTCACCTCAAAAACACGAAAGTGAGATAACTTGAGATAGGGTCACATTTTATCACTTCATGCTGTCCCTGTCATTTCGTAGGGGCGAGGTGCCCTCGCCCTGGGCGCATGCAATGCGCCCCTATATTTTGGGGTACACCCGTTTATAGACGCTCTTGCGGGCAGTGAGACCTTTGTCGTATAAATAGTAATCAGGGCAGGGTATCATTACTTTGAAAAGACCGGTGATGGAGGTATGAAGCTATGGAACCGAAGATAGTGGTATATTCAGACTATGTTTGCCCGTTTTGCTTTATTGGAAAGAGTCTAGCGGACAGACTGGAAAAGCAGTTTGGAATCGAGACGGAGTGGAAAGGATTCGAAATTCACCCTGAAATCCCGCCTGAGGGCTGTGACTTAAAGTCGCTGGGATTTAGTGACGGTAGGGCTGCAGCTATGTTTTCCAGGATCGCGCAATTGGCCGACAAGGCAGGACTTCGTCTTGAGCCACAGGCCAGGATATCAAATACTCATCTGGCCTTACAGGTTGCGGAATTCGCCAAGGAAAAAGGCCGGTTCAAGGAATATCACCAAGCGGTTTTCGAGGCGTACTGGCAGCGGGGCAAGGACATCGGCGATAAGAAACAGCTTCTCTCCATCGCAGCTAAGGCAGGCCTTGACCTGAAAGAACTGGAAGCATATCTAAAAAGCGGGAAGGCTGATGTGAAGCTAGGGCAGTATCTGCGTGAAGTGCGTCAATACGGCATTGACGGGGTGCCCACTTTCTTCATAGGCAACAAGATGGTTGTAGGAGTCCAGCCCTACGAAGTGCTGGAGGCGGTGGTCAAGGAAGGACTCATTAAGGCGTGATAGCCCCCAAAAAACAGGGCATTATTAATAGGGTTGCTGAGAAGGCCGAGACGTCGCCCTCTCAGCAGCCCCTTTCAGCTTCCCGCAATGTATCTCTAATGAAGGTCCATCACAGCATCGATCTTAGCAGGCAATGTACGGTTCAAAATGAGGGATGCACCAACTATTGGCTTTATCTCAATGGTGAATGTGTCATAAGCGCCGGGGCCGGGATTGAGTCCTGATAAGTCAACCCTTATCACAGCCTGTTCATCCTGATCAAGAGAATAGTCCCCGTTGTTCTTGCCTATCCAGGATACGGTCCAGGGTAAGTCGGAAATATGTTGGTTTGCATCAGTGTAGCTGATTACGGTAACATGGGTATCATTCCCAGTAGGGTTCGGTGTCAGGTCAATAGCCTCCCCGCCCATGGTGTTGGTGAGGGTGACGGTAACCGCTGTGACCTTACCGGTGGCTGTGTTGCCATAGGCGTAAACGCTCCCTTTGACCTCGAGGGTCGCCCTGGCTTCCGATAGCCCTGCATAAATTGCCTCTTGTCCCTGCTGGGACGCGAATATACCTGCGGACAACACCGAGTAGGCGAACACCGATGCCACTACCACGAAGGCAATCAGGATGATTGCTGTCTCCAGGCCGGTGATGCCTTTTTCATCCCGGCGCAGGCTGCTTCCCAGCCCTTTCAACATTATTGTGCCTCCTTCTCAGTTCGACAGTGGCTCGTTACTTCGCCATATTTTTCAGTACTAATGCGATTATTGATTACCGATTTGTACCTTTTGCGAGCAGTGCGATACAACTCGGTAGAAATAGTAGCAACTGAATACTGTTCGAACAATCACCACGTAGTACTACAGGGAATAGGTAAAAAGTCATGGCTACCAAACTATATCCTTGCAGAGCGCTTGAGCAGGAAGGAGGGCGAGCAATAGTGTTTTGGCGAGTGGGTGCTGCCAAAACGTAGAAGATAAATAGAAAAAAGGCCTGGTAGGGGGAATTTGAGCCATAATTGTCTGATTATTTTGGCGCTGGTTGCGGCTGAACCGGCAATTGTAAGATGCTCTATCTAGTGGTCACCTTGCCGAACACAGGTATGGCAATAGCCAGGAATACCACGCCAAAGGCCAGCATCACCCAGACCTCTGTCGTCATCCCTGCGAGGCCTGTCCCGAGGACAATGCATTTACGCAGCGCCTCCACCGAATACGTAAGAGGTATAATCTTCGAGATCCACTGTAGCACCATTGGCATCTGCTGGACAGGGAAAAACGCCCCAGAGAGAAACATCATGGGGAACATCACTGTCATCATGATAGTCATGGCAGTCTCCTGGTCCGAGGCGATGGCAGAGATCATGATGCCGATGCCAACAAAGGAGAAAACGGTTAAGATCAGTAGCAGGATCACGAGCCCCAGGTTGCCGTGCACTACCACACCAAAAAGCAGTATCGCCAGTATCAGCGTGAGCGCCGCTTGAAGCAGCCCACGCACTCCCTGGGCAAAGCTCTTGCCCACTACGATGGAGAGCCTGCTAATGGGAGCTGACAGAATGCCGTCCATGGTGCCAAGTTCTCGCTCCCTCGATACAGACCCGGCAAGGCCTATCATAGCTGCCATCATTATCACCATGGCCATGATCCCGGGAGCCATGAATTCGAAGTAGTTAGGGTTGCCCGGGATTATCCCTTTGGTTTCCACCACAAAGGGATTGGTTACGCCCTGGGGGTCGGCCACCCCAGGAATAAGAGTCTCTACCTTCTTGGTTGCTATCTGGTTAGATATGTCTGACATCAGCATGTCCAGGGTGCCGCTCATCAACAGCGATATCTGGGGATTACATTGGTCTGTTATGCTGGTGACGGTCGCCTGCTGGTCGGCAGCTATCTTGGCTGAGAAATCCGCAGGAATGACTATGGCACCGTTGATCATCTGGTCTTTTATTTCTTGTTCTGCTTCAGCTTCACTCGGCAGATAGGTCAACTTGAGCAGGGTTCCGTTGTTACTTGAGGTTGACTGGTTGAGCGCAGATATTATCTGCGCCCCTGTGGGTCCCTGGTCCAGATTGACTACGCCCAGAGGCGCGTTCTTCAACGCATTTTGGTTGGGGAATACGTAGCCTGTCATGACCATGAGGAAGATAGGCATGATTACGAAGGTAATCAGCCGCAAGCGGTCACGAGCAAATACTATCAGGTCCTTTACTCCGAGACGGTAGCTGTGCATTATGGTTTTCTTAATTCTCTGCAACACCTTTCATCACCTTCATTCTTGGGGTAGTGCGGTTTTTCACCTCACCCTTGAGGTGCGTCTTCGCCAGGGAGACCTCTGGCTCGGAGCCACCTTACCTGTGGACCTATCTCGCATCTCGCGTCCGGTGAAGTGCAGGAATACATCCTCTAGATTAGGCTCTACGCTATTTATGGCTCGAATCTGGCCCCCTTCGGCACCGATGACGCCTACAATTGCGCCAGCGGCATTCTCACCCTTGGTACGAATCCTCAGGCTATAAGGTTCCGTTTCTACTACCGAGGCAACAATATCCAACTTCTTCAAACTGGAGAGCATTGCTTCGCTCAGGTTAGCGATTTCGATGTCCAAAACTGCGGCATCCCCACCGCTGACCAGCCTTTTCAGGTTCTTTGGGGTATCGATGGCGACGATCTTGGCTTGATCTATGATGGCTATCACGTGGCTCAAGGAGTCTGCCTCGTTCATGTCATGCGTGGTCAGTAAAACAGTGATTTCCTCCTGGCTTAGTTCTGATATGAATTCGTGGATGGCTCTGGTAGTCTGCGGGTCAAGTCCCAGTGTAGGCTCGTCAAGCACAAGTACATTCGGGTGATGAAGGAGAGCGCGAGCGATGTTTATACGCTGCTTCATGCCTGTGGAGAAGGTACCCACCTGGTTGTTTCGCCATTGCTCCATATGAAGACGTTCGAGCCATTTTTCTATCCCCTGCTTGATTTCTTTTTCAGGGAGATTGTTCAACCTTCCGAACAGGGTCAAGTTCTCAGCGGCGGTCAGTTGGTCATAGAGTATAATTTTCTCTGCTACCAGCCCGATGTGTTCCCTGACCCTACCCGGCTGCTTCAGTATGTCGAAGCCAGCAACAGTAGCATTTCCCTCTGTCGGTCGCAGCAGTGTACAGAGCATACGAATGGTGGTAGTTTTGCCCGCACCATTGGGGCCAAGGAAACCAAATATCTCGCCTTTTTTTACCTGGAATGAGACATTGTCCACCGCAGTGAAGTTTCCAAAGCGTTTGGTCAGTTTCTCTACCTCAATCATGTTCATGTCGAAGTCTCTCCTTAATGGGTTTCAGCAACCTGGATACCGGATAGGGAGAAGAGCCGAGAGGGCAATTTGAGGTCCATGCAGTAACTACTCCAATATTTGGCTTAAGGTCAAAAGCAAATGCTTAACCAAGCACCCCCTTCGACTCTTAAGAATCCTAGCAAATAGAAGATGAAGAAGTTATAAAAATGTCTAGGGAAAAATTAAATAGTTGTGACATTTGGAGAATGCGACCTCGGTTTATGGCGTTGCGGAGCGCCAGGAGATAGTCCTTGCGTAACACTGCATCGTTCAGGTATAATTCAACACATTGAGCTATTCCCATTTCGGAGCAGTTTCGGCGACACGCCACGGGGGAAGCCGCTGAAACTCGAGAATTCGGGCTGCTATTAGATATGTTAGCCCGGCATTGCTGATGACAGAGATTAAACGAACTTCAAACCCTCAGCGGGCTTCGCAGGAGCGTGAGAACGCTATACGCCGCCGTCTCGGCATCCCTGATAATGCCAGGAAGGTGATTGTTTTCGCCGAATCCAGCCACTGGGACCCGAGCTGGATTCGCACCTCGGAGGAGTACTTCCAGCGCTACGTGCGTCAGAACCTCGATGATGCTGTCAGCGAGCTGCTGCGCGAGCCGCGCCGCATCTACTCTGCCGAGTGCATCTTCTTCGTGCGCATGTACTGGGATGCTAGGCCGGAGCAGCGTGAAAATGTGCGAAGGCTGGTCAACGAAGGCCGCCTGCGTCTCACCAACAGCGGGGTAACTGCCGCTGACACAATAGTCCCTGATACCGAGGCGCTGCTGCGCGACTTTTTAATCGGCCAGGAGTGGCTGCGTGCAAACGGCATGACACAGGAGCCGCTGCTGGCGTTCTTTCCAGACAGCTTCGGACACTCTCCTGCCCTGCCGTCACTTCTCAAAGCTGCTGGCTTCAGCATGACGACCATTACGCGCATCGATGGGATGATGTCGCCCAGCTCTTACCACGAGATGCTGAGGGGGTTCCCCCGGCCCGGCTCCACCGCGGCTCTATTGATGAAAGAGAAGCATACACTCGACTTCGTCTGGCGCGGCCCGGATGGCGCGGAGGTTTTATGTCACTGGAACGCATTCACCTACGGTCAGGGCGACCTGATTGCTCACCGGGGAATCACACGTGTATATGTCTTCCCGGCTGCGTTTGGCGACCGCTCCGATTGGAATGTGAGACACAAAATCGAGCGGTTCGCAGCCCAGCTCGCACCATATAGCCCCACGCCATATATGTTCTGTCCCATGGGTGGCGATTTCGTGGGCCCGTTACCGGACCTGCTGGCTTTGCTCGACCGCTACAACCGTCTGCATTACCCCAAAAGCGGCCTCTGGGCGGTCAACGGGGGTCTTGACGATTATCTGACTCTGGTCGATTGCCACCGTGACATGCTTCCTGTTCTGGAAATCGATCCGAACCCGTACTGGACCGGCTTTTATACTTCGCGTCCCACGCTCAAGAAGAAAGGTCATGACCTGGTAGAGTCCTTGCTTCTGGCCGAACGGCTCGCTCTGCTGCCGGAGAACGAAGGGGACGGACAGGCCGTGGCAAAGGCTCTCGAGGATGCCTGGTGGTATGCTGCTGTTTCTAACCATCACGACTTTATTACTGGCACTACCCCTGACCGCGTGGTGGAAAGCGAACAAGTGCCGTGGCTGGATAAGGCAGCGGCAGAGGCGAGCGCAGCCATCACCCGTTTTTCACAGGCTCCCGCAGTGGCAAAGCTGCGGCGTCCTGCCGTCAGACCGGCGGCAGTGCCGGAGTGGCAAAGGCGGGACGGAACGGTCGAGATAAAAACGCCACACTATGTCATCGAGCTGTCTCAAGATGCAGGGGGCGGTATCTCACGCGCATGGAATCCGGTAACGCAGAAGACGCTGTTAAAAGGAGTATCCAACGACCTCGTCAGCTACTACGATATGGGCGGCCTATGGAGGATGGGTCACGAATTCTGGGGGGGCAGGTTCAAAGAGATGCACCGGGCGAGTGAGCGTCCAGCCCAGCTTAAGGTGCGTGAGCTGGAGGGAGGGCTGGAAGTGGCCTGCGTCACCGAACTGGACGGGCAGACTATGCAGCGCCTCATGTGGTTCCGCAGCGCCTCGCCGGTAATTCGCTTCCGGGTTGAGGGTCTGGCTGCCGAGCGCCGCACTGTAACCGTACGGTTCGCCACCAGTGTATCGGCGAGCCGGCTGGTCATGGATGCAGTGGGGGGCATCGTGGTCCGGCCTCCTCAAAGGATTTACAACCCGACATTCTGGCCGATACAGCACTTCGTGCATTTTCAGGATGATGCCAACGGCAGCGGACTGGCGCTGTGCCTGGGCATGCCCGGCGCTGCGTCATATCGGCGCGATGGACGTCTGGAGGTTATAGCGCTGCGCAACGCCACCTGCGAGAGAGCCTTCGGCTTATTCCCGCTGCTGGGATTGCCAGCAGTAGGTCACGAGAGGGCCAGCCACACTTTTGACTGCGCTATATTGTTCACACCCGCGGGAGACTGGCATGAGAACGGCATTTTACAGGTTGCCCTCAGCCTTCAGGATAATCCCTGGGACACGAGCGGGTATGCTGAGCTGCACGCCCTTGCTGCGTCCGTGGTGACGACCGATCGAGCCGAGGTCGTTGTCACAGCGGTGAAGCCTGCCTCACGCGGTGAAGGTATCATCGTCCGGCTTTCTGCACTGACAGGGTTCGGAGCGCCTGTGGATGTCACCATCCGTGACCGTCATCTGAAAGCGGCCTTCCTCTGTGATGCCCGCGAGCGCGACATCAAACCGCTGGAGGTCCAGGGACAGACCGCCCGCCTCACAATGCCCGGCACTATTGCCACGGTGCGGCTTGTGGTTTGAACGCGGGTGAACGATATCGACTGGTAGCTGCTCACCACGCATAATGAAAATGTTATCTCGGTAACGAAAGACGATCCCGTTCGTGGTGAGCTTGTCGAACCATGAACGGGCCGTTCACCCTTCGACAGGCTCAGGGCGAACGGTAAAAAGGCTATTTTTGTGATAATGGCAAATAAGGGGCCGAAACGGCCATTGTCCAGGGCTGTCCAGTACATGCTTGAGGCTAAAACAGGGTTTGTACAGACCTTAATCTCAGGTATCAAGGCGCGTGTTATGAATATAATTATCTATCCTGTTCAAACCTTCACGTATATTATCTATCGAGTTTGCATAGGAAAACCTGAGATACCCCTCACCGTTACTGCCAAAATCAATCCCCGGCGTAACCCCCACATGGGCTTTCTCCAGAATATCAAAGGCCAGTTTGTATGAGTCCTTTGAGAGATGTTTGGCATTTGCGAAGACGTAAAAGGCGCCTGTAGGTTCAATGGTGATCCCGAAGCCTATCTCTCTAAGGCGCTTGACCATATACTTTCTGCGCTCATTATAGACATTCTTCATGCGTGCCACGTCTTCTGCTGCCTGCTCCAGAGCAGCGATGCCGGCCATTTGAATAACAGAGTTGGCAGAAATGAGAAGGTTCTGCTGAAGGCTCTGGATAGGCCGGATGAAGGGTTTGGGCGCAATCAGGTAACCTAGTCTTAAGCCTGTCATAGCATACAGCTTGGAGAAGCCGTTCAAAACAAAAGCATTGTCCGTGAACTCCAGTATGGAATGCTCTTTGCCTTCATAGACGAGGCCGTGGTAAATCTCGTCGGAGACTATGTACGGCGATAATTCCGCGATGGACCTCATGAGCTGTTCCGAAAGAAGATTACCGGTTGGGTTCGAAGGCGAGTTGATAACTATAGCCTTGGTCTTTCCGGTGATTTTGCGTTTAATCGCCTCAAGCCTGTATTGAAAACCGTCCTCTTCGCTAACTAGAACATTCACCGGAACTCCGTCTACGAACCTTATGAAATTGGGATAGCATGAATAGTGGGGATCGGAAATTATTACTTCATCATTTCGGTCGAGTATCGCTGCAAATATAAGAAGCATGGCAGGTGAAGTCCCGGAAGTCACTACAATCTGGTCTGGAGATATCGAAACGCCATATTTCTCAGAGTAATGTCTGCAGATAGCTTCTCTAAGCTCCAGTTTACCGAGACTGTGAGTATAATGAGTTTCCCCCATATCGAGAGCCTTGCGTACAGCTTCTTTGACACATTCCGGCGTGTCGAAATCTGGCTCACCGACCTCCAGATGGATTATATTAGTGCCCGCGAGTTCCATAGCCTGAGCCCGTTCCATCACATCCATGGCGAGAAAGGGGGTAACCTGTTTCGCCCGCTTAGCAATCATTTTCCGGCTCCTTCCCGAATACAAGTGGCGCATTTACAGTGGAATATTGTGGTACACCCGGATATCAATCGTTGGATACCAGCACATTTGATTATAACCTTGTTTAGGAATGATGAGAAGAAATGCGCTAGCTCGATTTAAGAGCTGGAGACGGCAGGGCATTAATTGCATCGCATGTCTTGCTGATTAGTATGGCAGCTATAACAAAATTGGCTATACCTGTAACAATGCCCACAAATGGTATGAGGCTGACAACATACAGGATGCAATACGCCAGGAACAAACCCTCAGGTAGTCTCGGGGCTGAATTCACATTATTTCTTGCCATATATTTATTACAGTCAACGGCAAATCCCCAGATAGCTTGAAATATCCAGTAGAAATTGAATAACGGGATGAACAGGAATCCCAGAGCCTTGCAGGGACCTGCCCGCACATGGCCATCCTGTATGGAAGCCCACGCTTTGTAGATAAAGACAGATACCACTACAAATACATAGATAGATATGGGAACAATAATCAAATATAAGATAAACCACCATGTTGGTAATTCGTACTCATAATAATAAGAATCGTAATATGTCCAGTCCCAATATCTCCAGAAATAAGACGTGAACACCCATCCGGTAATCCAGGTTGCAATGGTGCCACCGAGGTAAGAGCCCAGAAAGAAAGCCTTTGGTAACCTTTGCGTTTGCATCGTCCACCTCTTCATATACGGCGTATTGACCTTTGAATCCAATCGGCCAATCTTATGCTGGCGAGATTCTACTACGATTTATATATCATAGCAAGGCCGGATACACCGTTAGAGGAGAGAAGAATCGACACCACGACTATGTCAAGGTGGCGATTTTAGCTTCGAAAACTGGTAGCGGGAGTTGGATTCGGACCAACGGCCTTCGGGTTAGGAGCCTACCGCTATGTTGAGCATGGAGACTATTGCGGAGGAGTTGTCGTTTCCCCAAAGCCTGATGAAGTTATCATTACCGTGCCACTCTTTGGTCCTGGCCCGTACTTAGCAATGAAATCATTGGTTTCCTGAAAAAGACGCTCATACTCTGCCTTTGAGACATTAGGGCCGGAAAACACCGATATTGACCATCCTTGAGGCAAATTGCTTAGATATTCTGGTAAAGCTGACATTGAAACCGGCTCACTAGGATCGTTTGTGACATCTAGCAAAGCAATACGCACCTCTCCGGGTTGTAACGATGCACTATCATCTGAGGTGTGCACGGAAATGACAGGTAGCCCCCCTATCTCTTTTGGTATAGGATAACCGCTGATAACTGTTGGGAAAGAAGCGTTACTGTTAGAATCTGCTGCAAAAACCGCTGGACTCCCTGTCAAAGTAAGCCCCGTCAACAGCAGCAGTACGGCTATTTTGCTTGAAGTCTTCAACTTTGCCCGCCTCTATTGGCGTTAGACGAAATTATATCGTGATGGATTATCATTAACGATTGCTATTATATAATATTAAATGGCATTTGTCAATCGTTTTGACTTCAATTGTAAGTTCACGTGCCCCAAGGGCGACTGACAACGTCAGGGGAGGGAACCTCAAGCCTCAAAAAGGAGGACTAGCAGGAGAATAGCTAAAATGAAAATCGCCACCTTGACATAACAGTCTTGGTGGCGATTTTAGTCTCATTGGTAGCGGGAGTTGGATTCGAACCAACGGCCTTCGGGTTATGAGCCCGACGAGCTTCCACTGCTCCATCCCGCGTCGATTCTTTTTTCAGCCCCCTGAGTCCCCCACTCTTGGGGGACTTTGAGAATCTGGGGGACACCCCCAGACCCCCGGCAGGAGGAATCCTGCACCTCTTTTTCGAAAGGCTCGAAGGTTTTTCAGCCCCCTGTATCCCCAGGTCTTGGGGGCAAGGGCGAAGGCACTTCGCCCCTACATTGGCTGCCAAACTTTCTGAATACTGAACTCTGGCCCTGATTAGGGTTAAATGTAGGTCAAGCCCTCGACCATTAGTACGGCTAAGCTCAACACATTGCTGTGCTTACACACGCCGCCTATCAAGCAGCTAGTCTTGCTGCGGTCTTACCCAGTTGACCTGGTGGCAGATCTAATCTTGGGGTCGGCTTCGCACTTGAGATGCTTTCAGCGCTTATCCGATCCAGACTTGGCTACCCAGCTATGCCCCTGGCGGGACAACTGGCACACCAGAAGTCTGTCCCTCTCGGTCCTCTCGTACTAGAGAGAGCTCCCCTCAAATCTGCTGCGCCCACGACGGATAGAGACCGACCTGTCTCACGACGGTCTGAACCCAGCTCGCGTGCCGCTCTAACCGGCGAACAGCCGGACCCTTGGGACCTTTTCCAGCCCCAGGATGCGACGAGCCGACATCGAGGTGCCAAACCTTGCCGTCGATATGAACTCTTGGGCAAGATAAGCCTGTTATCCCCGGGGTAGCTTTTATCCGTTAAGCCACGGCCCTTCCACACGGTACCGTAGGATCACTTTGCCCGACTTTCGTCCCTGCTCGACTTGTTGGTCTTACAGTCAAGCCCCCTTATGTCAATGCACTCAATGGGTGATTTCCATCCACCCTGAGGGGACCTTTGGACGCCTCCGTTACTCTTTAGGAGGCGACCGCCCCAGTCAAACTACCCGCCTGACACTGTCTCTCTGCTTGCACAGAGGTTAGAACCGAAACTTAACAAGAGTGGTATTTCAACGGCGGCTCCACCAGGGCTGGCGCCCCGGCTTCAAAGCCTCCCACCTATTCTACACATGCTAAGCCGCAATTCAATGCCAGGGTATAGTAACT
>JACWAE010000052.1 GCA_014874385.1 Dehalococcoidia bacterium | reverse complement strand
CGGTACTTGCCTTAGTTTTCTTGCTGCACTATTCTTCATTTGGTGGCTCCCTCCTACTTTAGTTTTCGTCCTCTCCCGGGGACTACTCTATTGTAGCTCGGAGCCATCAACGTTTCTTATTCCATATACTAATTCAAGCTTATGTGTGACCTAAACTGCACATATTGGTCACTTGTTTTAGACGGGTGGGGGCAAAGGAGCCTACCATATACGTTTACCTTTCTTTCTGATAGTCAGTATCTGGCGAATCTCGTTACACACATCATTGTCGGGACATACCTCGCAAGAAATGGCGCTTTCACATTGATATTCACTTTCGGCGGTCTTCGTCAGGCGCTGACGGCGCAAATCATGGTCTAGTTTCCTGACCTGCGCTCCTATTCTCTCCAGTTTGTGCACATCTTCAACGGATGAAGTCACAAACAAAAGCTCCACAGCAGCTAGGATATCAGGCAGAGCGGCGCAGAGACGTGCCACAACCGAGGCGCCTAATGACCGTAAAGAGAACCCGTTATCCAGGGCTTCAAGACTGACGCGAGACCAGATTTTCCCACCGGTGCTTCGAGCCATATAGCCGGGAATCTGCTCGGCAACGCTGAGCACTCTCTCTACCTCCAAGCGAATCTGGCCGTTAAGAGACGAACCCGCAACAATTATCACCTGCCCGAAAGGTAGTAAGCCTCTCTTTATTTCGGCGGGGTCGGGGCCAATCAGCGTAATTTTTCGATGGGACACCAGACAAGCATTCTCTGTCCAGAGCATGAAGCGTGAACTGGCAGTGAGAGGACCACCCAGCTCGACGGCGGTGTTTTCTTTTAAAAGCAGGGGGGAAGAACGCCGGCCTCCAGGCTTGTCATTGTCCGGCTCAGCAAACCAGGTGCGTAGATTCCCGCCACGGTCTTTCAGTGAGCTTTCATACTCTCTGATTCGCTCGAAATAAGGGTCAAATGTGTTCATGCACTACTTTGACAGCACCAGGTCGGCTCGTCCCATCTCTCTCAGATAGGCGGGGTATTTCAGATAAAGGGGTTTTATCACGGGCAATAACTGCAGAATCTTGGGGATGGGGCCTCGAGCTACAATTGTCTTTGTGGTCAGTGCCTTGGCCAAATTTACCTGCCCGTGCCAGAATTTATGTGCCACATCTGCCGTGAGCGTGAATGTGGCTGTCGGCGTAACGGTATCATCGTTGATGTGCACTGCGAAAGGATTCTTGGTGAAGTCAAGCGTGACGGTCAATACCGGCTCGCTCCAGACGAATTTCACAATCAGGTGTATTTCGTTCAGCTTTCTTTGTATTTCAACGAGTTCCTTATCCCCTTTCGCTACCCCCTCCGACATCTTGCGGAAGAATCCCCCCAACATTCTGTTACATTCATCAGAATCCTTAAAGTAAGACATCGCATCCTCCTTTCTCAAATCCCTTAAATAGACAAGATAGGCTCTTACTTATGTCGCTTGAGGTAGATGTCTCTCGCTATTATCGCCGCTCCCACGCTGCCCATCATTTGAGGGTCGATGCCATCCGGGAAGGTCTTGAGTTTAATCCCTAGATTCCGCTCCAGCGAATCCACAACGCCTGCGTTCTTTGCCACACCGCCCGTAATCACAACATCCTGCACCACCCCCATCCTTTTCACCAGAGCAGCTACGCGGCTTGCTACCGCGTGATGCAGTCCCTGGACGATAGTAGGAAGCGGAATCTCATCATTGACCAGGTTTATTACTTCCGACTCTATAAACACGCTGCACATGCTGCTCAGCCTCACGGGCTGGTATTTGGCACTGGCATGTATTCTTGCCAGGTCTTTAACATCTATGCCCAGGCTGCGCGCTATAAAGTCCAGAAAGCGGCCTGTTCCGGCAGCGCACTTATCATTCATGGCATACTCGAGCATCTGCCCGTGTGCATCCAGAGACACCACCTTGGTATCCTGCCCGCCGATATCAATCACGGTGCGCGCTGTTGGCAGCATGCACCTGGCCCCTTTGCCATGAGCAGAGAGCTCAGAGACATTCTCCTGCGCAAAAGAAACCTTGGCCCTGCCGTATCCTGTTCCCACAATATAAGCAACCTCCCCGGCTTCGACTTCGGCCATTTGAAGAACCTTTTCGTAGCACTCCCTAGCTGTTTCTCGCGGATTGGTAGTGCTGGGACCAATGACACAGGCACCAAGGCAGTCATCAATCCAGACGGCTGCTTTGCTTGTGGTGGAGCCAATATCTATGCCCGCTGTGATGAATCGATTGCTCACGGAGCCTCCTTTCGAGGCTTCACAACGTCTTCGATAAACCGGGTCAGTTCTTCCTGAATCGTCTCGATCGGCGTAACCCTCGGGTCGAACATATCGAATTCAAAGTATAATAGGGGTACGCCCGCTTCCCTCGAAGCCTCCCGAAATAATCCAATGCCGCCGAGACCGTGTTTGCAGGCTACATGTCCGGCGAAAATCCCGAAATCGGCATTATAATCGGTGCACATGTGAAGATAATCATCAATGAAGTAATCTATTGGCCCCTTGAATTGTCTCGACATAGGCAAAACTCTGAGGGACTTACGCGCCAGCCCCTCCAGCATGGAGTCAGGTGTAGAGGTATCTATTATCGCCTCAGGGGCATAGTAGCCGAACAAGTCCATGGGAATCACCAGCTTGAGTTCGCTCTCCATCCAATCGTAGAACTGCAAATCGAACCACACCGGGTCCTGGTACCAGATTGCCCTGTAGAGCTCCCCTCCTGCCACGGAGCTCTCACCTCGTTCAATCCGTTCTTTTGCCTCATCCCGAAAGCCTTTAGCTATAGCTGTGCCTTCCGGGTCACCTGAAAAAGCTACCAGCAGAGCTGTGTTCAGAGCTACCAGCTTGCTCACCTGGGGGCAAGGCGTGTGCCGCCGCAACTCGTTCCAATCACGCAAATACTCAGCAGTGCGGTTCGATTCCTCGCACACCGCACGGAACTTATCCCAGTTGAACCTCCTCCCGGTATGCTCTTCGAGGAAAGGAATCGCTTCGCGGAACTGCTTTGCCAGGTATTTCACCTCCCGTTCACCGGACAGGTAGGGTACATCCAGGAGACGCATAGGCTTCTTATTGAGAGAGGTAATACACTTTATGGCAGCGATTTGGGAATCGCAAGGCGTGTTGTGGTATAACATACAGGACGGCTCCGGATACAGGTCTCTCAGCACTATGCCCACCGCTGCTTTGTCGATGGAACAGATCTCCGAGGCAATACCGTGAGATTCCGCCGTATCAATCATAGCTATGGTGTATTCCACATCGCCCACCAGGTTTTGCAGTACCGTCAAAACCTCGATAGGCATAGACTGCACGCCCTCAAGCCCTTTAATCAACTCCGGCGAGCAGCCGCAGTTATGCCATACAATAGGCCTTCCTTCGTCCACGGCTGCATATAAGTCCTCCGCAAAGCGACGGAAGCCTTTGAGTATAGAGTTCATCCCCTTGGATTCGGGGTCTTCCTCGTATAGCTCCAGCATACCAGTTGCACCCTGATAAACGACCTCCCAGTCTTCCTGACGTTGTTTCCCTAAGATAGCCATCTTCCCCCCTTTGACTAGCTGTCTCTATCTCGTACCTACTTACCCATTTGCTCCAGAAAAGCCTGAACGCGAGTTTTCACCTGTCCCGACGCCGGCACTTGATACTCCCTGTCCAGCCCCAGGAATGGGATGCCTTCCTCTTTCATCCTCCAGTAGAGATTGTGTCCATCGCCCGCCCAGGGATCGCAGAACTTCATGCGCTGAAATACAATGCCGTCGGCTTTGAACTCGCGAACTGTGTCTTTGAGCATGGAGACGTAATCATCGAAGCATTCCACCATTCGAGCGCAGGGTACCTGGAAGAAGTGATGCCGTGCTATCTGCTCCAGAGGTGCTCCTCTCCCGGTTTCTATTAAATCGCCCAGAGACCTCTGGCCAAAGCAAACCACTTCTGCTACCGAGAGAGCGCCCTGCTGCTCGATACCCGCGAGATACTCAGGGTTGTCCATCTCGCTGCCTGCCAGTATCACACGAGCCCTATAATTAGACATCCCTTTTTTCTTTGCCAGCCCGGCGAGCAGCTCGTCCAGTAATTTGTTGAATTGCTCCAGAGGCATAATATGGGCTGCTATGGTAATGGTCAGAGCCTCCTCTCCCGTTATTGGCGGGGCCTCTTTCTTCCTAAGCTCATAGAGCTTCCTGATACGCTCTCTGGTGGCATTGTGCAATGCTATCGCATCATCCAGCTTCTGGTCGGTTATGGCTAGCTTGAAATGCTCCTCTATCTCCGTTTTAAGTCGCTTTAATTCGCTGAGATACCATTCAAACAGCCTTTCCTTAGGCGCTCTGGGTACAGATAGGAAGCTGTAGAAAGGCACCTTGATTTTCTTTTTGAACAGGTCGCCAGCGCGGCGGATGTGGTCGCAGTTTTGAGCCAGAACCACTCCGTCGAGAAAGCTCAGCTCCCCTCTCAGGCCAAGGCTTACGGTGTGGCGGACAAACGTACATATGCGGGCGCTCATGTAGGCATCGCCGTCGGAGCTATCGCTGCTGCCCGCGCCGCGCAAACGATAGGGGAGAAAGCCGGCGGCAGTGAAAATCTCCTCCGGTATGTAGGAGCAATAATATCCCATCACCTTCTTGCCTGAATCGACCCATTCATCCAGATAAGAATTCCTGGGACCCTGTATCACCTCACGAAAGGTGCTCAATATTTCATCCTTCTTCATCCCGCTCTCTCCTCATATTAAATGACTCACAGGGGAAGGTCATAGTAGGCGCGGCAGACATCGAAGCGACCTAACTGGGCTCCGCCCTCCCAGAGTTGGATAATCTTGCAGTCACGCCAGTATTTCTCTAAATCACATTCCCTCACATAGCCATAGCTCCCCATCAGTTCCATAGCGCGGTTGGTAACGCTCACAGCCACATCGGCAGCATAGACCTTGGCTATGCTGGCATAGGAAAGCTGTTCCAGAGAGTGGATTTC
The DNA here is from genome assembly GCA_014874385.1 of Dehalococcoidia bacterium. Classification (GTDB taxonomy): domain Bacteria; phylum Chloroflexota; class Dehalococcoidia; order SZUA-161; family SZUA-161; genus JACWAE01. The sequence continues at coordinate 12,775 of JACWAE010000052.1, read as the reverse complement.
GCCATAGTCCTCGGGGTGGTCGAAACGATAGGCTCCGGTCATATAGGTTATGCGAGCTGTCTCAATGCCGATTGCCATATCTGCCAGCATTCCCGCACAGATTGAATGATTGCGGATAGGCTTGCCAGATTTACCCACTACTCTGTTGCCGGTGAAATCCAGGACCGTCTCAAAGGCTCCCTGGGCATTGCCCACCGACATCGCTGCGCTGGCAAGCCTGCCTATAGAGAGATTGGCGTGTAAATATTGGGCATCTTCTCCGGGCCCGGCCACACGGAATCCTTTGGGAACTCGAACGTTGTCCAGATAGGTTGTAGTGTTACGGTCAGCGGCCATGCCTGCCTTTCTCTCAAAGTTGCCAAAGGAGAGCCCTTCGGCATCGCCAGGCACATATATCAGGGCTATGCCTTCGTCGCCCAATTTAGGGTCTGTAGTGCAAACCATAAGGTAAGCATCGGCAATGCCAGAGTTCGAAGCCCAGATTTTTTGCCCGTTCAACATCCAGTGAGCGCCATCCAAAACCGCTTTCGTGGAAATCTTGCGCCCCTGCATCCCTAGGTTCTCTATATCGCATCCACCACCGCCTGAAGGGCCACCGGGTTCTGTCATGTTGAAACAGCCGATTTTGAGCTCATCGCCGCAGAAAATCGGGCCAAAATAGTCCAAAACAGCCTCACTATTTGCCCATATTGCTGGCATGAAGGGCCAAAGAGTACACGCCAGAGCGACAGCAATGCCTGAATCGCCTCGAGCTATTTCCTCCAGAGATGGGCCTAGACTCACCGCTGACTGCATATTGGAGCCGCCGTACTTCTCAGGGAAAATGGCTCTGATGAAACCAATATTAGCCAGACCCTGCAACAACTGTTTAACTATTTCGTGGTGTTCATCGTCATCTATTTTCTGGCGCACCGGCATTATCTGGTCATTGACAAAATCCCTCACAAGCTCTCGAAGCATGAGGTCTTCTGGCTTACAGATGGTTTCGAATATCTTGTGTTGATACATATGCATCCTCCAGTGTCAAAGACTGTGTACTCTATTGTCTAAATAGGAATACTTATGAAAATTGGACTGCACCACTATGAATGGACAGTTAGGGTTAGGAGAGTCTGGCGGTGTACGCTATTGTTCTCCTGAATAAGCAGTAACTCCTCAAAGTCATTCGGTGAGCGATAGCCAAGCGCCGAATGAAGCATCTTCCGATTATAGACCTCCTCAATGAAAAAGGGAATCCTAGCTAACACGTCATCAAAAATGGCATACTCACATCCTTCCAAAGAAGGACACTCATCGTATTTCAGCGTTTTGAAAAAGCTCTGTATCCTAGCGTTCTCATAGGGGGTTCCTGTCCGCGCCATGCTCATGGCATGTTCGCAACATACCCAGTTTAGCCTTCCGGCTCCGGGTGTGAGCAAAAGCCACTGGTTTGCAAGGCGGCGACTTTTAGAAGAGATTTGGCTGGTGGGGAAGTAACTTTTCGCTATTTGGTGCAGTTCAATGGCGTCAATTCTCTTACTCAGCGCTCCCAAAATACTTGCTTTCGGTGCAAGAATGGACCATCCCTTGCAGCTAACACAAGGCGCGCTTGCCCTTTAACTGGTTGAGCATAAGGTGACACGATCCTGTCCTTCGGCTCTCGCGACACGGTGATCAAAAGTCAGTGAGGGGGTCCTCGAAGCTGAATGTGAGCAAAAACCCGATTTTGGAGCCCTAACTCGTTAGTATCCTCGCTAGGGATTTTCCCCAGTTAGTGACACACACTCAGGCTTCCGACCGGCTATAGTATGCAGTTTATTGTGATGCTGGTACAGAATGCGAGTATATATCTGGATTTACGGGTGAGGGTGGGGGCATACTAGTCAATGTGGCTCGCCAATGCAGGTGTTTGACCCTCGCCATTTTTCCGAGCTATGCCGTTCATGACGAAATCGCGAATGAAATCAATGATTTGATCAAATGAGTACTTATTATCCACTGTCATTCGAAACAACATTATCTCAACAAGACCAATAAGGGCGTATGCGAGCAAGTCTTGGTCTAGGTCTCTAGAAACACCCAGTTCGACCAATTGACTTATATCATCGCGGACAAGCGGCTCAGTCATCTCATGATAAATCCTCTTAACTTTCTCCGCCGGCAATCTTTCATCGGCAGCCCCTGCCACGCGTAGTTGATATAGGATGTAGTTGTACTTGGAGTAGTTCTCGAAGAAGGACTGCCCACGAAAAATAAGCCTCTTCACAGGGTCTCTCTCGTCCTTGATTGCTTCGTTTCCTTCGTTCATCATTTTGCGTATAACTTCGTCCACAACTTCGATAAAAATGTCTCGCTTGTTTTGGAAGTAAAGATAGAAAGTCCCCTTGGCTATTCCCGCTGCCTTGGTTATATCCTGAACGTGCGTCCGATAGTATCCCTTGGTCGCGAAGACCCCGATTGCCGCCTCGATAATGTCCTGTTTCCGCCTTTCCCTGTGATTCAATAAGGATGATTCGCTAGTCTCATACGAAACTTGTGCCTCGCTGCGTTCTCTACCACCCTTTGCTGACTCACCTATCTTCCTTTTCAGAAACGCAAGAGGCATACGCATGTCCATTTTGGATTTCTGAATGATCTTGAGTCTGTCCAGATGGCTCTTGTCGTAGTAGGCCATAGTGCGTCCGGTTTTTATCGGGGGGTGAAGCAAGCTCTCCCGGAGGTAGAAGTGAATAGTGGAGCGACTTATGCCGGAGCGCTGAACAAGTTCTTTCATCCGCATATACTCATTACTCAAAATCATATACCTCCAATAAGATACTATTGACTTACTGTATAGTATAACTACATAATTGTTTTAATGTCAATAGCTTGTACATAGTTCGATACTATCCTTCCCTTACTGTAACTAGACTTGTATGTATGTGCGAATCTGATTCCGGTAATATATTGACAAGGGAATAGATGTGTGGTAGCGTGAATGACCAGGGCGGTCAGTTTGAATATTGACCAGGATGGGCAGCTCAAATTTCGATGATGACGTTAAAGCTGAATAGCAGAGCATGTCGTATATCCCGCTTATTCACTGTGAGTATGCAACTATGAAAACGCCCTATCTTCAAGGAACAGGAGAGGGAGGCTACGATGAGTTCCGCACAAAAGATGATTCCTGAACCTGAAATTGTAGAAAAGCATCAACTGGATCATATCGTAGGGGCAGAAAACGTTGTCGATGATCCTAATGTGTTTGAAGAATATTCTCATGATATGAGTTTTATGCCAGTGCGACGCCCATCTTTCGTAGTTAAGCCCAGGCAGGCTGAGCAGGTTCAGGAACTCATAAAATGGGCCAATCGAACGCTTATGCCGCTTATCCCCATCAGTTCAGGCCCTCCTCATTTCAGGGGAGACACCGTTCCTCAACAGGGTGGTGTTGTAGTAGACCTTTCCAACATGAAGAAAATCCTGCGTCTCGATCGCAGGAACCGGGTGGCCATGATCGAGCCCGGGGTCACCTTCCTTGAGCTTAAGCCGGAAGTCGAAAAACAAGGTATGAGGGTGATGATGCCGCTCGCACCCAGGGCCACGAAATCGATCATCGGCAGCTATCTTGAGCGAGAGCCAATTCTCGTGCCTAAGTACCACTGGGACATGTCAGACCCGCTTTGCTGCACAGAGGTCGTTTTCGGAACAGGGGATTTTTTCAGGACTGGGGCAGCAGCTGGCCCTGGAACACTTGAGGAGCAGTGGGAAGCAGGCCAGGCTCAGAAGAACCCTCTGGGTCCTGGTCCGAGTGATTTCTTCCGGGTTATTCAGGGGGCTCAAGGGGCACTGGGAATCGTTACCTGGGCAACGATAAGACTTGAGCTCCTGCCGAGTATTCAGGAAATGTTCATGGTAGGCTGCGACAGGGTAGATGAAATCATGGAATTTGTCTACCGGTTGCAAAGGCTCAAACTGGGTGATGAATGTCTGCTCCTTGACAGGCTCAACCTGGCCGCAATCCTTGAAAAAGAGGCGAAGGCTATCGAAGAGCTGAGCTCTATCCTGCCTCATTATATACTGATATTTGTTGTTGCCGGCTATGATAGATTTCCTGAGGAGCGGTTAGCCTATCAGACAAAGGACATAATGGAGATCGCTCAGCGATACGGATTGAATCCGGCAAAGACGCTACCTGGCGTGAACTCAAGGAAGCTCCTTCAAGCGCTTAGTGAGCCTTGCCCCGAACCATTCTGGAAGCTGCGCTATAAGGGCAATAGCGCTGATATTTTCTTCCTGACCACACTGGACCGCAGCCCTGAGTATATAAGTGTTATGCACGAGAAAGCATGCGAAACGGGGTTCCCCATAGCCTGTATTGGCACGTACATCCAGCCCATCCAGCAGGGAAGGTCCTGCCACATGGAGTTCAATCTAACATTCAATCCCGAGAATAAATTTGAAGTGGCCCGGGTAAAAAGAACCTTTGAGGAGGCAAGCAAAGCACTGATGTTAATAGGAGCTTTCTTCTCACGGCCCTACGGCATGTGGGCAGAGCTGATTCATAACCAGTGTGCAGAGAACGTTATAGCATTGAGGAAGGTCAAACAGATCTTCGACCCTAACAATGTGATGAATCCGGGCAAGCTCTTCTTCTAGGGGATGCAGGTTAATGCAGATTGTCGTGTGTATAAAACAGGTACTGGATCCCGAAATGCCTTACTCAGCCTTTAAGATCGATCCGGACGAGAAAAGAGCAATACCTTCCCAGGGAACACCACCGGTTATATCGCCATATGACGAAAATGCTCTGGAGGCTGCGCTGCGAGTCAAGGATGCGCATGGGGCAACGGTGATCGCGTTAAGCTTGGGCAACAAGCTTGCTCGTTCAGTATTAAAGAAATCGCTCGCCGCTGGGGTTGACGACCTCATTTTGATAGAGGACCCCGCTACAGGTAGTTTGGATAGTTTCACGAGCGCGAGCATTCTGGCCGCCGCCATAAGGAAAATCGGTGGTGTGGATTTAGTATTTACCGGGCGCCAGGCTGCAGACTGGGATGCGGGTATCGCCGGGTGCGCTATTGCCGAGGAACTTAGAATGCCCTGTATTACGGTTGCTAGAAAAGTCAGTGTTCAAAATGGCATGGTTCGGGTTGAAAGGCTGCTATCCGATGGCTTCGAGGTAGTTGAGGCCCCGCTTCCGTGCGCAATCACTGTGGATAGTGACCTGGGAGAGTTGCGCCAGGTCACAATGCAAGGGTTGATCTCCGCACAGAAAAAGCCGGTAAAGTCATGGAAGCTGTCCGACTTGAAACTGGAGTCACCCCCGCCGCCTCGTTGCGAGCTTCTCGAGCTATATATCCCAAAGCGCAAAAGGGTTTGCCAGATAATTTCCGGCGAAAATGCAGAGGACACAGCAGTAAAACTGGCCAATAGATTGTTCGAAGAATCCAGGTTGTGAAAGACTGTCATTATATGTCTGAGAACATCAAAGTATTGATACTGGGAGAGCTGGTCAAAGGCAGCCTGTCAACTAATACTCGCGAGATGCTTGGCAAGGGGCGGGAGCTGGCTGATAACATGAAGGGCAGGCTCGTGCTATTATTTATGGGTGATAAGCTTGAATCTGTTGCGGAAGAGTCCATCGCATATGGCGCTGACGACGTATATTTGGCCGAAAACCCACTACTGAAGACCTATCAAGCCGACACCTATCTTCAGATAATTGAGAAAGCTGTCAAGGATATAGAGCCAGGGCTTCTATTGATGGGCCAAACGTCGATAGGGCGCGACTTGGCACCCCGGCTGGCTTTCAGGCTGGGGACCGGGCTATGTATGGACTGTGTTCGACTGGACATCGAACCAATCTCTGGGCTTGTACGGATGACCCGGCCGGTTTACGGATGCAAAGCACTGGCGGTAATGATATGTAAGACGAAACCCCAGATGGCCTCAATCCGCCCTGGTACTATGAAACCTGCTGAACCAGACAGGTCACGTAAAGGAAAAGTGCATGCTCTTGCCACCGATTTGGATATCTCTCAGATCAGAGTAAAAGTTACGGCTAAAGTAGAAGAACAGACGGATAGCGTTCCGTTGGAGGATGCGAAAGTTATCGTATGCGGAGGCCGCGGAATGGGTTCTTCCGATTCATTCTCGATCCTTGAAGAGTTGGCACGGTTATTAGTTGGTGCTGTGGGCGCAAGCCGTCCGCCGTGTGATGCCGGGTGGATGCCTGCCACACGTCAGATCGGCCTTACAGGGAAGATCGTCAGCCCCAACCTCTACATCGCCGTCGCGGTATCTGGTTCCTCACAACATATGGCAGGATGTGCAGAATCACATACAATAGTCGCCATTAATAAGGACCCCGACGCTAATATCTTCGCTATAGCACACTACGGAGTTGTGGGTGATTACCGCGAAATCCTGCCACCTTTTATAAGACGTACCAGAGAGATTCTTGAAGGCAAAGGAGGGTCGAGATGCTGTTAGAACTAAGGGACTACATGTCTGACATGAAGAGATGCGCCAGGTGTTCACTATGTAAATGGCCGCCGCTAGCGCAATTAAAAAGCTGGCGCTTCTCCAACATGTGCCCAAGCATTACAAGGTACAATTTCCACACTTATTCGGGCGGCGGAAGAATGGCCTTAGGGCTCGCACTCGTTGAAGGCAGGCTAGAGGATATAACTGACGAGCTGCTTAACATCGTCTACCGTTGCACAGCATGCGGCGCTTGCGATTCATCCTGCAAATATAACTCCGAGCTAGAAGTGCTGTGGCCGATTTACTCAACTCGCGCATATCTTGCCGGCATGGGCTATTTCCTTCCTGAGCACTCAATGATAATCGATAGCCTCCGGAAAGAAGACAATATCATGATGAAACCCAAGACTGATCGGGGCAAATGGGCTGAAGGCCTAAAGGTTAAGGATCTCTCGCGTGGAGAAAAGGCTGAGGTGGTGTACCACGCGGGATGTTTATACTGCTACGACCCTGAGCTATCGATCATAGCCAGAGAGACCGTAACCTTATTGCAAAAGGCTGGAGTTGATATAGGCATAAGGGGCAGCCAGGAGTCCTGCTGCGGTAGCATCGCCTTCCAGCTAGGATTTCAAGGCGAATTCATCAAGTTCGCTGAGAGCAACATTGACGACTGGAATGCAGCAGGCGTTAGTACAGTTGTAACCTCCTGCGCCTGTGGATTCGGCATAATGAAAAGCATCTATCCATTACTGGGCAAGGAAATGAAGTTCGAGGTGCTGCACATAACCCAGTACCTTGATAGGCTTATCAAGGAGGGGAGAATCAAACTTGACAGGAGTATTAAATCACGCGTCACCTACCATGACCCGTGTAACCTGGGGCGGAAATCTGAGATATACATACCCTGGAAAGGGATAGAGAAGAAGGTTCTTGGTCAATTCATACTGAGAGAGCCCGAGAAGGTGATCCACCGGGGTTGGAACGGAATCTACGAGCCACCCCGCGATATTATTAGAAGTGTTCCTGGCATCGAACTCGTAGAGATGGAGAGGATCAAGGAATATTCCTGGTGCTGTGGTGCAGGTGCAGGTGTTAAGCAGTGCCTTGACGATTTCGCGCTTTGGACAGCTTCTGAACGTATCGCAGAGGCAAAGTCAGTCGGTGCTGAGGCGATTGTCACAGCCTGCCCCTGGTGCGAGCGAAATTTCAAGGACGCGATCGCGGCATCTGGAGACGACATATTGGTATATGATGTGGTTGAACTCCTTAGACAGGCAATGTAAATCCACATATTAGGAAAGGGGGCAAACATGGGCCTTTCTAGAGACGTTTACAGGTCGTTTGAGAGCGTGGTCGGACCCGAAAACATCTCTGACGATCCAGCGATACTAAGATCATACATGTATCAGCCATTTGGATGTAATAAGGGTGTTTGGGCCGATATCTCTCCCGCTGCTGTGATAATGCCTGCAAGCGCTGAAGAGGTGGTCGCCATAGCCAGGATCTGCAACAGACACCATATCGTCTTCAAGGCGATGAGCACCGGCTGGGGGATACACAACGTGCCTGGCGTCGAGGGCGCTGTTTCACTGGATCTGCGGCGCATGAACCGCATCCTTGAGATAGACGGAAAGAACATGTTCGCAGTGGTTGAGCCCTATGTAATCTGTGCGCAGCTTCAGGTTGAGGCGATGAAGAAAGGGCTCAACTGCCATATAATCGGCGCTGGCTCCAACACATCAGTGCTGGCTAGTGCAACTTCGGTGGCCGGTTACGGGCCCGATGGGCTCAGCATGGGTTACAGTGGCCGCAACCTCCTGGGAGTTGAATGGGTAATGCCAACCGGTGAAGTTGTTAAGTTAGGTTCGCTTGGCACTGGCTCAGGTTGGTTTTGTGGGGATGGGCCGGGTCCCAGTTTACGTGGCATAATGCGTGGTTGGGAAGGAGCCTGGGGAGGTCTGGGTGTTTTCACCAAGTGCGCAGTTAAGCTGTTCCCCTGGAATGGGCCATCTGAGCTCGAAATGAAAAGCGTCCCGCCCAATTACGTGCTCAAAGAGCCCATCAAGTATTACAGGGCTTCCCTTTTCAGCTTTCCTTCGATGGAGAAGCTCGCTGAAGCCGCCCGCAAACTCGGCGAGGCGGAGATCGGCTATTTCATCTCGAGGCTTTGCCCTTCCTTTGTTGGCCTGCAGATGGCCGCCGGTCAAGACTTCGTCAATACCTGGAACACTGGAATGCTGCAGGAGATGTTGAAGTATGCCTTCCTCTTCGTTATCTTTGCTAGTTCGGAAAGAGAGTTCGAATATCAGCAGAAAGTATTGGCGGCGATCATGGAAGAAACCGGCGGTCAGGTCTCGCCTGTATCGGAAGCGCCGGAGATGCAGGAGCAGACTTCAACGGCCGTCATCAAGGTGGACGCTGTTCTGCGCTCATGCTTCCGTACAACTGGAGGTTTCAATACGTCATTCGGCGCAATGGACACCGTGGACCTGGCCTTGAACCAAATCAGGGCTGGGACAGAGCTGAAAAACAAGTATATACGTAAGGGCGCTCTGGTGGATGACGGTGGTGATAATTCTGCGACGCTTGTCTTTGATCAGGGCCATCTTGCCTACACCGAAATGCTGATTATGTACGATCACCACGATGATGAATCTGCCGAAGGCGCATTTCAATATCTTGCTGAAGCAAATCAAGCATGCCTGGATAGAAAGCTGGGGCCCCCGATTTTCCAGATATCTCAGGTAGGCCAAGGCAAACACGGCGCTTTCGGTCCCAAATGCTTCAACTATGACATGTGGCTGCGTAAGATTAAAAGTGCGTTTGACCCCAATAATACCGCTGACCCGACAGCATACTCGCCGCCGGAGAAATGATGCTTCAAGTATCTGATATCATTTATCTTTCAGTTTACAGTCAAAAATAGTGTTTGAGGGAGGGCCGAATGAGTAGATATGACTTGATTGTAGTAGGTGGTGGCCCCGGAGGCAGCGCTGCGGCCAAGGAGGCCGCTGATAGCGGCCTGAAGGTCATAATCCTAGAGCGCGGCAGGTTCTGCGGAGAAAAGAATTCTTCAGGATTTGGCTTATCTCCTAAGGCTGCTCGTGACTTTGACTACATTAGGGACCTCGATGTTCCCTCGCTGTGGCAGACAAAATTCGGTGTAATGCACATCGTCGACCCAAAGCCATCAAACTCAGACCGTATGACATGGGGCCTGACACCCCCCAGGCGCTGCAGCTATCCCCAGGCCAGCGAGTACATGATACAGATGATGTATCGGCCTGAGTTCGACCAGTGGATGGCGGAGAAGGCTGTGGCAGCCGGTGCAAAACTAAAGCGCTCAACATTAGCGATCAATGTCGTACGCGAAGGCGAAAACATTTCCGGTGTAGTTGATCATAAAGGTAATGAGTATCGGGCGCCAGTGATCATAGCAGCGGACGGTGCTCACTCGCTAATAGCTCAAAAAGCGGGATTGCGAAAGAAATGGGAGAAAGACCAGGTTACTGTTTTAGCTACCGTAGACTTTGAGGCTGACTCTGAGCGGATAGCGGAGTACTGCGGAGATACTAACGTCCACATCTTCATGGGGCCGGAAAGGGGTGGGTATGTCTGCATCTTCCGCAACGGCTTCCATATTGGTTCACGGCCCGCTAAGACCCTTCAAAGTGAAGTGGACGCAGGCCGCAACCTCTCTACGAGATCAGTAATAGACAACATACAATTAGACTTCGTCCAGCGTTTAATCAAGGCCACTCGCGCAAAGCCGCGCGAGTTTCAGCTTCACTTCCTACCGTGGTTGAAAACGTTCAACGAAAGGATTTATACAGGGGGCCTTATGCTAACCGGCGATGCAGCGGGAGTGCCGGAGCCGTTCATGGCCGAGGGTGTTTGGCAGGCTATGTACTCATCGAGGTTGGCCGCTCAGGTGGCATTGCGAGCGCACAAAGACAAGGATTTCTCCAAGATTTATCTGAAACAGTATATGGATGAACTCAAGGCTTCACCTGTCGGCATCGACTTCACTGCCGGCTCGGTGCTAAGAGATTTCTTCTCAGAGTGGACGTCGCAGACCTTCTATGACCTCTTCGATAACCTGGCTGATGCGATGTTCTACGGGATGCTTACTATGGCAGAGCCTCACGCTGAAGGTATGTTGCGAGTACCCGCTATTTTGGTGGATATGATCCCGCAACTTCTGTTCCTGGCCAGATACTACTTCCCAATAACAGAGGAAGCTTCAAGGAACAAAATCAAAGGTGTCATATCAAGCATAAAGGCTGTGGCTCCCATGCTCCAGAGCATGAGTGCACTAACACCGGGAGGTAAACAGAATGGATGAATACCATCTCAACAAACGAGGCTTGATTAATGTGATTGAGTCCCCGGTTGACTTCATATCTGTCGATCATGCGAAGTGTATGGGTTGTAAGAACTGCGTGATTATATGTGGCATGGATTTGTGGAAGATGCGGGGCGGCAAGGCTATGCTGAGACCGGACTACAAGAAATTCTGCACAGAGTGCGCTTCGTGCTACACTGTCTGCGACTTCGATGCAATCGAATTCACTTTTCCACCGGGTGGATATGGTATCGCCTATGAAAGAGGTTGACAACTCCGCCATTGTCGAGAGCGCTTGCTGGCTAGTCGGATAGAGGAGGAAATCACGTAGAAGGCGCGATCGTCGAATAGTGGTGGTCAGCACCTCCTATATGAATTAGCTTGTGAGGAAAGGAGCTTCAAGATGAGTTGGAGAGAAGAATACAGGTCGAAGCTATGCAGTCATAAAAAGGCAGCAAAGGTCGTTAAATCGGGCGACCGGCTGCTAAATCCCCTTGGCCTCGGCGAGCCTACTACAGCGATGATGGACGCAATCGCGGACCGGAAAGATGAGCTAAGGAATGTTCAGTACATATGTGCACTTGTGTTTCACCCGTACAAAATTTTTGCTCGTGAGTACATGAAAACCTTTGATATGAGCTGCGGCTTCTATAACCAGCTTACCATGTGGCAGCATGAAGAGGGCATTACTACATTCTTCCCGATTCAAAGCTCCAGTGTCGGGAATGTGTCGAAGAAGCTACAAGCAATCGATCCGCGCAGGATGGTGATCGTCACCCAGGTAAGTCCGCCGGACGATCATGGGTATGTATCGCTCGGGCTCGATCTGTTTTTCACGCCGGATGTCATTGACCAAGGCTCCGTGGTTATCGGCGAGGTCAACCCCAACATGCCGCATACCTATGGCAATTCGCACTACCACGTCAGCCGGTTCGAGAAGTTCGTTGAGATAGACGAGCCTTTGTTTTCGCCGCCAATGCCCGAACCATCCGAGGTGCACAAAAAGATTGCAGCGAACGTGGTGAGCTTGCTCAAAGACAGGGATTGCCTTCAGGTAGGAATAGGCGCAGTTCCAGGCCAGATATCCAAGCTTCTTGTCGACTGCGGGCTGAAAGACCTGGGTATTCACACTGAGATGGCCCCCCAGGGCACCCACCTGCTTGTGGAGAAGGGTGTCGTCACGTGTAAATATAAAACGACCCACCCCAACAAGATGGTCATGGCTTTTACCATTGGCGACCAGGAGCTTTACGACTTCCTGGGCAACAATCCCATGGTCGAGTTCTATTGTGCTTCATATTCCAACTCTATTCCCTTGCTGTGCCAGGAGAAAAACCTGGTGGCCATAAACGGCTCCGTGGAGGTGGACCTGGTGGGTACCATAGCCTCGGAGTCTTTCGGCGATTCGATGCGCTCCGGCACGGGCGGGCAGCTCGACTTTGTGATCGGCTCTTACTGGTCCGAAGGAGGAAGGGCCATAAACATCCTGCCCAGCACCGCCCATGGCGATACGATATCACGCATCGTGCCTTACCTGACGCAGGGAGCCAGGGTGACCGTGCCGAGGCACTATGCGCAATATGTAGTGACGGAGTGGGGGATTGCGAATCTTGCGCCGTTGAATGAGAGAGAGCGTGCCCTCGCTCTTATCGAGATTGCGCATCCCAAGTTCAGAGATGACCTTCTAAAGGCAGCCAAAAAGAGACTTAGGTTTTGATTGTAAATCGTCAGCTTCAATTGGACAAATTTAGAACAAGAGCGAATGGACACTTTGGGGCTTGCTCCTGGCCCCGACGAGGTTCAATAAAAAGGAGTCCTTCTAGAGCACATGGTTTCCGCGTAATGTCGTTGTCAAGGGAAAATGTCAGGGTTTATTGTTCAGCGATTTTGTCAGTAAGGTTGCCATAATATCATCGTAGTCATTACCATCGCTCCAGGCTGTGACGGCCACAAGCGTTCTTTGTTTGTTTTCGTCCGACGGCT
>JACWAE010000004.1 GCA_014874385.1 Dehalococcoidia bacterium | reverse complement strand
TATTATGGCAACCTTACTGACAAAATCGCTGAACAATAAACCCTGACATTTTCCCTTGACAACGACAAAATGCGGCTTTGCCTCATATCCCAACAGAAAATCAAAGGAAGGGGCTGATCTGGGCTACGACCTGGGAAATGTCGATTTCCCCAAGCTGGCTCAATCCTTCGGCATCAATGGCCAGCGCATCGACAAGCCGGACGAGATCGGGCCTGCTCTAAAAAAAGCTATCATGGCCAGGAAGCCGGCTTTGCTCGACATCATGGTCGATCCCAGCGATATCGGCTATGGCATGCCCCGGCTATCCTGAATCATGGAAGTTAATAAGAGATGCAGGATTCATCCTGCCAGCTGAAGGGAGGAGCGATGGCTTTTAAAGCAGTTGACGTCCTGGGAATTTCCTTCTTGCAGGACTATGCAAAGATGTTCAAGGATGCCGGGGTAGACGTTAAACTTTTAGTAAACCCCTGCCCCCTGGGAGCCACCGAAGACGAGCTTATCGCTGCAGGGAAACAGGGTGATGCCATAATTGCGCAGGCTTCCTACCAGTCCATCACCGGAAAAGTGCTGACCAACTGGAAGAACTGCAAGATGGTTACCAGCATCGGCATTGGCTATGAAAACCTGGACGTGGATTGTGCTACAGAGCTGGGCATCATGGTTGTTAACGTACCTGATGCCAATATTGAAGATGTTTCAGACCATACCATAGGGCTCATACTGGCATGCACCAGGAGGATTGTCCAGCTAAACAACGCTGTTAAGAAGGGGAAATGGGAATCGGTCGCTTCCCCCGGCATCGCCGCAGAGATATGGCCCAAACTATCGAGATTGAGAGGGCAAACTCTCGGGCTTATTGCCTTCGGAAGAATTCCCCGCGCTCTGGTGCCCAAAGCGAGGGGCTTCGGGCTAAAGATAATAGTATATGACCCTTACCTGTCGCCCGACATAATCCGGAAATTCGAGGTGGAACCGGTAGACCTGGACCAGTTGCTCGCAGATTCGGATATCATTTCTATACATACCCCGCTGACCCCTGAGACGAAACATATCCTGGGACTCAAGCAATTGAAAAAGATGAAACCCACCGCCTGCCTCATCAACACATCCCGCGGCAGCGTGGTTGACCCTAAAGCGCTGTATACAGCCCTGACCGGGGGATATATCGCTGCAGCAGCCTTAGATGTCACGGAGCCCGAGCCCATACCTGCCGACAGCCCTCTATTGAAGCTCGACAACTTCATTGTTACAGCCCACTCTGCGGGCCTGTCGCCCCAGGCTCTGGCTGAAATGCAGCGCCGCCCCGGTGACGAAATTATCCGGGTAGTCCAGGGCAAATGGCCCTTCGGGCTGGTGAACCCCGAGGTTAAGACAAGGTACATCAAGAAGTGGGGCAAGGCTCTCAAGTAACCATTCTAGGGGGAAAGATGGCTAAAGGTGAAATAGTTATTAACGAGACAATCTGCAAAGGCTGCGGCTACTGCGCCAAGTTCTGCTCCCGGGGGGGCATCGTGATGTCCAGAGATAAGTTCACACCCAAGGGTTATCTCCTCCCTATCTTCGCCAATCCCGAGAAGTGCAATGCCTGCGGCATCTGCGGCTGGATGTGCCCCCGCTTCGCCATCGAGGTCTATAAATATACTGAAGCGCCTTCCTGATTGCATAAACCTGCTTCGATGAGAACGCTGGAGTCCTCTCCCGATATATCACCTGGCAGCTCAGCGCACTTACGGAGGGTTCGAACATGAAAAGTGTGGAACTGACCGTCACAATTAAAACGCCCAGAGATATAGTGCTCAGGGAGATCTCCGAATATACCCATCCTCCGATACTCCACAAGCGCGTGATAAAGTCAGTGCAGGTGCTTGAGGATGCTAACAACGTCAGTGTTGCGCTGTGGCGACTTAAGGTACTCGGATTCACTCGCAAGGCGAAACAGAGACAGACGATAACTCCACCTGACCGCATGACCAACGAGACTATCGAGGGGTTCGCCAAGGGCACTCTGGAGAGCACCTTTCTCTACGAGACAGACGATGGCACCAAAATCGTGGACAGGGTCGATGTGAAAGTACCCTCCTGGGGTAAGCTGCTCGAGGTACCGGTAGCCTGGTATACCAAGCGCATAACTCTGGGGATACTCATGGACCATAAGAGAGACCTGGAGTCTAAATATAAAGGCATGTCTAAGTGAAAAGACCGTCAAAGAAGTCCGGGAGGTCTGACATGGAGGAGAAACTGGGAACCAAAGTTGGCAAGGGCAAGGTCGACCCGGAAGTACTCAAGCTTTACGTAGAGACAGTCGGTCCCAAAGTGCTTCCGAACCTGGTTCGGGGCATCATGAAAGGTGTCTTTGCGCTCGATGAGGAAGCCCGGAATAAAGTGCTCGAGGAGATGGGCAAGGCTTGCTACGAGGGGTTCAAGGAGTTCGTGGGGACTCCTCCAACCGGCATGGATATTGAGAGCGCGTGCGAATGGCTGGACAAAACCGTGCCTCACAACAGGCGTTTTCAGAAAGCAGGAGACACCCTTTACTGGGAGGCAGATGTAAAAGACACGTACGGCGGCTGTATGTGCATTCTGGTCCGGCTGGGAATTATCGAACCAGTACCCGAGCTATGTGCCTGCTCGACCAACTATAACAAGAGTGCACTTGAGGAGATGACCGGCAGGGATGTGGAGGGCGAGCTGGTGGAGAGTGTGAACAGCGGCGCCCGTAACTGCGTTTACAGGTACCATTTTAAGCCGACCAGATATAACTCCAGGTTAAAAAGCAATAGATAAAATTTCCGCTCCGGTTAATATGACCTTCTATCTCTCCAGCGATTTCCAACCTGGTTAAGGAGTAAAATTGTGGCTAAAAAAGCTTTGGAAGGAATCAAAGTGGTGGAGGTGGCTCAATGGGTGGCGG
>JACWAE010000051.1 GCA_014874385.1 Dehalococcoidia bacterium | reverse complement strand
CCTCGGCAGCCTTGCCGCTCTGGGGTGCCTGCTCGGGGCGTTCTGGGCGCTGCGGCACAAGCGCCTCATCGATGACCTCCCGACATCCAAGACACAGGGCGTTTTCATCGGCTTGGCCGAACTCAAGGGCTCAGCCGAAAGCGAAACCCCGCTGACTTCTTATCTGGCGGGTGTACCCTGCGTACAGTATGCCTGGCAGGTCGATGAACACTGGTCAAAGACAGTAACCGAGACCTATACCGACTCTAAAGGGCACACCCAGACCCGCACGCGCACGGAGAGCGGCTGGACCAAGGTCGCCGGCGGCAACCAGTTTATACCTTTCTATCTCAAGGACGATACCGGCGTCATACGCATCGTACCAGATGGCGCGATGGCTCTACTCAACTAAATTGCAAGGAGGTGTTTCTTACATGTCGAGAATATATGATGTTATTGTGATTGGGGCTGGCCCGGGTGGCATGGGTTGTGCTGCCCAGTTGGCTAAGTTGGGCATGAAGACCCTGGTAATCGACAAGAATCCACGGGTCGGTGGGCTCATGCAGAGATATACCAAGCAGGGCTACACCTTCGACTTCGGTGTTATGGCTGGACTTCCAGGCTCTGAGGGGCGATGGGAGGCGTTGTTCAAGAAATTGGACATACCTCATAAATATAAAGTCGTAATGCTTCCCATGGAGATGGCCTATCGCGATCCCAAGACGAGGCAGTGGCGGCACTGGGTCAACGACTGGTCGGATGCCCTGAATCCCGAATCTATCTTCGATTTGTTGGGCTGCACGCCGGAGGAGAAGCAGCAGGCTTTAGTGGCCGCTACGAAGATGTGGGAGATCAATCAAGACCCTAACAAACTTGCTGCGCTCGAAGAGACCACCTTACAGGAATTCGTGGAGGAGATGGATTTCCCGTGGCCTGTTGCCTCCCAAATATATATGTTCAGCAATGGTGGTGTGATCCACGCAAGGGAACTTGTCGCAGCGTCGGAAGCTGTTCCGATTTATCTCAAGTTCAGGGAGGGTATAGCGTATCCCCTGGGAGGTTTCGGTCGGCTCTCCGAAATACTTGGGGAAAGGTGCAAGGAGCTGGGGGTAGAGTTCCTGATGAAAACGAGGGTGGATAAAATCAATATCAAGGGCACAAAGGTTACAGGCGTATCGGTGAAGGGTGGCGAGGAGTTTGAGTCCCCCATCGTCGTAAGCGATGCCGGGATTCAAGCCACCGTGCTGAAGCTCGTTGGGGAGAAGTACTTCGACAAGTCCTACGTTAGTTGGGTCAAGCAGCTCATTCCAAGCATGGGGTTTACACGCTGCAACTACATACTGAGCAAGCCAGTGCTGAAATACGGCTTTTACCAGATATTCTCGGATGAGTCCTGGTGGGATGTGAAAAGATACAATGATGCCAGAGAAGGCATCGTTCCAGGTGACGTGACCATCAGTATCGTGGTGAACTCCAACTACGACCCGAGCCTGGCGCCCCCAGGAAAGCAGATCATGCAAGTGGGCAGCAACGCGTCCTCGAACCCCAAAGACCCGCACATCAAGCTCATTTGGGATAGGACTGATGAACTGGTAGCCGAGGTCTACCCTGAGATACTGCCGTACCTCGAATCCAAAGAAGGATATATCGGACCAGCCGAGGCGTCAGCCCGCTCACGCGACTCCGCTGTCCCCGGTCAGGGAGGGGAGATCTGCGGGACAGCCCAGGTGGTCGGTCAGGTCGGAAAGCACAAGCCGAAGGCGCAGTCCCCTGTAGCAGGTCTTTTCTACGTAGGAGTTGATGCCGAAGGCGGCCCTTACATGTGCTCCGAGCAGGCTGTCGATTCGGCGCTGAAGGTTGCCCCAAAGGTGTACCAGTATCATCTTAAGAGGCAGTCAGCGTACTGGCCTAGATGAGTGGCGCCCGCCGTTTCCTGGCAGCATTTCTACTGCTTGATAATTTTGGTGGAGATGGGGGACTCGCCCCCTGAGTCTTCTGTGGTAAATCTGCTAATCTGGCGAAGGCTGACTTCAGGCTACAGTGGGTAGCTCAACCACGAAGGTTGCTCCCCTGCCAGGCTCGCTCATGGCGTATATGCAGCCACCGTGCCCTTCGAGTATGGTGCAGCATATACTCAGGCCTAACCCCAGCCCTGTAGCCCGGGTGGTAAAGAAGGGGTCAAATATGCTCTTGAGGTTACGCGGGGGAATGCCCGGGCCATCATCGTCAAAGGTTATTCGAATTAGCTCGCCCACTACTTGGGCTTTGATATAGAGCTTACCTCTGCCGTGGGCTTCCCTCATGGTCTGCTCGGCATTGGCGATAATGTTGGTAAAGACCTGTTGCATCTGATGGGGATCAGCCATAGTTTTGGGAATGTCTGGCTGCAGTTTCACAACCACCTCTATATTGTTTTCCCTCAGGCGGTGGATGTGTAGTTCCAGGCTTCTCTGGATAACTTCCTGGATGTAAATGAGCTGTTTCTCGGGCTTGCCTCTGCGGGCAAAGCAAAGCAGGTCAGCGTTGATGGCGCTGGCGCGCTGCGCCTCCCTGTATATTGTTCCCAGGCCTTCCTTAGTTATTTCATCTATGTTCCCTCTGGCCAGTAGAAGCTGGACATAGACCAGGATTGTGGCGAGGGGGTTATTCAACTCGTGAGCAACGCGTGACGCAAGCTCTGCAATCCTGTTCTCGAATAGTATCTTCTGGAGAGTGTACTCTGTTTCGCGAGGTGGCTCCTTAGAGATGTCAGATAGCGTGTTTAAAGTAGGGGCTGTGTTAACGCCCTCAATTTTCTCATCATGGACTATAAACAGGTCAACTGAGGGTTCCATCTGCTCAGGAAGCCTGCCATGCGTCGGCAGAGGCTTATTCTGCACAGATTTGCTCCTTGTCGTCATGTTTTACCTCCTTGGGATTCCCAGGTGACATGTATAAACTAGTTACCGGAAACCCAAGTATCCTATTCAAACATTACAATACCTCCCATGACGTTTACAATAGCTATTCCTAGCCACGACATATAGGAAATTGGTACTGTAGTGAGTCAAAACATAAAGATGGTTTCCGGGTTCTCGGCTTATAATTCGAGCTATATCTGATTTACTGCGGTCACAAGAGGCGCAGCAAATATTGTCTGCCAGTTAATTTATGTGAAGATATGCCGTTTTGGATATTGCTGTTAGTACTATATCCAGTGCGGGTACTATTCTGCCGTCATAAAAGCCGATTTTGGCTATAGTCTAACTCGCGATATGTATGCTAGTATGAAGCCTGGTATCGCGGATAGCTGGAAACATACTAAAGGAGCTAAGGCGTATGAAGATGCAAGTGGATATTTATTTAACCAGCAATAACCAAATCCAGGTGCTTTTACAGGGGCCTGCTCAGGGCGCTGCTACTTTCCCCGATTTCGATACATTCGTCAGATTTATTGAAGGATGTCAGGGTTTCATCAACAGACAGGTTCAAGTGGATAAAAATTCCGCCTTGATACCTCAGGCCTTTTTAGATGCCTTTAGAGACAAGGACAATACTTAAGACACCCCTCTCTAACTTTTGTTTCTTCGCATTTCCAGCACTTGCCCCTTGACCGCCGTTTGAAGTCGCCTAGCTCTTGCTCCCATTAAAAGCTCAGGGATTCAAAGGTGTGCGCCTTTACTATCTCAGCATCTGGAGCACTATGAGATATCTCTTTTAGAAATCCAGCCATATCCTGCAAGGGCAGAGTGGGAGCCTGCTTTTTCAGCGATGTCGGGGCAGAGAAATCATCATAGTGAAACGGAACAATGATTTTCGGCTTCACTATCTGTAACAAGCGGGTAGTATATCCGGTAATCTTCTTCCATCCCGGAACGCACATAAACAGGATATCGCAGCGGTGCCCCTCCAGTTCCGATTGAATGAAATTGGCGCTTCCCAAATGCATAAAAGTCTTTCCTCCCATTTCCAACTTCGGTATAAAAGCTGTGCCGTGCCTGTATTCTCCGGCCTTCAAGGGAAGACGTCCTGAGGGATTGATTTCTCCCGGATATGGTACTCGACCAAAAGCCACTAAGCCGTGGATAGAAGGAGTCATGGTCACCACAGCGCCGCTGGGCAGTTCAACGCGCTCGCTCCCCTTGCACACAGTGACGCGGCCCGACATACCGTATATGTCCATGAGCGTCTGGAGGCTGCTGCTCCCTATTACAGGGCCGTCGAAACGCTTTGCGAACACCGGGATATCCAGAGCATGATCGAAGTGCGTGTGTCCAACGATAATTGTCGCTAACTTGCCGGGGAGTTCTTCAAGATATCTGGATATGGCATCTATCCTGGGACGCAGGGGCTTGAAGAAGACATCGAACTTGCCCAGCCTCGAATGATAGGGGTCTATAAGGATTACCAGACCCTCGTGTGTAAACTCAAGCCCCGCAGTTCCCGTCCAACGAACATTCACCATTTTCTTGTCACCCTTATCAGCTCCTGCGAGACACTTTATACCGGCTTGTACTTGCCGATCTCGAGGCCGGGCACCAGGTCCATCCCTATGTGCCCCTCTCTCTCCAAACGGGCATACTCCTTGTCGGAGACGCCGAGGACTTCTTTGTAGACGTATTTGTTGTGCTCGCCTAAACGGACCGGAGGCAGCCGGAAATGGTTGGTCGCCTTCGACATCCTGAATGCCAGGCCGGGATATCTATGCGTCCCGCATTCAGCCTGAGTTACCGTTTCGAAAAAGCCTCTTGCTTTCATCTGTGGGTCGTTGTATGCCTGGTCCGGGTGTTCCACCGGCCCGGCAGCCACCCCCTCCTTCTGCAGGTTGTACATAACCTCGAAGTTATCATGCTGGCTGGTCCATTCCCCGATGTGCCTGTCCAGCTCACTGTGGTTGCGCCATCTGCTCAAGCTGTCAGCGAACTTGTCGTCCTCGGCCCAGCGAGGATTGCCCAAGGCACGGCAGAAGCCCTGCCACTCCTCATCGGTGCGGATGGTGATGCATACCCATCTGTCCTCACCGCGGCAGCGGTAGCAACCCTGGACAGCACCGTACAGGTCGCGGTTCCCGCTCCTCTCGGTGATGCGGCGGTTCATGGTATAGTCCATGATGGCCTCACCTAGCTGGAGCATGGTAGCCTCGGTCTGCGCCATGTCGATGTACATACCCCTGCCGGTCTTATTGCGCTGGTGCAGCGCCGTCACGACCATGAAGGCACCGATCGTTCCCGACGCTTCGTCGCAATGGTAGATTGACGAGTTCGCCGTCACGTCCCGGTCCGCATATCCTCTGAGGTAGGTATGACCCAGGAAGGCATCCTGATGAGCGCCCAGAGAACGATAGTACTTGTACGGGCCCGTTTGGCCGAAGCCGGACATGGAGAGCATGATAATATTCGGGTTCCATGAGCTGATGACGTCGTAAGTGAGGCCGAAGTCCTCCATGACGGCAGGCTGGCTGTTCTCGATGAAGACATCGCTCACCTGTATCAGACGCCTGATTATTTCCTTGCCCTCGGGCTTGACAGGGTCAACTGTGCAGGACAGTTTATTGCGGCCATGCACATTGAACATGCAGCTCCGGTTCCACGGCCTTCCCTTGACCTCGTCGTAGTTCTCCTTCAGATAGGCGGCGTAGCCGCCCTTGACGAAGTCGACAGCGAATTTAGGATGCCTGGGAGCAGGGCCCCTGGTGCCCACGGCAAGATAGTGAATGGACTCGACTTTGATGACCTGGGCGCCCCAGTCGGCCAGGTGAAACTCCACGGTGGGACCGGCCCACATCTGAGTCATACCGATAACCCTTATGCCGTCCAGCGGTAGCTTTGCCATCTCAGATAATCCCCCCTTCCCTCAGTTTCACCAGGTCCTCTTTGGAGTACCCCAGGGAGGTATAGACCTCGACGTTGTGCTGTCCCAGCAGAGGTGCGGACCTCCTTATCTTCCAGGGCAGCTCCGAGCATATGGCAGGCCTGCCCGGATAGGTGAGCTTACCTACCACCAGGTGATTAGCCTCTGCCCAAAAGCCTCTCTCCTGGAACTGGGGGTCCGCCAGCAGGTCTTCCGTGGTATTGATGGGAGCACTCAGGACGCGCCCTTCCTGGCAGACCTCAACGATCTCTCTCCGGCTTCGCTCCATCAGCCAGGGGTACCATATAGTGCCCAGAAACTCCTCCCTACGTGTCTCGTCGAACTGGTTCGCCCCGCCATATGTCTCCATAAGGGACATCTTGAGCACCCTTTCGATTCGATTGAGGAACATAAAGCCGCCGGCCACATCTACGTAGCCGTCTTTGCAGGGGAAGATGCCGTAGGGATACTGGAGCAGCCCCGCTATGTCCATCCTGGGGGTCAGCTCCTTGTTATACTCGTAGGCCAGGAGCTCGCTCATCCTTCTATCGATAGCGCCCATCTGTGTTTCCATCAGGGAGACATCAACATGCTGTCCTATTCCCTGCGCTCTGGCGGCATAGAACGCCATCATGGTGGCCGTTGCCGCCATGTACCCTCCCTGGTGCTGGATAACGTTCATGCCCTTCTTGACAGGCTCGCAGTCGCCGACGCCGGTGCTGCACATGGCCCCGCCCATAGCATAGATGATGGCCTCCGATGCTTTGAAATCGCGATACGGCCCGGTCTGGCCGAAGTTGGAGACAGAGGTCATCACCAGTCGGGGGTTGATTTTTTCCAGGGTCTCATAGTCGAGGCCGAGGCCGGGTATGACATGGGGGCTGAAATTCTCCACAAGGATATCCGCATCCTTTACAATCTCTTTGAAAATCTTCCTTCCCGTATGGGATTTCAGGTTCAGGGTGATGCTGCGCTTGTTGGTGTTGAGGAACAGGAACAGCCCACTTTTCTCCGGATGAGGGTCATCCTGGTAGAAGGGCCCCAGGCTCCTCGCCGGGTCGCCTTCTCCGGGCTTCTCGATTTTGATGACATCAGCGCCGTAGTCGGCAAAGAACTTGGTGCAGGCGGGCCCTGCTATGTGCCAGGTCAAATCGAGTACTCGAACGTCTGATAGAGGTTGCTCAGCCATAAGTACCTCCTTGATTCTGAAGCAGCTACAGGGCGAGTCCCTTTTGCCCCAGTTCACGGGCAACTTCCGGTAGTTCGAGTTCTTCCAGCCTCTTCACGGTCTGCAGGCCGCTGGCCACGTCCCACCCCCTGAGCTGATAATACTCGCTCTTCATTCTCTCGAACTCCGCTCTGTCTACTACCATGCCGACTCTCGAGGTAATCGCACCGTCTTTGCCCGGAGCCTGGGCTTTAGGATTCATCTCGTTACCCTTGAGCGGAGTTGTGAAGAGTGCCTCTGGAATCATGTCACTTTCCCTTCCTTTATGCCCTTCCCTGATGTGTATAGCGCGCTGCAAGTTGAATACCCTTTCTCCGATTCGGTAGAGCCCCCGTTCGTCTATATCGTGCCCGGTAACTGCGGCAAGCATCTTGCTGTCTATAGAGGGGTCGCCTATATGGTCTCCTTCCATAGTATGCGTCACCGGCCAGGTGAAGTCGCAGAGGATGAGGCATTCCTTGGCATACTCGCGGTTCTGTATGGCAGCCGCTGCCAGAGCCTTACCATCGTAAGTCGAGAAATCCGCCGCAAGCTCGCTGCCCCAGAATCTGGCAGCTATCTTGCGAAATACCTCGCTGGAGAGATAGGAGTATTCGGGATTATTGGCCCAGTTAACCCATTGGAACAGGACAAGGCCCATCTCGTGCAACTGGTTCACAGCCTGCCTCGGTTCCATGGCGTAGAGCAGGCCATGAGCCGGGAAGGTGCGCGGGCAATAGCTGAGCAGATGCCCTGCCTTCGATATGTAGTCGCCGACCAACTCCTCGGCTTTCGGGCCCAGCGTGGCCGCTGCTCTCTGTATGCCCTGGGCCAGAACGTCCCCGAAGCCTTCACGGAGAGCCATTTTCCTCACCAGCGCTTCCATGTACTCCCAGCTTCCTACCTTGGACAAAGGGATGCCGGTGTTCTCGTCCGTCAGGATGCCTGTGTGTCGGCACCGCGAGAGCCATTTCATCATCGATTCAACGGCGAGCGCATCGACCCCGTACTCATCGCACAGCCTGTTGACGTAGAAAGTGGTCTCTGTCGGTTCACTGTAGTACTTGTTGACCTTATCGAGGTAGAACAGCGAGGAGCCGCACAGGGATTTGCCCTTTTTAGTTCCATCTCGTGATTCCACAATTATCCTTCCGTCGAATCCGGCACAGCCCAGGCACAGGTCCAGTTTGGTCTTCTGACCGGATACGACTTCGATATGAGCCTCGGGTTTGCCAATCTCTTTTTGATAGTCTGGCCCCTTCCACAGCAACTTGCGGACATACTTCTTTACCTCAGCAAGCCTCTCCGGGTTGGCTGCGTTCACCTTCCCATTGCCTCTCACCGCTATAGCCTTAAGGTTCTTGGAACCCATGACCGCCCCGAATCCGCTGGAGCCACTGGCATCGTTGTCGGCGAGAAGAATTGCGTAGGATACGAGGTTTTCTCCCGCAGGGCCACAGGCTACTACCGCAAAGTTGCTTCCAAACGCGTCCTTCAGGGTTTCACGAGTCTCGACTGTGCTCTTGCCCCAGAGAGTGGAAGCATCTCTTATCTCCACCAGATCGTCCTGAATAAATAGATAGACGGGCTTTTCGGATTTGCCCGCAATCACGAGGGCATCGTATCCGGCGGACTTGAGTTGCCAGCCCCATCTGCCGCCAAGGTTGCAGTAGGAAAACTCTTCCGGGTACATAGCCGGGGCCTTGCCGCAGACCTGCCACCTTGAACCGGACAGCCCGCTGAATCCAGCCAGGGGTCCGGTGACAAATATCATCCTGTTCTCGGGGTCGAAGGCGCGGACGCTGGCCGGCACTTCGTCCCAGTAAATCTTGGCCGCGATGCCTCTTCCTCCAAGGAACCTGCCGGCATACTGCGTAGTGGGCTCGCTACTTATCTTCCCTGAAGATAAATCCACCCTGAGGATTTCCCCGGCGTATCCGTATTGCCCTGTCATTTCCTTCCCCCCACCAGGCTTATTTTACGCTTCGGTTTGAAAACAACTGAGGGCTTCAAGTCAGTGGAATAAGTGAAGGCCACAGCCTCAGTCTCATCTCCATACTGCGCACGAAGCTCATCAATGGGCCCGGCGTCCAGTGCTCTCATGGGGCATCCGGCCACGCAGATGGGTTTCTTCCCTTCCTCCAGCCTGTCAAAGCATAGATTGCACATCTGCATCTTGGCGTTCTTCTCGGCCCCGAACTGAGGAGCCCCGTAGGGACAGGATTGGAGGCAGAGGTCGCACCTGTCGTTGCCCAGGCACTTCGCCTGATCAACGACGACAATGCCGTCCTCTTTCCTTTTCGTGATAGCCCCGGCAGGACAGGCCGCTACACAGGCAGGTCGGGCGCAGTGATAGCAGGAGGTGGCAAGCCAGGCGACGAATACGTCAGGGAATTTGCCTTGCTCTATGGTTATCACCCTTCTCCAACTGGCCGGCCCGGCCGGCACGTCATGCCAGTCTTTGCAGGCTATCACGCAAGTATAACAGCCGGTGCACCGTGTCTGGTCGAAATAAAAGCCTGTTTGCATTGTTTTCCTCCTATGCCTTCTCGACTTGTACCAGGCATGAGTTACTGGTAAATGCCCCGCCGGGCGACCGCTTATCGACGGTCAGCACATTTGCACAGCCACCGTGATCAACGCCATTCTTGTCCGGATTGTACCAGGCACCCTCGGGCAGGTCGGCGACGCCGGGCATGACCCTCTCGGTCACCTTGGCCTGTACGATAACCTTGCCTCTCTTGTTAAACACTTTCACCAAGTCTCCGTCCTTTATTCCTCTGGCAGTGGCGTCTTTTGTATTCAGCCATATCACCTGAGGATCAACCTCACGCAACCAGGGTATGTTGTCGAACTGGCTGTGGGACCGCCGCTTGGGGTGCGTGCTGGTCAACTGGATAGGGTACTTCTTGGCCAGCGGGTCATTGCGGCTCTCCCAGGGCTCAATGTACTTCGGGATGGGAGGCAATAATGGGTTGTTCATGTCAGCGAGCTGCCGGCTGAAGATCTCGATTTTTCCCGATGGCGTGGGGAAGGGATTGTTCTCAATGTCCTCGATCTCCTTCTGGAAGGGAATGGAGGGTGGCCCATAGTATTTTTGGGCTCCAGCCTCCTTAAATCGCTCGAAGTCGGGAACAGTGGGTTTCATGATTTGTTCGAGCCACTGTTCGTCGGTTTTGTCATTGTAGTTGGCGAGCCCAAGCTTTGCGGCAAGTCCCTCGCAGATGGCCAAGTGAGAGCGCGATTCGCCACGGGGCTCAATGACCTTCGGCTGGTAGGCGACATGCGGTCCGGCGCCCCATACAGCATCGTTGCGCTCAAGGAAGGTGCAGGTAGGGAGAATGATATCAGCGAATTTTGCTGTGGGAGTCATAAACTGCTCCTGCACGGCGATGAACTCCAGGGATTCCAGTGCCTTTACCGCCTTGTTCACATTAGGGTATTGATTTAAATAGTTGGTATTAGCCATGTACACCATCTTGTAATCGCTGTAGTAGCCGCCAGCTTTGCCCTTGAGGATGGCATCCCAGACCTCAGAATTATGTAGTCTCGCGACGAGGCCTGGCCCTTTCGAAATCGGGGTAGGAAGCGCATCTTTGCGCATGGGCGAGCCGGCATCGACCGGGTTTCCTCCCGTTCTCATGGCAGGTCCCATGGGGAACGGAATCTCGCCGCGCTGCGTGATCTCGGAACCTGCGCTGCCGCCAACTTTGCCGATGTTGCCCGTCATTGCCGCAAGGGTGAAAGCTGCGCGATGATACTGCTCTCCGAAGGCAGTGCGCCCCGGACCTTTGGAGGGCAGCAACGCTGCCGGCTTGGTGGTGGCGTATTCCCTGGCTACTTCGACTATAGTCTGGGCAGGCACGCCGGTGATGGCCTCAGCCCACTCCGGTGTCTTGGGTACGCCGTCATCCTGGCCGAGGACGTAATCCTTGAACCTATCGAAACCTACGGTATACTGGTTGATAAATGCCTTGTCGTGAAGGTTCTCGGTGATCATCACGTATGCCATAGCAATCATGGCGGCAGAGTCGGTGCCCGGCCTGATCGGAACCCATCGGTCAGCGACCAGGGCTGCTGTGTCGGTATATCTGGGATCGACTACGATGAATTTCGTGCCCTTCTCTCTAGCCAGGGCGAGATGGTAGGCCGTGCCGCAGCCATCAATGATGACGGCCGGATTCATGCCCCAGAGTATGACGAGCTTGGAATTGGGCAGGTCGCGATGGTCGTTGCCCACCGGATAGCCGTAAGTGGCCTGGCAGGCGAACATCCAGCCCTCGTTCGAGGCTACGCCCCACATCAGGGTGCACCCTCCAGCCAGGCAGAAGGCGCGCACTGCGGTCCTGGTATTGTGCACCTGTCCGATGTCCCCACCGGTGGTGAGATATATCATCGCTGCCGGGCCGTAAGTCTCCTTGACCCGCTTGTATTGGCCGGCTATAGTCTCAAGCGCCTCGTCCCACGATATACGCTTGAACTTGCCTTCGCCTCGCTTACCCACTCTTTTCAAAGGATAGAGAAGCCGGTCCGGAGCATAAACCCTCTGGCGATAAGCACGGCATCGCAGGCAGTTTCTGAGTTGCGGCTCATCTCCGTCATCGGTCTCCAGGCGTGTAATCACGCCATCCTTAACATGTACTTTAAGCAAGCAGGCTCCGCCGCAATTCATGTCGGTCCCGACATAGTAAGTCTTTCCCGCAGTTGCCATAGTCGTACCTCCCGGAAACCTTTTTACCAGCTTGCCTCCGTTGACTTCTATCTAACTCTTGGCAGCTTTGCTACTTTTTCTGGCCTTGGCAGGAGTTTTCTCGGCACCTTTCGGCTGTTTCTTACTCGGCAGGCCAACAGCGGACGCCGGCGGTTTGAGATGGATTAACCTGCGGCAGATGTCCGAACCGGTGGTGAGAGGGCTGTCCAGCAGCTCCACCTGCACCGAGTGTTTCACCACAGCCTCCCACATGGCTTTATTGAAATAATTACCGCAGGTGCACCAGTCAGGTGTGGGCTCTATGTGACCCATAGTGATGATGGGACACGCGCATTCCCCTTTGACATCGGGGTAGAAGTCATAGAGAATGACGTTGCCCTTCCTTTCCAGCTTCCTCGCGCCTGGAAAGGCGTCCATCAGGTTCTGGATAAAGGTATCTATGTCGACATCCGTGTTGAGCTGGGCATAAGGCATAAATAGGGAGTTGCACTGCCTGCCAGTGCATTCAAGGCACATCTCCCGGGCAGTCTCGTCGAAATCGGGCTGGAAGATCCGTTTGAAGACTTCACTTTTTTGCAGTCCAGCGAAAAACTCGCGCTGCGCTTTCTCCTCTTCAGACAATTCTTTAGGCATTCCCTTCTCCTCAAAGCATTCAGTTGGACCTCTACGACCCTGATTGGCAAAATTACAACATCAGCTACTTTTCGGGACGTCTTGCCGTCTTCTTGACCGCCTTAGCCTTAGCCTTGGGCTTCATCTTGTGCTCGGGCGTCGTATGCTGCGGATTCCTCAGATGTATGACATATTGGCAGGCCGGCTCGCCCGTGGTGTTGGGGCTGCCCATCAGTTCTGTCCGCGCAGTCGGTATGCCGATAGTCTCAAAATAGTATGCCGCCATGTTGGCCCCACAGGAGCAAAGCTCGGGGAACGGCTCCATGATACCCAATTTGACCACCGGACACTCACAAATAGGCTCGCCATCATCGCCTATACTGCAATGATAGGTCGAGTGGATGATATTACCCACTCGCTTGATAGTCCGGGGCCCCATGGGTGGCTCCATATCTGTCAGGTGTTTCTCCAGTTCCTCGTAGGTCATGTCCGTCCTGATTCCCAGAGCCCACACGGCCATGTCGGCGCATGTCTGAGACATCTTCATCATCACATAGTCCCTGTGCTCGGGCGGCAGCTCTCTTACGCCCTGCAAGACACCTGCCAGGATGCGGGGTACCCACTCCTTGTAAATCAATTCTTTTATCTCCGGAGTAAATTCGTGCGCCATTTGCCCTCCCTTCTATCTATGATTTCACCTTAACTCATGACAACTAATATTGCAATTTCACTCACTTGGACTTTCTACGCCGGGTGCTGGCCTTCGCCTTTTTAACAGGTTTAGCCTCAGGTTTTGCGGTGGTGAAGCGAGAGGGCTTGAGGTGCACCAGGAAGCGGCACTCATCCGTGCCATCCACCTGAGGGCTGCCCAATGTCTCCACAGAGTCCACCTTCTTATTGGTGTACTCTTCTATGTAGGCCCTCACGCTGTTCGCTGAGCAGCCGCAGAGCTCTGGCCTGCCCTTCATCATGCCGAACATGGCAAGGGGACACTGGCAAATCGGCCGTCCCTCCTTGTCTTTGGGTGGAACGTAGGTCCAGTGAACGATGTCACCCACCTGGGTGATCTTCCTGGGACCAAAGGGAGGCGCCAATGCCGCCATTTGCTTCTTGTAAGCTTCCCAACTCATGCCCGGCTTGCAGTCCAGCACCATCTTAGCCTGGTCGCTGCAAGCCTTGGACATCTTCATCAGCATTTTATCTCTGTGCTCAGGGGGAAGCTAGCTGATGCCTTCGTATGCTGCCTCAACTATTCTGTACAGCCAGCTATGGATCAGGTCCTTTATCTCCGGGCTCATCTCCAGATAATACTCATCGATCGACTCTTTTAGCTCTGCGGGCAACTCTTCAGGCATTGTTTTCCTCCTTCTTGAATTTGCGATTTGATGCGGTTATATCGCTTATTTCCATTCAACCTCGGGCATAGCTACTGTCCTCACCTCCTCTATCGCTGCTTCCTGTAGAAACGGAGTGCGCAAGGGCGAATACGGAACCAAACCGTATAAGAACCTGTAAACGACCTTGGGACGCCATTTCCCGGCCCTGGTCTCCCATTCCTTATACGCCGGGTCTTTTAGAGATTTCGCGCGGATTTTGACCCAGTCTCCGTGTACATTGCCTGCCGTCCAGATGTTGATGACCTCGCCGCTGGAAGCGGTGCCTGCCACAGCTTTGTAACAGCCTACCAGCTTCATGCCCCAAGTCTTAGCCATGGGTACAAGCTCCTTACCTACAGCTTTCATGTACTCATCTTCTTGGCCGGGGGAAACTCGCGCTACGGTGTGCAGGTAAATGGTAGACATGTAATCGCCCTTCTTGAGCTTAGCCAGCGTAGGCGAGAAAGCCGCGGGTTCCAATACCTTGCCTGTTGAGTCAGTAACGTAGTCGACAGCCTCTCGCTTCCAGGACTGTATCCAGGGATGTTTATCGTGAAGCTGCTGTAGGCGGTCCAGGGTTGCCCAATCGTCCAGCTCCCAGAGAGCCAGGTTCTCGTTGTAATGGATACCTATCATGAACATCCCGACCAGGCGCAGCCCGTTCTGCTCCGCCTCGGGCAGATAATCGGTCCCCATCACCTTCCAGAACTCCTCTTGAAGCCGGGGAACAATCATTATGCTGTCGTATAGATAAAGCATGATAAATCCCTCCAGATTAGTGAAGCAAAGAGTAAGGCGCAGGGAGCAAGAACTTGTAGCTCCACTCCGCACACAAGCCCGATACCTTCTCCATCCACCGCCGGTACTTCGGGTCTTTAAGCTGGGTCTCATGTATCTTGCCCCAGTGCGCCCAGTCTTTTACCGCCCACAGGGTTATAATCTCGCCGGACTCTCCGCACGCGCCAAACCAGCGGTAGCAGCCAGCTAGCTTCATTCCCCGCTTTTCCTCCATAGGTAGCAGTTCCTTCTCAAATGCCTTGAGGAACTCGTCTGTCCTTCCAGAGAGGACGTTGTAGATGAGGCGGTAATACAGCGTGTTCACTGTGAAATCAACGCGCTTCTGGCGCTTCTTGATTTCCGCCGCTGTAGGAGAGAAGGGAAGGCCTTCGAGCAGGCTGTCGAACCACTCGTCCCGGTATCTGAATCCTTCGCGGTGCCAGGTCAACCCGTCGCGCTCATGGATCACGAAATTAGACAGGCCTTCGAGGGAATCTACGCCTTTGGGGAGTTCAGACAGGAAAAAGCTCTCTCGGTGTCGGAAGGCGATCCTGAAAACACCCAGCACCGTCATGTGGCGGGCCAGGCCTGGGATCAAATCGGTGCCCATAACATTTACATACTCATCCATCATGCCTGGGAATGGGTAGGTGGTCTCATACAGATAAAGCATATTTACTGCCCTTCCCTTCTTAACCCGTTGTTACTTATTTGATGGGAGACCAGCTTTCTGTACGCAGGAGCTTGCTCTCCCAGCGGTCGCGATACTTCAGCCCTTCTATCATCCAGTCCCCGGGCTGCGACGGCGGTACGCCGTGGGGAATTATGAGGGACAATAGCTCCCAGTTATGAATCTTGGAGAGCACAATTGCCTCATGCCAGGGTCCGCTGCCCGGGCAGGTACGCCAGCCAGCCACAACTGTGATGACCGGCGGCTGTATGGCTGCGACCTGCGTCTGATATACTTTATGTAAAGCTTCGACGTACTCCTCCATCTTACCCAGATAGGGCCAGCCTGTATCAAGTATGTAAAGCGCGGGCGTGCCGTCATCGGGCGCAGTTCCCATAGAGTCGAAGTCGACTTTCTGGAGCGGCGATAAGGGGTTGGGCAGAAGCAGCTTGGATACAACCTCCCTGCGGGACTGGCAGACATCGCGATTCCATTTCTTCCACTTGCGGTCGCTCACCATGCGATTGACCAGAGTGCCCCACGACTGCCAATCGCGAACAGCGGTGATAGAGACCGCTGTGTAGCTTACATTAGTCATCATAGTAAGCTCCCAAAACCAAAGCACCCTCGCCAGTCCGTCTTTCTCTATAAGCGGTTTCCATCTATCCCGCATAACCTCGGAGAACTCCTCCATCTTGCCACCGATGACTTCATGGATTTCCTGTAAAAATATCATGTTTCGGGCTCCCTTCGTGCTGTCACTCACTTACCCTTAAATGTGGGATTCCTCTTCTCCCAGAGAGAACTCATCCCCTCCTGGAAATCCTCGGTGCCAAAGAGTATATTCATGATATAGACCTCGTAGTCCATGTGCTCCGCCAGGTCAGGTTCGTGAAGTCCTCTGTACATAGCCGCCTTTGTCATCGCCACTGCCAGAGGAGCGTTTCTGGCTATCTTGGTCGCCATTTCTCGGGCCGCTGTCATCAGGTCATCGTGCGGCACGACCTTGTTCACCAGGCTAAGCCTCTCTGCTTCCCGAGCATCTATCAGGTCGCCGATGAGCGCAAGCTCCAGGGCTTTGGTCAGCCCTACGGCGCGAGGCAGAAGATACGTACCACCGCCGTCAGGGATGAGCCCCCGTTTCACCTGAAGCATACCGAACTGGGCATTCTCCGAGGCAATTTTCAGGTCGCAGGCTATAGCCAGAACGAAGGCGCCGCCGAGTGCGACACCGTTTACCGCAGCTATCACCGGCTTGGGCATACTCTGTATCTTGAGCACAAGGGTCAGGAAGCTCCTCTCGTCGTGGGTGACAGCGCGTCCTCTGACTGTGCTGGCCATGGGTGGGAGGTTCTGAGTATCCATCGTCGCCGCCCAGTTGAAATCAAGCCCGGCAGAGAAGACTTTACCCTCCGCTGTCAGGATAATCGCCTTCACTTCTTTGTCTTTGGCCAATTCTTCGAACGCCATATCTATCTCGCCCATCATCTCCATATTGAAGGCATTGCGTTTATCGGGGCGGTTCAGCGTAATCGTCCCGATACCGTCCTGCCTGTTAACGAGAACCATCTTATAAGGCATTCCCGCCTCCTTCTGACCAGTGGCTAGTCTCTTGCTGCCAGTATACGAGCCAGAGGCCCGTTAATCGTCAAAAGCTCTTCTGCTTCCTGGATGATGTTGTCTATCAGTTCTTTGACAGTGACGATTTTGGTGATTGCCCCCACTGCCATAGAGCCACCCATGACAGGCATGGGACGCGACGTAGAATGCGGCTTTGCGTCGCCCACCAGTTGATAAACCTCCTGTTTCCTGGTTAGCTCATCCAGGCCCGGCGGTGGCGGCGCGAACACCCTGTCTCTCACCTCGGGGTCATAGGGGCTGGCGTTCACCAGGGCCTGCTTGTGCCGTTCGGCGATGGGACACTCTTTAGTGGCCATAAAAGCAGTTCCCATGTACACTGCTTCCGCACCCATCGCCAGCGCTGCCAGGAAGGTACGGCCGTCCCCGATCCCACCGGCGGCGATCACCGGAGTCTTGAACATCTTCGTGGCCATGCTGACTGTGGTCAGGGTCGTCAAATGAGAGGCAGCTTTCTCACCCTCGCCTTCAATCCCCACCACAACCAGCGCATCCGCGCCTTGACGCTCAGTGGCGAGGGCATGCTTTATAGTCCCTACCTTATGAATCCAGGGTATGCCTGCTGCTTTGATGCGCTTACCGTGCTCTTCGGCTTTGTAAGCCGATGTGAATATAGCTGCTACCCGTTCCTCTATGGCAACATCACGCAGTTCGTTTATTCTGGGATGCCCTATGAGCGATAGGTTTACGCCGAAGGGCTTATCGGTCATGGACCTGGCCTTGCGTATATCGTTGCGCAACTTTTCAGGAGTGCCCAGGGCAGTTGCCTCTATGATGCCGAATCCCCCGGCCTCGGAGACAGAAGCTGCCAGGACCGACCTGCCGAATCCTCCAAAAGCGGCCTGAATAATAGGGTATCTGCAACCCAATAGCTCGGTTACTCTTGTTTTCCACTCCATGTTAATAGCCCTCTAGACCTTTGTATGTTCTAAGCTACCAGCTTCGGGGCAGTCCCAGCCCCATGGCGCAGATGAGGTTTCTCATAATCTCAGAGGTGCCTCCGGCCATGCTCAGCCCCAGGCACTGCTGATATTCTTTCTCATATCTACCTTTCAGTGGCGCCCATCTGGACTCTTTCACCTGCGCGTGGAGTCCTATGATCTGGCAGGCGCTGAAGGTAAAACGCTGCACCATTTCGGTGGCCAGTATCTTCGCTCCTGCGGCCAGGGGCGCGGCCATTACCAGGCCGCCCTTAATCTGGTTCCAAAGCACCGAATAGGAGAAGGTACGGCCAATATCGATCTCAATTGCCATCTGGGAGAGCCTCTGCCTGACGAGGGCATTCCCGGAAATTGCTTTGCCGTCGCGCTTCGTCTCCCGGCAGAACTCCACAAGCTCCTCCAATTCTCTCTTTAAGTAGGCAAAGAGAGCAATCATGGAACGCTCGAAGTTTGCGGTCATCTGCGAAGCTATCCAGCCCTGGTTCTCCTCACCTACCATGTTGCGCGCCGGAACGCGAACATCATCGAGAAAAACCTCGTTGAACAGATGTGAACCATCCAGACTGAGTATAGGCTTGATGGTGATCCCTGGAGTCTTCATATCGACTAGAAAGAAGGACAGCCCCCGGCTTCTCTTCTCCTGGGGGTTTGTCCGCGCGAGCAGGAAACCCCAGTCAGCGCGATGTGCGCCGCTGCTCCATATCTTCTGCCCGTTGACAACGTAATCATCGCCGTCTCTCACAGCGCGGGTGGTCAGGGAAGCCAAATCGGAACCAGAGCCCGGCTCGCTCCACAATTGGGTCCAGAACCGCTCCGCTCGGGCTATGGGGGGCAGGTGTTCCCTCTTTTGCTCCTCATTTGCGCCGACGAGGAGAGTAGGAACCAGAAGCATTATGCCCCAGTGGTCAACCCCCGCGCCCCGGTTGTAGCCCATGACATCACTGAATATGAACTGCTCTACAAGCGAAGCATCTTCCCCGCCGTACTCCTTAGGCCAGGGACGCGAGAGCCAGCCCTTTGCCGCCAGCTTCGTGGCCAGCTTCCTGTGAAATTCCCAGCAGGCATCCAAACCGAATATAGCCTCCATCGATGTTCCCCACTCCAGAGGGGCATACTTCATCTCTGCCTGGAAGAAATCGTTAAATTTTTTCCTTAATGCCTCTTCTTGTGGAGTAAATCGGAAATCCATCGCGGCTCCTCTCGGCTTATTCTAAAGTGTAGCTGTCTCCAGTTTGTCCAGGAAAGCAGAGCGACCTTTCCAGTATCTTTCTCTTTCCACCAGTATCGCCGTCGCCTGCCCCACTCCTCCGGGTATAGATGCCAGGCCGTATCTGGAGTGACGGCGGTTCATTTCATGAGCCATCGTCCCCAGCAGCCATATCCCGCTGGCTCCCACGGGATGGCCGATGCAGCAGGCGCCACCGTTAACATTTACTCTCTCAGGATTAATGCCCAATTCCTTTATCAGCACCAGAGGGACTACCGCAAAGGCTTCGTTTGTCTCCCAGAGGTCTATATCGCCTGACGAGAGGCCTGCCCTCTCCAAAGCTTTCTTAGATACCAGGCAGGCGCCGTATGGCGCGATCTGGGGGTCGATCCCTGACCAGGCCATAGACCTTATAGTAACCATGGGCTTTAATCCCAACTCTTTAGCTTTCTCCCTGGACATAAACATCGCGGCAGCAGCTCCATCGACCTCTTTGGAGCAGCTCGCGGCGTTTATCTTGCCATCCGGCTTGTAAACAGGCGGCAGACAGCTTATCTTCTCGATAGTGGAGTCAGCCCTGACACATTGATCGTGGTCGAAGACCGCCTCTGTTCCATCGGGCAACCTGACCTGCACGGGAATCATCTCATTTCTGAACTTGCCCTCCCTCTGGGCTGCGGCAGCTCTCAAGTTGCTCCTCAGAGACCACTGGTCGAGTGCCTCCCTGGAGATACCAAACTTGTCAGCGACATACTCGGCACTCAGGCCCAGGCCCATGATGGCGGTGGGGTCAATCCTATCGAATATCTTGGGATTCGCCTGCCAGCGCGCACTGTATTCCTTGGCAAGCTCCCCTAAATCTACATCGGGGGTGATCACGGGATTAGGGAAATGGGATAGGCTCTCCAGACCTCCGGAGATAATAACATCTGCCTGGCCCGATTGAATAGCCATCGCAGCAAATTGGGCACCCGCCATACTGGAGCAGCAGGCTCTATCGACACTTATGCCCGGGACTTCAAAAGGAAAACCAGCCGCCAGGGAGATATCTCTGGCAACATTTGCCTGCTCCCCAATCTGAGTAGGCGTGCCGATGATGATGTCATTTACTGAAGCAGGATCAACCCTGGTTCGCTTCATCAGTGCCTGGACTACGATGATTCCCAGGTCATCTGAGCGAACATCGGCAAAAAAACCCGGCTTTTTCTTGCTTGCCCGGCCGAAGGGCGTCCGCACGAAATCCACTATCACTGCTTCTCTTAATTTAGCCATCCCTTCACACTATCCTGACTTCTTATTCTATTCTCCAAGCGCTAATTCGATCTATTCAAGAGCACCTGCTACCAGCAAGTCTGAGACCTCATCGTCAGACATGCCCAGTATCTCTTTCAAGACATATTCGTTATGCTGCCCCAGACAGGGGGCTGGCATGGTAAGCTCATGAGGTGTCTTCGAGAAACGATAGGGCGGAGGATGGTAGATGTGTGGCCCTATCTCGGGATGTTCGAGTGTGACATGAGTGCCCCTGTGGTTCAACTGGGGGTCTGCCACGAGGTCTTCGCCGCTCTCTACCACGCCTGCCGGCACTCCCGCGGCCTGCATTCGCCTCATTGCTTCCTCAGGCAGGTAGTTGACCGTCCATTCCTCCACAAACGCGTTTAGCTCATCTTCATTTTCTTTTCGACCAACAAATGTGGCAAACCTGGATTCTCTGGTCCACTCCGGGTTGCCGATGACATTACAGAAGCTATGCCATTCCTCATCGGTGCTCACAGCTATGGCGCACCATCTCTCGCCTTCTCCTTTGCAGCGATAGATACCGTGTGGTACGGCGCAGGCTGACCGATTGCCCATGCGTCCCAGAATTCGCCCGTTTAGAATGTAATCCATGATAGGCGGGGCCAGAAACTGGGCGCTACATTCCAGTTGGGAGAGTTCTATATACTGCCCCTTGCCTGTCTTACGCCGGTATATAAGCGCTGCAATGAGAGCGGTCACCATGTGAGGGAAGGTAAGGAAAT
Organism: Dehalococcoidia bacterium; assembly: GCA_014874385.1. Taxonomy (GTDB): domain Bacteria; phylum Chloroflexota; class Dehalococcoidia; order SZUA-161; family SZUA-161; genus JACWAE01. Next base: position 10,495 of record JACWAE010000051.1, on the reverse strand, counting down.
CGGTCAGGGCTCCGAAAGGCACTGTTGGCTCTCTATCAGGCCATCCCGTGATTTCGGTAATGCCGCCCAGCGATACTCCCACCATTCCATGCCCCGGCATCGCACTGTAAGGGCCTGTCTTACCCTGCAACGCAGTGGCGACATGAATAAGGCTCGGCTTCTCCCTTCTCAGAGTCTCGTCGTCCAGGCCAAACTTCTCCATAATGCCCGGGAGATGGGCATCGGCAACTACGTCCGCCCATTCATTGATTATCCGCCTAGCGACCTTCTGTGCCTGAGGCATCCTGAGATTAAGGGTTATACCGTACTTGCTGTCGTTATAGACGGCGAAGAAAGCGCTGCGGTTTATGCCTGGCTTCCAGTCTTTGTAAGGTGCAGATACTCTGCAGATGTCGGGTCTGGTACAGGACTCGATATGGATTACCGTTGCGCCCATGTTAGCCATAAACTTCATAGCTATAGGGCCAACCCCCAGCCAGGTGAAATCAGCGATCCTGACCCCTTCAAATATGCGCTTTTTTGCCACCTGCTTTTTCCTCATTGCTCTGAAGATATAGAGTGCTTAGGCTTTGTGTCATTCTGAGCGAAGCGAAGAATCTCAGTACTTCCACTGAGCTATTATCAGAGATTCCTCGGTCATCCTTCCCATTCGGGAAGGACTCCTCAGAATGACATTGTATTTTTGCGCTTCCAGCATTCAAATAACCCCGGTCTTTTTGAATATGCGTATTCTATTCCGGGACAAACCTAACTCTTCTTCATAAATCTCCCGGTTATGCTCCCCGATTAGCGGAGCACGTCTCGATATCCTCCAGGGAGCCTCTGCAATTTTGTAGGGAGCTCCAACATACGTAATGGCTTTTCCCAGTTCCGGATGTTTTACCTGCACATAAAAATCCCTCGCCTTAAGTTGAGCGTTCTCGGCAAGGTCTTTGGTGGTGCTTACAGGGTAAATAATCATGCTTCTCTCTCGCGCTTTCTCATATATCTCAGCCTTCGTCTTGCTGGAAAAGAATTTGATCAGACTGTCTTCCCAGGCATCTACCGTTTCTTGCGTCAGTGCCCAGGCATCCACCTTCTCGGTCCAGTCCTTTGCTCTCCAGTCCTTCTTATCCTCAAAAGCACCCAGCATCCCCTCCTCAGCCATCCATTTTATCAACGGGGGCATTGAGATCGAAGCTAGCTGGCCCCCTGCTATCAGAAAGCCCACGTGCCCATCTTTGCAGGGAAAGGCAAGTCTGAACAAGGCCGTACCCATAGAGCGCCTGGAACCAGCCCTAAACAGGTTAATTTTCATCATGTCCCAGAACTGAACCAGCAGAAGCGTTGTCCACAGTACGGATTCCTGCATAGAGACGTCAATGTGCTGGCCTTCCCCAGAAGTCTCCCGGTAGTAAAGGGCTGCCAGCGTCGCTGAGGCAGCATGGGCGCCCGCGACCAGGTAACAATGAGGGAAGCTGACCTGACATGGAGGGCGGTCATCATCTCCGGTGACATATGCCTGTCCCGCCATCGACCAACCTATGAGGTCGTCAGCCTTCCAGTCTTTGTAGGGACCTGTCCCTCCGAAGGGAGAGATGGAGGTCATAATAATGGCGGGATTTAATTCGCTGAGAGCAGCATATCCCAGTCCCAGCTCATCTAGATATCCTGGTGGAAACGACTCCACAACAGCGTCGGCGGTTTTAACCAGCCTTTGTAATATCTCTTTCCCATCTGCAGTCTCGATGTTCAGGGTTATGCCTCTTTTGCTGGTATTATAGGCCCACCAGTAAATACTCTTCTCAGGATCAGGGATATCCCTGTAGAAGGGGCCAATGTTTCTCGAATGGTCTCCACCCGGCGGCTCGATCTTAATGACATCCGCACCGAGGTCACCCAGGACCTTGGCACAGTAAATACCCTTATGATCGGTCAGGTCCAGAATCCGGTAGTCGCTCAAAAGGCCTTCGTTTTTCTTACCATCCGGCATATTTCATCACCCTTCCCATACCCTGCATCATGGCCGAAAATGTCAAGCTGCCTTACTTACCTTTGAACACAGGCTCCCGCTTTTCCAGGAATGCGGTTGCGGCCTCCATAAAGTCCTCGGTGTTTATCAATACCTCCTGGGTTTTCTCCTCACGCTTCATTTGTTTTATGATGTCCTTTTCTGCCATCGCCTTATATATATCAGCCTTGGCCATCGCTACGGCCAGCGGCGGGTTCTTTGCTATCCTGGCTGCCAATTCCTTGGCTGCCTTCATCAGTTCATCGTGGGGCACAACCTTGTTAACCAGCCCTATCCGTTCTGCTTCGGCAGCATCGATCATGTCACCGGTGAAAATCATCTCACATGCCTTGGCCAGCCCGACGGCACGGGGCAAGGTAAATGAGCCGCCAGTGTCGGCGGCGATCCCTCTCTTGACGAATATCATGCTGAACCTGGCTTTTTCAGAGGCGATCCTGATGTCACAGCCCAGAATCAACGATAACCCGGCACCAACGGTGGGGCCGTTTATGGCAGCGATAGCAGGCTTGCCCATGTTGCGCATCCTGATAACAGCAGCCACGACAGTCCCTTTACCGTAGGTCTGGTCATCATCTGGCGTGATTATTTCATCAACCGGGCCTGCCTTGTCGACCATGGCCTGGGCGTTTGTGAACATGCCGAGGTCTATGCCCGTAGAAAAGTATTTGCCAGTCCCGGTCAGGATCAAGGCTCGAATTTTCTTGTCGGCCGCCACCTCTCTGACTGCTGCATCGACCTCTTCCATTAGCCTGAAATCGAAAGAGTTCCCTGCGTCAGGGCGGTTCAGGGTTATTATCGCTATAGCCCCTTCCCTCTCCAGCTTAAGAGCCTTATAAGCCATTTTGCTGCCTCCTTATTTATACATGCATTTTTATCTATATCAACTCGGATTTAGATTTCACGACTGGTTACCGCTACTGCGCGCTTGCTTGCTTCGTCTTGAAGCAGGTCTTGCTGGTGGGAGTTTGTCCAGGACTTTCAAGGCTCCCGCCACCATTTCCTCGACCACCTGCGCGGCTGGCTTCAGTTCTTTAATCATGCCTACTATCTGGCCCGCCGGGGCGGGCACTATATCTGCCATCTTCGCCTCGTATGCACCATCCAGGATAGGTATGATGGCGATAGACTGCATGGGCATGGGCAATGTGGGTAAGCCCGCTTTATCCCAGGCAGCGATCAGCCTGTTCTTCAGATACCTTGCCTGTTTGCCCGTTATGGCCTTCGACACCATAGTGTCGTCCTCGGTGCTTTCCAGTATCTTCTGCTTGTGATAATCCTCGTAGATGGCCTCAAATGTACCCAGGAACACGGAGCCGCACCATACACCTGCAGCCCCGAGCGCCAGTGCTGCCACAAGCCCTCTGCCATCACCTATCCCTCCCCCTGCCACCACAGGAACCGGTGAAATGGCATCCACCACCTGGGGGATCAGTACCATAGTGCCGATCCGGCTGTTGTGACCGCCTGACTCCGCTCCCGAAGCCACGATAATGTCCGCCCCACTTCTGACAAGACGGCGGGCTCCCCTCACGCTCGCAACCACGCCGATTATTTTCATGCCTCTAGCATGGCACTCGGGCACCCAGGGCGCCGGGTCTCCCAGCGCTGCGGCCCAGACCGGAACTCGATATTCCATAATGACCTCGACCTGCCGCTTGAAATCTTCCTGAGACCAAATTGTATCTTCAGCTATGTTGGAAAGGTATCCTTTCCCTCCACTGGGCACTGGTACCCCTAATTCCTTTCTCAGCTTCTCAATAATATCGGGCTCATCCACAGCACCAGAGGGAGCAAGCGAGGGAAGTTCAGCTTGAAACTCAGCCGTGGTACCTGTCTGCGGAACCTCCGGCGGTATTATAGTATCCACACCAAATGGTCTGTCGGTGAGGCTCTTCGTCTTCTTTATCATAGCCTCGACCTTGTGAGGGGACAGAAAAGCGCAGCCCAGGACACCCAGTCCTCCTGCGTTGGACACTGCTGCCACAAGCTCCGGCCCGGAGACAGGCCCTCCCATACCTCCCATTCCGGCCAGGATTATGGGATATTGTATGTCCAGCATGTCACATAGCTTAGTTCGAAGAGGGTTCCTTGCCATCTTTCCCTTCCTTATTTATCGGGCATGACTGGATGTATGTCCCAATCGGCATGATTTTGCTCTGCCACAAACGGCCCGATGAATCGGGCAACTACCTATTTGCTGGCCTTTTTAAATGCATGGAGGGTTATCTCGTCTGAGATTTTTTCGTAGTCTACCTCCACGGGCATGCCGATTTCTATCTCCTCCGGGGACATCAGCCCGTGAGTCACCAGTCGAGGGCCTTCCTCCAGTTCCACCAATAACACCGGCCAGGGATACGGCATAGTGGCGTGCTGGATAGTATAGCTATGCACTGTGCCCTTGCCGCTGCAGCGAGTCCATTCGTAGTTGAAGGAGTTGCAAAAAGGGCACATCTCAATCGGCCAGAAACGGAATTTGTTACAGTCTGTGCACTTCTGCAGCAGCAGCTCATGTCTGTTCAGGCCGTCATAAAATTCTTGATTAATGGGTCCGGGCATCGGGGCCAATCTTGGTACCTCAGGTAATTCAGACATCTCACTACCTCCTTTAGGCTGAGCGCAGAATCAATGCGCTGGTGGGAATACCGCTGCCACTGGTCACCAGTACATGCTTGCATTTAGGTACTTGCACGAACGAAGTGCCTCTCAACTGGCGTACACCTTCGATAATCTGATTCATGCCATGAATGTAAGCCTCGGAGAGACAACCGCCGCTGGTATTGGTGGGGAGTTTGCCTCCTATTTCCAGGGCTCCATTTCTTACGAATGGTCCGCCCTCACCGCGTTTGCAGAAGCCGTAACTCTCCAGTTGCATAATCACCAGCGGGGTGAAGGCATCGTAGATTTGGGCACAATCGATATCCTTAGGCCCTATGCCCGCCTCCTTCCACAGATGTGGAGCCATGCGGGTGTATTCCTCCAGATCAGTGATGTCCTTGCGCTGATAGCTGGTCATCATCTCCATCCAACTGCCGGTTCCCTGCTCGGCAGCCATGATATAAACGGGCTTTTGCTTAAGATGCTTTGCCCTATCAGGCGACGTCACTATCACAGCGCAAGCACCATCGCTTTCCTGGCAGTAATCGAACAGGCGCAGCGGATAGGCAATCATCCTGGCGTTAGCGTGCTCTTCAATCGTCAGCGTTTTCGAGTGCATCATCGCCCTGGGATTCTTGTTGGCGTGCTTCCTGAAGGCGACAGCCACCTCGCCGAAATCTGTGGTCTTTGTACCGTAGAGGTGCATATGTCTCACCGCCATAACAGCGACCATCGAGCCCGGCGCCATCAAGCCAAATGGTATGGAATACTGGAAGTGTCCCATCATGGGCATGGCCATGGCCATCTGCCCATAGCGGAATCCGGAACGCTCGTTTAATGCCCGGAAGCACGCAACGTATTTAGCTTTGCCCAGGGCCACTGCCATAGCCGCCATCTGCACCGTGCCGCAGCCTGCGCCTCCGCCAAAGAAGACCTCCGGGAAAAATCTCAGGTTCTCCAAGCCGAGATTCCTGGCTATCTCATCCACCTGGTTGCTGTCCACCGAGAACCTTACTATGCCATCGAGCTCCTTGGGGTTTATTCCGGCATCATTGCAGGCTGTTTTTATCGCCTCCAATGCCAGGCGCATCTCGCTGCGCCCGGAGTTCTTGGAGTATTCAGTCTCGCCGATGCCGACAATACAGGATTTATCCTTCAAACTGTCCATTTCTCAACCCCCTAGTATTAGCTTTGAGCTTTCTTAGCCGGCAAAGCCAGGGTAATCTGGGCATCGCAGAAAGGATTACCGCTGGCTGTGGCGTTAACCTGAAGGTCAACCAGATGCAGCCCTTTCATGTAGTTATCATCCTGGCCGATATATTTTTTAATCACATTGCCCGAGACTTTGAGGGTATCGTCAGCATAGCAGGAGCCGCGGATGTTGAACCGTATTCTCCTTAGCTCGCCGGTGGGACCGCTCCAATCGGTTGCCAGCCTGCACAGCAGACCCTCGGAATGCATAATGTTCACAATGATATTTTTCTGACTACCCCTTTCAGCGAAGGCTTTATCGTGATGAATGGGGTTGCTGTCTCTGGTAGCCCAGGCTCCACAGCTAATCTTCACTGCGTCCATCTGCATCTCGTAAGAGCCGATATCCTGACCCTCCGCTGTATCTTCCCAGTAAACCTTTTTCCACTCTGGCATTGTTTCCTCTCCTTTGATGATAGTTCTTATTGGCCCTTTTGAACCCCCTGAATCCCCCAATCTTGGGGAGTTAGAATTTGGGGGACACCCCCAAACCCCCTGCAAAGGGGCTCTACCCCTCTGCACTCCCCTTATGTACTTGCCTTGTACTTCAACACAGTACGAATTTCTTTACCTACTACCTCTCCTCTCTGGTTGCGATAAATCTGGGTAGTAGTGATGAAATGACCCTTGCCAATGCGCGTCTTCTTTTCCTCTGACACGCTGTCCAACTTCATGGTATAGCTCAATATGTCGCCAGGGCGTACCGGGAGATAGAATTCACGAATCATATCTGTAGCAACGAAAGTGTCGTAGTCGCCGGGTAGTTCGAGTTCAGCCATGGGGACCCAGGGGAACTCAGGCCATGGCCACATACGCGGCATGCACCACACCATCATCATCTGGGGAGGTGCGATAATGCCCCCATACTTGCTGCCTCTGGCATATTCCTCATCCGTGTACAGGGGATTGGCATCCTCTACAGCTTCCACCCAGTGCCTTATCATAGGCTTGCACACCTCATCCGGGGCATAGATAGGTGCAGACTCTCTTCCGATCAACGACCTGTCCTTCTCACTTAAGGCCATGTAACTCTACCTCCTTGTCTTTATATTTTCAGAGTGCCTTCGGCACTCGCTCGATACAACTGAAGTCAGTCAGGAGCATGGTGCAATATGGGTGCGATCCCATATGAGATAGGTCCAGAACTCTCATCCATTCCAGTAGCGGCAATATGAGGATTCCTAAAATTAATCTTGCCCGGAGGGCCCTCTCCAGCACGGGGTCAATTCGAGTGCGCCCTCAACTGAGCTACTGTTGAAGTAGTAGCGTAACCTTTAAAAACTCGGTTCTATATTCGGCTTTCTAGCGAAGGTTCAGGCGTATTAAATCCTTAATTACTTCGCTGGGTATGCGGATACCGCGGGGCAGCTTGATGCAAGGCAGTTGCCCATTTCTGACCCAGCGGCGAACCGTCTCTTTGCTTACCCTCAGCTCGTTGGCGACTTCCTCGACGGTCAGCATTCTGGCTTCAGGGAGTTGATTGAGTATGCGTTGGACAGCCAGAGCTATCTCAGTACTTTTGCCCAACGCAGTGGTGGTCCCCCGCGCCATTCCTACAACTCCCACAGGCTTGCCTGCGCCATCTTTGACAAGGACCCCAGTTAGCCTGACGCCTAAAGCATCGCCGTTGCTCTGAGTAACACTCAGTTCGGTTTCGACATATCCCTTCGATATGATACGTGATATGATTGACTCCGCCATAGCCCGGTCGGCTACGAAATCCTGAACGCGCTTGCCAATAAGCTCTTGTTTCGATTTCTTGAGGAGTTCGCAACCGTGTTGATTAACGAATACCATAGTACCATCTGGCTGAAATACACTGACAGCGGCGGGATAACTTTCGAGGAAGCCTAGCAGAAACTTACCGGATAGAATAGAAGATGACATAAGGCTACTTTTCGCTCAGAGTACTACATAAATTACCACGGGCTATAGCATTTGTCAAACGTTGCTACTCAAGCTGGGCAATTTTTTAGCGGTCCCAGCCATCCTCGATGCCTCTTCTCCAAAATGGTGATGCTGTTGTATAGCCAGAATTAGCACCCGGAAATCAGTGTAGTCGGCCAGGCCTGAATTAGACTGGAACTTTTGTAACGTGACTATTGACCATGCCAAATTGACCTTTAGAGTAATTGCGGTTCTCCTGATTTAGAAGCACAATGAAGTGTAGATAAGGATATCGGTTTGTCGAGATAGACTTATTCCGAATGAAGAAAGCTCCGTAATGCTCGAGACATCATGCTCGTTACCTAAGCATTGATAAGCAATTCTTCGGCAAGAATGGGGGGGAGTCAGTTGATATTTGGTATTCTTCTGCCCTTCGCTGCACTTGTTGTCGTGGGTGGGCTTCTGGCTTTACTTTTGATTAGGCACGAAATCGGAGAGGTCAAGGGTCTTTGGCAAACAACCAGTTCAAAGAAGCCTTCTAAGGTATCAGATGAGAAGCCATCGCCACAAGAATTCAAGGCGCAATACAAACCATACAAGCAGAGTACACAAGAGGAACACCTGCCGGCGAACATGAATGAGGGAAACCAAGAAAAGGCCAATCTGTGGAGATGGTGAAAAGGATAAATATGTCGCCAGCCTTTTGGACAACGCATGAAGCACAACAGGAGGCGGTGGGGTAGGTAGGGTAGTGATGGTCAGGTTCGCAGAGATTGATTAAAATTGCTACAAGCCTTATTCACTTCATGGAATTCAGCTACTAACTTCATTGTGGTGCTGCTCGGTTGTGGTTAGGGGGAGCCAAGTACTCTCTTACTTGATTTTTCCCCCAAAAGCGCGTATCTAGCTTTTGTTGGTCCTCTTATGGCTAGCCCCTTGTTGAGAACAGTGCTATAATCCTCTCATGCTATTAGTCGAAGCATTGCGTGGAACTAACATGGGAGGTGGGCAAAATGAAGGTAATCAGTATCGATTGCATTGATAAGCATCACGTTATAGCTAGATGTCCTGAATGTGGTATAGGCATTACGATGATAACTTGCAGAGACGATTTCAACGGCATCGCGGAGACCAATTGTAGCGAATGTAATAAAGTTCTGGCCTTCTATCTCATAATGAAAGAACGCAAAGCTTGGATGCTAGCTGCGCCAATCGAGATGGTTAGCAAGAAACTTACCTAGAACTAGTTGCTAGAGAAGGCGTAAGGATGAAAACAGCATCTCCTCATAAGCTACTTTTTTGCGCTTTGAGCAAGCTAAACTAAGGCACGCTCAGCTTATGCGGGACTTCCCTATGGGGGTGAGAAGCAATCAGTAGGGGTTCTGCCTATTGACACCTTTGGTGGAGCTGAGGGGACTCGAACCCCTGACTTCCTCCTTGCAAAGGAGGCGCTCTCCCAGCTGAGCTACAGCCCCAAATCGGCACGTCACTTAGCCTTTTTTACTTCCTGCTCCATATCGTCTATAGAGTTGTAACCTAGCTGCTTAAAGAGGTAGGTGTATCGTTCTGCTGTTAAATTTCTTCCTTCATCCAGAGCTTTAGTGAGGTCTTTGCCATATAACTCTAGAGTCTGGTCGGAGTAGGTCTCCAGCTCGCTTCGGAGATAAATCCCTGCAGCAAAGTCAGCCCGACTTCGAAAAGTGAGGGGATATTTTTTCTCTAACTCCCTCAGCCAGCGCCCCTCTATTTCGACAATCTCGTCAATTAGGTGGCTATCATTAAGGCAGGAAATGAGCTCATCGATACGAGCGTACTTTAAAGTCACCAGATTCCGGTCCTCCTCAAGAGCTTCCTGCAGGTCCTGGAGATATGATTCTAAAGTCTCACTGGATAGGACATGAAAGCCAGCCCTCCGCATCAACTTGAAGGTTTCAGGTTGCTCCTGGCACGATGTAGGGCCCGCAGTCTGAACGGTCAGGAACATGCGCAGCTCAATAGCAACTATGTCATTTATCAACTCTTCACGGCTTTTGCTTCCTGCCATTGTACTGCACCTTCTTCCATCAATAATTCTACTGTATCGGGCAATACCGGTCAATCAGTGTATGAAGAGGATTACAAATAATGTATCTAATGCCGCGATTTCATTAGCTCAGCGAGAACGTGGAACCTTCTTCAGTCTTGACAACATCGATACGTACCGGGAAGGCATCTTTGAGCTCTTCTATATGAGTAATGACCAGTATTTTCTCGAAGTCGTCCTGAATCGAGTTTATGGCCTCAACCAGCTTCTCTCTTCCTGCACTATCCTGAGTGCCAAAGCCTTCGTCAATAATAAGTGTGGGCAGCGGTGCTCCAGCCCTTCTTGCCAGAAGCTTGGACAGAGCAATGCGTAGGGCGAAATTCACCCTGAAGGCCTCACCTCCGCTGAACATCTCGTAATTCCGTGTGCCGAGTTCATCTGCTATCTTTATGTCAAGTGTCTCAATCGTGTCACCTTTCCTGGTATCGCGCTGGCTCTCTATTTTCAGGTGCATGCGGTTGTCTGTCATCCGTCCCAGCAGACGATTAGCCTCTTCCTCTATCTCGGGAAGCGATTTTTCTATGATCAGGGCTTGCGTTCCTCTCTTGCCGAAGGCTGTGGCAAGTTCCTCGTATATACTTTTCTCCTCCGCCACCTGAAGCATTTCCTTACTTTTCTCTCCCCTTTCTGATTCGAGTTGAGCGCAGCGGCGCAGGCTCTCTTGTAGT
>JACWAE010000050.1 GCA_014874385.1 Dehalococcoidia bacterium | reverse complement strand
GTATATAGCCCGCACGTCGCCAAGGTAGACCTGTGGAAGACCAGCGGCCATTGGGAATACTACAGAGACAGCATGTACACACCTATGGAAATGGAGGGGCAGGAATATCTCATCAAGCCTATGAACTGCCCCGGCCATATCCTGATGTATAAGACGCAGCTTCGCAGCTACCGCCAGTTGCCGCTGCGCTGGGCGGAGTTGGGCACAGTGTATCGCTGGGAAAGGTCCGGCGTGCTCCACGGCCTGACCCGCGTTCGCGGCTTCACCCAGGATGATGCCCACATCTTCTGCCGCCCTGACCAACTGGAGGACGAAGTAGTCGGCGTGGTAGATTTTGCCCGCTTTATGCTCAAGACATTTGGCTTCGACGAGTACGAAGTCAAATTATCCACACGTCCCGATAAGTATGCAGGCACGGTCGAGGTCTGGGAACATGCAACACAGATGCTGAAGGGAGCCCTAAATCGACTCGAGATACCCTACGAGGTAGACCCCGGCGAGGGCACTTTCTACGGGCCCAAAATCGACATAGCGCTCAAGGATTCCTTGGGACGGACCTGGCAAGGCCCTACCACCCAGGTGGACTTCAATCTCCCTGAGCGTTTCGATGTTAACTACATCGGAGAGGACGGGCTTGAGCATCGCGTGGTCATGATACATCGCACCGTGCTGGGCAGCATGGAGCGCTTCTTCGGCTGCCTCATCGAGCACTACGCCGGGGCATTCCCGGTATGGCTGGCACCAGTTCAAGTGATGATAATACCGATAGCCGACCCGCATCTTGACTACGCCCGTAAAGTAGCCGCTGAGCTCAAGAGCGAGGAAATAAGAGCTGAAGTGGATGAGCGAAGCGAGCGTATGAACCTGAAGATCCGCGAGGCCCAGCTCCAGAAAATCCCTTACATGTTAATAGTTGGCGATGAGGAAATAGGGAGCTCTACAGTCTCGGTCAGGCTGCGCAGCGGCAAGACTTTAAAGGCCCAGCCGCTCCCACAGTTTAAGGAAAGAATAAAGTCGGAAGTGGAGACCAAGGCTATTGTTTGATTTATTCCGATGATTATGTTATAAGAGATAGAAGCTTATTCCGGGGAGGTAGCGAGTATAGTTAGAGATTATAGAGTCAACGAGAGAATTCGGGCTAAAGAGATCCGGGTAATTGGCGAAAACGGTGAGCAGCTCGGCGTGATGACTGTAAGAGATGCCCTCCAGATCGCCCGAGAAAGGAATACTGACCTGGTAGAAGTAGCCCCTACCGCTCAACCCCCGGTATGCCGGATGCTCGATTTCGGCAAGTTCAAATACGAGCAAGCTAAAAAGGAACGTGAGGCACATAAGCGACAGAAGGTAGTTTCACTGAGGCAAGTTCGGCTGCGCCCGAAGACCGGTGAGCACGATATCCAGTCCAAGATAGCTGTAGCGAGCAAGCTTCTGGATCAGGGCAACAAGGTTAAGGTCCTGGTGCTCTTTCGCGGTCGCGAAATGACTCATCCCCAATTGGGAAAGGAACTGCTGGACAACGTAGCCAGAGCCCTGGCAGAGAAAGCCAGCGTGGAGAGACCACCATCGATGGAGGGGAATTCGATGAGCCTGATCCTTTTCCCTCACCCCACAAAACAACCGAAGAAGGAAAGGGAGAACGAAAAGGAGAAAGAAAAGGCAGGAGAAACTGTAGATGCCTAAAATAAAGACACATAAGGGGGCTAAGGCCCGCCTGGATATAACCGGCACCGGCAAGATTATGCGCGTTAAGATTGGCAAGAGCCACTTTCGCCGCAATAAGCCCAAACGGGTGACACGGCTATATGATGAGAAAATACCCCTGAACCCTACGGCAAGAAAACGCGTAAGAAGGATGCTTGGGGTCTGAGGTAAGAGAAGCGCCACCGCACCCATCGTATGCTAATTCTTAGAGGAGGAGGAGTCCTTTGCCCCGAGTAAAGGGTGGAACAACAAAACGTCATCGTCACAAGAAGGTACTGGAGCTGACCAAGGGCCATCTAGGCACCAAGCATCGCCTTTATAGAAGAGCTCACGAGTCTATGATGCACTCCCTGGCCTATTCTTACGCTCATCGCAAGGACCGCAAGGGAGACATGCGGCGATTATGGATAACCCGAATCAATGCGGCAACAAGGCTCAACGGACTCTCCTATAGCAGGTTTGTGCAGGGCTTAAGCAAAGCAGGAATAGAACTCGACCGCAAGATACTCGCCGAGCTGGCAGTAAACGACCCCGCTGCTTTCGCCCAACTGGTGGCAACAGCCAAGGAGAATATCCCCGAAGCCCATGATAAGTAAGCTTGAAGAGCTCCGAGCGAAAGCTATCAGCGAGCTTGACAGCATCAGCGACCCGAAAAGCCTCGAATCCTGGCGTATCAGCTACTTGGGTAGAAAGAGCCCCCTCACCCAGATTCTGCGAGGTTTGGCGACCCTGCCCCTGGAGGAGAGGCGTGCGGCAGGTGCCGCCGCCAACGAGCTTAAAGAGTTTCTGGAAAAGAGCCTGGCCCAGCGCGAAGAAATCGTCAAGGAAGCTGAGATAGCCAAGGCCATCGAGGTAGGCCGCCTCGATGTAACGCTGCCAGGCCGTCCTGCCACACTCGGCAGACTGCACCCCGCTACACAGACGATGCGCCAGATGTGCGGCATCTTCACAGCTATGGGTTTCGAGGTGGTGGAAGGACCTGAGGTGGAGTGGGACTACTATAATTTCGAGGCTCTAAATATACCTCAAGACCACCCCGCCCGCGATATGTGGGCCACCATGTGGATGGACTACCAGAATGAGAAAGGCGAGCGGCCCATGCTGCTACGCACCCACACCTCTCCCATGCAGATTCGTGTGATGGAGAACAGGCGCCCGCCGGTGCGTGTAATTGTACCGGGAAAAGTCTATCGCTACGAAGCTACCGATGCCACCCATGAGTCCATGTTCTACCAGGTCGAAGGCTTCGCCGTGGACAAGAATATCACTATGGCAGACCTGAAGGGGACGCTTTTCGAATTCGCCCGGAGGCTTTTCGGCAAAGAGCGCAAGGCCAGATTCAGATGTGACTACTTCCCCTTCGTCGAGCCCGGCGTGGAGATGGCAATCGACTGCTTCGTCTGCAACGGCGCAGGATGCCAGCTCTGCTCAAACAGCGGCTGGATCGAGATACTGGGCGCAGGTATGATTCATCCTGAGGTACTGCGCAGAGTGAACTACGACCCCGATATTTATACGGGCTTCGCCTTCGGCATGGGTGTGGAGCGAATGCCCATACTTAAATACGGCATAGACGATATCCGCCTTTTCTATTCTAACGACCTGAGATTCCTGCGGCAGTTTTAGCTATGAAAGTCTCTCTCAACTGGCTCAAAGATTATGTCAACATCACACTCCCGGCTAAAGAGATAGCCGATAGGCTGACCATGTCCGGAAACGAGGTCGGCAAGCTGGACGTCGTTGGCGGAAGCTGGGAGCATGTCTTTGTGGGCCAGGTAACAGCCCTGGATAAGCACCCCAATGCCGACCGCCTCAAGCTGGCGACTATCGACATCGGCACCGAGCGTATGACCGTGGTCACCGGCGCGCCCAACCTCGAGGTAGGCCAGAAAGTGCCCTTCGCCAGGGTAGGCGCACGGCTCATAGACGGCCACACTGGACAGGTCGCCGAGCTTAAGCCAGCCAAAATTCGCGGTGTGAAATCGGAGGGGATGGCCTGCTCCGAGAAGGAACTGGGTATCTCCGACAATCATGAGGGTATAATGATTCTGCCTGCCGATGCCCCGGTGGGCTTGCCTCTCTCCCAATATCTGGGCGACACTATCTACGACATTAAGGTAACGCCCAACCGCCCCGACTGTCTCTCCGTGATAGGTATCGCCCGTGAGGTCGCAGCCCTTACCAATCAGCCGACACACATACCGGAGCCAAGCTACGCTGAAGAAGAGAATCCCATTCACGACTCCATTTCCATCGAGATAGCCGACTCCGACCTCTGCTCCAGGTACTGCGCCAGCCTAGTCACAGGCGTCAAAATAGGCCCTTCTCCGCAGTGGATGCAGCAGAGACTCATCGCCGGAGGCATGCGCCCCATCAGCAACGTCGTGGACATCACCAATTACGTCATGCTGGAATACGGACAGCCCCTTCACGCCTTCGATTATACGCAGATTAAGGGTAAAAAGATTATTGTGCGCCGCGCCAGAAAAGATGAGTCACTGTACACACTCGACGGCATGAAGAGAGACCTGAACCCTGATATGCTCATCATCGCCGATGAGAAAGACCCCATCGCCCTCGCTGGAGTCATGGGCGGAGCGGACAGCGAGGTGATAGACCCGACAACCTCCATACTTCTGGAGTCGGCGAATTTCAACAATATCAGCATACGCCGCACTTCAATCAAGCTCAATCTGCGCAGCGAGGCTTCTTCCCGCTTCGAAAGGGGCATCAGCCCGGAGCTTGCGCCCGTAGCGTTGCGCCGCGCCACCCAGCTCCTGCTGGAGCTGGCAGGCGGCAAAGCAGCCAGAGGTATCGCAGATGTCTATCCCGGAAAGAGTGAGCGAAAGCCTATCCCGTTGCCCAGGGAGCGAGTTAGTAGGATTCTAGGGCTGGAACTCAGCACAGAACGCACACAGAAGGTGCTCGAATCGCTGGAGTTCAGTTGCAAGCCAGCAGGTACAGCCGGAGACCTACTGGTGACGGCCCCCTACTGGCGTACAGATGTGAGGATGGCTGACGACCTTGTGGAAGAGATAGCGCGCATCATCGGCTATGACGAAATCCCCACAACCTTGCTCAGCAGCCAGATACCCGAGCAAGTGCCCGCACCCATGCTGCCACTTAAGGAAGATATCCGCGACCTCCTCGTCGGATGCGGCATGCAGGAGGTGATAACCTACTCGCTGGTCAGCCAGGCGACACTGGACAAGATAGACCCCCAGCACATGTTAGGCCCAGCGCTGCGAGTGGCCAATCCGATGAGCCTGGAGCAGGAATACCTGCGCACCAGCCTCAGGGCGGGGATTCTCTCCACCTTTGCCTCAAATGAAAAACACGAAAAAGATGGCATCAGATTATTCGAGGTAGGCAGGATTTATCTTCCCAGAGCGAATGACCTGCCCGAGGAGCGCGAGATGCTAGTGGGGATACTGGGTGGCCCGCGGCTGGAGCGCTCGTGGCTTTCGGGAGAGGATACGCTCGATTTCTTCGATGCCAAAGGCATCCTGGAGACGCTATTCAACCGACTGAAAGTGAAAGCCAGTTTCAAGCCAGCCGAAGACCAGACACTTCTAGCGGGGAAAACCGCCGAGGTGGTTGTAGGCGGAGAAAGAGTCGGAGTGGTAGGAGAAGTCCATCCTAAAACGGCGGCACTATTCGATATCTCCACTCAGCCCATTATCCTCTTTGAAATAGACCTAGTGAAGCTGCTGTCGCTAACTGCGGCTGTGTACAGATACCACCCTATCCCCCGCTTCCCGGGAAACAGCCGTGACATAGCGTTGATACTAGATGCCAGTATCGCAGCAAGCAGAGTGCAGGAGGTTATAGAGAGCTTCCCGCTGGTAGACCAGGTCACCTTGTTCGATGTCTACAGCGGCGAGCAGGTGCCCCCGGGCAAAAAGTCATTAGCCTTCTCCATCCGCTTCCAATCTGCAGAGCGCACCCTCACCGACGAAGAGGTCAACCAGGCGCAGCAGCAAATTATAGACCGCCTGCAGCGTGATTTCGGCGCTACCCTCAGAGGCTAATAGCTTAATGTTCGAATCCACATCGTAGGGGCGCAAGGCTTGCGCCCTTGCCAATTCAAAATACTATTGTATTTCATGTAGGGGCACGGCATGCCGTGCCCCTACTCAATTGTCATTCTGATACTTCTGTGAAGGAGATGAACCTAGCGCCCTTCGAGTTTGTAAATTCCTCTCCCTTGAGGGGAGAGGCTAGGTGAGGGTGACGTAGGGGCGACCTGCAGGTCGCCCCTATTTAGAGCTAGTTGTCACCCTCCAACTTATGTTAGAATGAACCAATAATGGAGATAATCCCCGCCATAGACCTCAGAAATGGTAAATGCGTACGCCTCTACCAGGGCGATTACGGCAAGGAGACTATATTCTCCGATGACCCCGTATCGGTTGCATTGCGCTGGCAATCTGAAGGGGCCAGGAGGCTGCACATAGTTGACCTCGATGGCGCAGCCAAAGGAGAGCCAAGCAATCTCGAGGCTATCGAGGATATAATAGCCGCCATTGATATCCCAGTTCAGGTCGGCGGAGGCATACGCAGCATAGAGACTATGGAGCAGCTCTTCGCTGCGTGTGTGGAGAGAGCGATTCTAGGCACGGTAGCAGTGGAGAAACCAGACGTGGTAAAGGAAGCTTGCCAGAGGTTCGGTGACCGGATTATCATCAGCATAGATGCTAAAGACCGCATGGTAGCTACTCGAGGCTGGCTTCAAGAATCCACGGTGACGGCCAGCGAGCTGGCGGGTAAAATGATTGAGCTTGGTGTAATGCGTTTCATCTATACCGATATCAGCCGCGACGGTACGCTCACCAGCCCCAACTTCGAAGCCATTGCCGAGTTCCTATCCCAGGTGAGCGCCCCTGTCATCGCCGCTGGCGGGATAAGCTCGGTTCACCATCTGACCAGGCTCGCTGAGTTGAGGGTAGAGGGGGCTATTGTGGGCAAGGCGATATATACGGGGGATGTAAAATTAAGCGAGGCGTTTAAAGCAATCCGAGAACTTCAATCGAAAAGGCAGGAGACATGGTAAAATTTGACGATAAAGGCTTGATTCCAGCCATAGCCCAGGACGCCAAGACAGGCGAGGTACTCATGGTGGCCTACATGAATCAGGAGTCCCTGGAGAAGACCCTCTCCACAGGCCAGGCGTGGTTCTACAGCCGCAGCCGCAAGGAGCTGTGGCACAAAGGAGCAACCTCGGGCAATTACCTGAATGTTAAGAAGATACTAATTGACTGCGACGAGGACACAATCCTGCTACAGGTGGACGCTACCGGTCCCGTCTGCCACACCGGTAACAGAAGTTGTTTCTTCCGCGAGCTTGGGCAGGGGCTCAGCATCAAGGGCAAGGACCCGCTGCAGCGCTGAGATAGCAACCTCGATCTGCCGATCATCGGGCTGGCGTGTGGTCATCGCCTGAAGGGCAAGGCCAGGAATAAGAAAAATGTGCACCACAACGTTCTTGATATGCGCAGCCCCGAACTTTATTACCTCGTAGCTTACCGCAGCGATCACCGGGAGAAGCAGAATCCTCTCCACATACCGCAGCCATATCGGAGGGCGTCCCAGAAAGACGAAGGCGATAATGGCTATCACCATCACAATGAGGATGAAATTCGTACCGCAGCGGGAATGAGCAGTGCTGTACTTTCTAACTTTCTCCACCTCCAGCGGTTCCCCGGCTTCGTAGGCATTTATTGTTTTGTGTTCTGCCCCGTGATAGGCAAACACGCGCCGAATATCGGGTATCAGGGATATAGACCACAGGTAAATAATGAAGATAACCAGGCGGATAACTCCATCTATGAGGTTGCTTAACGCAGGGGAAACATAAGGGTCGGCATAGTGAGTTGCCAGCAGCGGCAGCCCCAGGAACAGCCCCAGAGCTAAGATGAAGCCCACAGCAACGCTGCCCCAAAGCAGCCAGGGGCTGATCTCAATCTCCTCGTCCACCGACACCGAGGCTGAATAGAAAAGGGTGCGTATCCCCAGAACCATGGTCTCCACCAGAACGACTATGCCGCGTACCAGGGGAATCTCTCTAATCCGGCTCGTTGAGATCCCGCTGAGGGGCTCGCTGCTTAAAGCAATCTCGCCGTTGGGACGGCGGACGGCAACCGCTATGCCCTTCTGGCCGCGCATCATCACGCCTTCGATGACCGCCTGCCCGCCATAATAGAATTTTTTAGCCAATGTTGCTCCTAAACAAAAGGGGCGAGAGTACCTCGCCCCGGCCTACTTAGCTGCCACTTGCGGTTACTATTCCTTAGCTTCTTTAACTTCTTTGGCTTCCTTAGATACCTTGGCCCTATATCTACGCTTGAAGCGCTCCACTTGCCCCGCAGTATCCACAATCCGGCGCTCTCCGCCGCTGAAAAAGGGATGACACTTGTTACAGAGCTCTATTTTGAGGAGCGGTTTCGTGGAACGGGTAGTAAAAGTATTGCCGCAGGCGCAGATAACCTTGGCCTCCTTATACTCAGGATGTATTTTCGGTTTCACTGTGCCTTCTCCCCCTCAGCCGCGTAAACGCTCACCTTTCTCCTGTCCTTGGAGGCTGGCTCGTATTTAACAATACCATCCACAAGAGCGAACAGCGTATGGTCCCGGCCCAGACCTACGTTATTTCCCTTATGAATACGTGTGCCCCGCTGTCGTACCAGTATCGTTCCAGCACTGACTAGCTGACCATCGTAGCGCTTGACTCCCAGCATCTTGGGTTTGCTGTCACGCCCCAACCGCGTGCTGCCGCCGCCCTTCTTATGTGCCATTTCCTCTAGGTCTCCTTCCCTCAGCCGACAACTATCTCTTTGATAGCAAGTTTGGTATAAGGCTGGCGGTGTCCCCTCTTTCTGCGATATCTCACCTTAGCCTTAAACTTGTACACGATTACTTTGTCCCCTTTGCCCTGGCCAACCACGTTGGCTATGACTTTAGCCCCGGGTACAGTAGGCTTGCCCACAGTGACCTTATCGCCATCGGCAACAAGGTAAACCTTGTCCAACTCAACGGTATCACCGCCGGCAGCGAGCTTCTCCACTTCGATGGTCTGCCCCGGGGTGACCTTGTACTGCTTTCCGCCAGTCTCAACTACAGCGTAAATAGTCTTCCTCCCTAAAATTGCGTACCATGAAATTGTACCAATTCCAACTCGGACTGTCAAGCAGAACTCTTGACATATATTGGTTCTTTGTCTACACTTGCAATAATACCTTTGAGGGTTCATCTTAATGAAATGTCCTGTCTGTAGAAATCTTATGATAGTGGTCGAGCACGACAAGATTGAAGTTGACCATTGCGTACATTGCGGTGGGACTTGGTTCGACGCCGGAGAGCTGGAGCTTTTCCTGGAGACCAAGGAACTGGAAGACCCTCATTTATACCCGGCTTACTTCACCACCGCACCTGAAGCTAAGACATCGGAGAAAAAGAGAAAGTGCCCCATCTGCGGCAAGAAGATGAGAAAGGTAAATATAGGTGAGAAACCAAAGGTGCTTATCGATGCCTGCCCGAAGGGGGATGGGCTGTGGTTCGACGGCGGTGAGGTTGACCAGTTAATATCGCAGCTTGCCGAGAAGCCAGCTCAAACGGCGGATTCTCACGGGCACGTTATGGGTTTCATCGGGAAAGTGTTCAAGTCACGTAAGTAAACTAAAAACGGCAGCGGAGGTGTTACATGGTTGCAGTCTGGGTCATCGTGGGAATCATAGTAGTGCTCCTTTTCTACTTCGTCTTCATATACAACGGACTGGTGAGGCTGCGCAACCAGGTGAAGAACGCCTGGGCGCAAATCGACGTCCAGCTCAAACGAAGGCACGACCTTATCCCGAACCTGGTACAGACAGTTCAGGGCTATATGCAGTACGAGCGGGCAACCCTGGAAGCAGTTACCAAAGCCCGCAACCTCGCTCAGCAAGCCATAGGTCAGGGGGTCGGCGCTCAGGCCAAGGCTGAAGGTGAACTCAGCGGCGCCCTGGGCAGGCTGCTGGCTGTAGTCGAGCGTTACCCCGACCTGAAAGCCAATCAGAACTTCCTAGCTCTTCAGGAGCAGTTGACCTCGACGGAGAACAAGATCAGCTTCTCGCGTCAGTTCTACAATGATTCGGTCTTGAATTACAATAATAAGACCCAGATGTTCCCTTCCAATATAGTGGCAGGCATGACCGGCTTCAAACAGGGCGAGTTCTTCAAGGTTGAGGAAGCTGCAGAGAGGGAAGTGCCCAAGGTCAGCTTCGAGCAGCCGAAACCTTAGCTATGTGGCAACAAATCAGGTCCAATCAGGTCAGGTCGGTGATACTGGTGGCAGCCATGGGGATATTGCTGCTCATCATCGGCTTTGGCTTGGGCTATGCCTTCGGCAACGGCATCGCAGGCCTGGTCATCGCCCTCGCAATATGGGCGATAATGAACCTCGTCGCCTATTTCCAGGGTGACAGTATCTTGCTATCGATGTCGGGGGCGATAAAGATAGGCCCGGACGATAACCCCCGCCTCTACAACGTGGTCGAGGAGATGAAGATTGCCTCAGGGCTCGAAAAGATGCCGGATGTCTATATCATCGACGACCCTGCGTTGAATGCCTTCGCCACCGGGCGCGACCCCAACAAAGCCTCCGTCGCCATCACCTCCGGGCTGCTGCAAAAACTTAACCGCGATGAACTAGAAGGTGTTATCGGCCACGAAATATCTCATATTAGACACCGCGATGTGCTGTTGATGGCGCTGTGCAGCGTGCTTCTAGGGACTATTGTCATCCTCGCCTGGTACGGCTCACAAGCCCTCATCTTCAGCGGCGGCGGCAGGAGGTCATCCAGAGGAGGCGGCCAGGGGCAGCTAATAATCCTTGCCGTAGCCATCCTCCTGATGATACTGGCGCCCATCATGGCTCAACTCATTTACTACGCCATCTCCAGAAAGAGGGAATACCTGGCCGATGCCTCATCAGCCCTCTACACCAGATACCCGGAGGGGCTGGCTTCTGCGCTGGAAAAACTCGGGGCTTCGACAGGCCAGTTAAAATCAGCCAATCAGGCTACGGCGCCCATGTATATCGTTAACCCCTTCCGGCGGCAGGGAAGAGCGGCAAGCGACCTCACCGCCACTCACCCACCTCTGTCGGAGAGGATACGCATCCTCCGCGCCATGGCCGGGGGTGCATCCTATGCTGATTACGATAAGGCGTACCAACAGGTACACCAAGGCGGCGCAGGAGGTATCGTGCCCGCTACCGCCCTTGCCGGAGCAGGTGCTGTCGGGCTGCGGGCAGCAGCGCCTGAGGCAGCACCAAAAGAGCCCGAGCCCAACAGAGTGAAGCGTACCCGCGAGGTCGGGGACCTGCTGTGGCAGAAGAGCGGCTACAAGATTATAGACTGCGAGTGCGGCACCAGGCTGAAGGTGCCTTCCAACATCGGAAAAGCTACCGTCAAGTGCCCTCACTGCGGCAGGACTCACAACATCTAATAAAAAGAAAGACAAACATATAGGGTAGGGGCAGCCCCGTGTGTCTGCCCAATGCAAATTGTAGGGGCGAAGCGTTGCTTCGTTCACTTTGAGAATAAATGCCCAGAGAACACCCTCAACTAAAAATCAAAGGACTGCATCCTCATGCCAAGCTACCCAAGAGGGCTACACCAGGTTCTACAGGATTCGACGTCTTTGCCTGCATCGAAGGTGCAGGAACAATAATGCTCACAGGGACTCAGCCCAGGCTTATCCCCACTGGCATCGCCATCGAAGTACCCCGAGGATATGACGTCCAGATACGTCCCAGGTCAGGCCTGTCAGCAAAAGGCGTCGGGGTCACCTTCGGGACGATAGACAGCGACTACCGGGGCGAGATATTGATTACCATGTACCTGTTCGACCCGAATGCCACCTTCGAGATAAAGCACGGCGACCGCATAGCCCAGATGGTCGTGAGCAAAGTGGCAAACCTGCCCCTGGTCGAGGTAGAGGAACTTTCTTCTACTGAGCGCGGCTCCGGCGGCCACGGTTCAACCGGGAAATAATGTAGCGTCGCCACTCCCGTGGCGACGCAGTTACGTCGTGACAGAAATCACGACGCTACATCGAACTCCGTATTTCAAATCAAAGGCATGGCTATATCATCCTTTCCCCTTCAACCCTACGCCCTTGAATTCCTCGACTATCCCTGTCACTGCCTTCTCTACTGGGATTCTCTCGATGCTGGAGGCCCCTACAAAGCCTGCTGCATCTGTGTGTTCGTAAATATATTTAGTATCTTCAGGGCTCACGATCGGTCCCCCGTGAGCCAGACAGATGATATCAGGGTTCACCTTCTGGGTTGCCTTTATAATCTTCTGTACCAGGGCTGCCGCGTCTTTCATGGGCGCCGCTATGGAATCAAAACCGACCAGCCCTCCGGCGGTTCCCCCTGCATGGGGGACCATGACATCGACTCCTGCTTCAGCCATAGAGCGCGCATCCGCCGGGAAGAAGACATAGGCCATAGTGAATATACCCATATCGTGAGCTACCCGTATCAGTTCGACCTCCTTTGAAAATCCTATCCCTTGGGCCTCTCTTTCCTTGCGCCAGTTCTTATCATCGAAGAAGCCGAAAGTAGGGAAATTGATTATCCCTGAGAACCCTGTATCTACGAATTCTTTCACCATTTTCGCCAGGTCGCTGCCCGGAGATTCGGTGGCATGAATACCGCCGATGATTGGGGTGTCCTCCACCACGTTCTGTATTTCCTGGAACATCTTCAGGGTCTCTTCATTAGAGTTCTCCACAATGTTGGTCTGAAGCCCTCTCAGCCTTTCCCTCCCTGAGCTATAGACCATTATTAAATCTGCGCCGCCGAGTTCAGCACATTTGGCTATGATGCCTGCGCTACTCCCCGCAGCTACGATTGGCTTCCCCTCCTTTATCGTCTTGTTGAGCCTTCTCAGGATTTCCTTTCTGGTGAATCTCTTCCCCACGCTAAGAGCCTCCCTTTTTGAGCAGCTTATCGAATATATCAACTACTTTTCGGGCAAACTTCGCGTCATTTATATGAGCATTTACTTCTATTATGTCAACTTTATTTTTTACACTATCCTTGATCACGCGGGCAAAGGCTGAGTCAGCCTGCGGGTCATAGAAATGCTGGCCTTCCGCGTCCACGGATGAGAAACCACCCAGCGGAATCACTATGGCGACAGGCCCCTTTGCGCTGTTCGCCCTCTTAGCTAAGACTCTTCCCGCCGTTGCTACCTCTTCCCTGGTAGTCCTCACCAAAACTGTATCAGGACCATGCACATGAATTCGCCGTTCGCTGTATTCGGGAGGAACAATCTCCTTTGTCCCTGGAAAGATGAACATGTCCAAACCGCCAGGAACGATGATTTGAGGAAGCCCCTTTTCGCCGGCAATGCTGAGCCTGCCTTCCGCTAATTCCTCCGGCAGATGGAAAGATATGGGTATCATAATCTCAAAAGTTGTAAGGTCTATGATCCCGCTTATCCTGTCGTCACCAATCAACTCGTCCAGTATCTGCGTCTTCGAGTGGAACACTATGGGCTCATATCCCATTTTCTCAACGAGGGGCTTTATGTTCATAACGGCAGGAGTGGTAACGCCGAGAGCAGTCATACCAATTAGAGGCCTGGCTTTCTCCCGCACCTTAGCTTCCGCCATGCCTACGATTGCTCCGGCTGCGCTGGCCAGCGTCTTCCTCATGATTGAGTTAAGCCCCAGTATGTCAGCAGGAGTCTGCAAGATGGCTATATCCTTGGCGCCCACAAACTGAGTCTCGAACCCCGTGCTCACCATGAGCTTGGGCACGCCTATGGGCAACACGCTCATTACAGACGTGCCGATGGCAGAACCCGTGGAGCCGCCCAGCGATATGATGCCATCCAACTTGCCTTCGGAGTGAAGTCTCTTAACTATCTTCTTCACCCCTTCGATCATTACATTGGTTGCCTCTGTTCTATCGGCACCTTTTTTCG
The DNA here is from genome assembly GCA_014874385.1 of Dehalococcoidia bacterium. Lineage (GTDB taxonomy): Bacteria > Chloroflexota > Dehalococcoidia > SZUA-161 > SZUA-161 > JACWAE01. The sequence goes on along the minus strand of JACWAE010000050.1, from coordinate 13,039 downwards.
CTGCCTCCACCAGTTCCTTGAGGCTTTTCCCACCGATGCGGGCAACCTTTTCTCGGGAGATGTCGGCTTTAAAAAGGGGCTTCCCTAAGACACCTACATCTATGACGATTGTTTTATGCCCTTTTCTCTCTATCTGCTCCTTGAGGTACTGGGTCTCTTCACCCTTGGTATCCAAAGTGACGGGCATCACTATCGTCTTTGGCATTCGAGCACCCTCTTTTTCAAATCTGACACGCGACGCGCCATGCAGCGCCAATCGCCCCCTCTATCTTGCCGGGCTTCACACAGTCCCCGATAGAATAGACCTCTGGGGCAATACCTTTAAGCCTTTTCTCAAGCGGATTATTGCACTTGAAGCCTGCAGCGAGTATGACGGTATCTGCCTTTATCAGTTGCTTATTGCCTTCTGAATCTACGGCAACCACACCCTTATGTGTGACCTCCTGGGCTGTGGTGTTAAGCAGCATCTCTATACCGAGCTCAGCTAACTTATCCATGAGATAGAGGCGGCTGAACATATTCATATCCATCGCTACAGCGCCCAGCATCTCCACAATAGTCACTTTCTTGCCTTGCTCGGCTAGATGCCACGCAAGTTCGGCTCCGACCTCTCCACCCCCGATTATCACCACCTCTCTGCCTGTATTCTTCCTTCCTAGCAGAATGGCACTGGCCGTAGCCACATTGCCTCCCTCAGCACCGGGAATGTTTGGGATACAATGCGTGGCACCCGTAGCTACGACCACAACGTCCGGTTTTAATCTCTTGATCAATGCCGGCGTCACCCTCTTTCCAAGCTGCACCTTGACCCCCTGCTTCTTCACCTGTGTTTTCAGGTATTCCATGAATTCTCTGATTGGCTGCTTGAACTGAGGCGCTGAAGCTGCCAGCAGTTGACCACCCAGAACCTTCTGTTGCTCTAACAGTGTGACAGAATGCCCCCTGAGCGAGGCAATCCTGGCTGCCTCCATGCCCGCAGGCCCGCCGCCGACGACGAGCACACGCTTGGCCTTCATCGCTGGTTCAAACTGGTATTCCTTTTCTCTGCCCAGGGCTGGGTTCACCACACAACCTATGCGCCACATGCGGGAGACATTGCCCGCGCAGGCTTCATTGCAGTAGATGCAAGGACGTATATCCTCAAACCTTCCTTCATATGCCTTCCGGGGCAATTCAGGATCAACAAGCAGTGCCCTGCCTATGGCTATCAAATCCGCCTTCCCCTCTTTTATAATCCTCTCAGCCAGTATCGGGTCACCTAGCTTGCCCGCTACTATGACCGGTGTCTTGACGACTTTCTTTATTTCCTGCGCCAGAGACACGTTGCAACCCTGAGGCATGCCCATAGTAGGGAAAATCCTGCTGAACCAAGGAGGCGATTCGTAAATGCCTGCCGACACGTTGAACACATCAACGCCAGCTGACTCCAACCTCTGAGCAATCAGCTTGTTATCTTCGAGAGTGAGGCCTCCTTCTATATATTCATCAGCGCTTATTCTGAATATGATAGGGAAATCGGGGCCGGTCGCTATCCTTATACCCTCTATTATCCTGAGGGGGAATCTCATCCTGCCCTCGAAATCTCTGCCGTACTCATCTTCGCGTTTGTTAGTATAGGGGGACATGAACTGGCTGATGAGGTACCCATGAGCGCCATGCACCTCGACAGCGTCGAACCCGGCCGACTTCGTGACGGTGGAGGCGAAAATATATTTGCCGATTATTGCTTCGATTTCATCCAAGGTCAGTTCCCGGGGCATTTCTGCGCCCGTGGGCAAGCAAGGGATAGGCGACGGCGCCACGAGCTGCTGGCCTTCGGCGCTTGTCATGGACGAGCCCTGTCTCCCTGCGTGGTGAAGCTGAGTGGCGATCTTGGCGCCGTACACATGCACCGCCTCTGCCAGATCATGTAAACCCTGGATAAACTTCCATTCGTCTGCCCTGATTGGATTCGTACCCGCCTTGCCCACAGGCCAGTCTATGCACGTGTTCTCAATTATTATGAGAGCAACCCCACCCTTGGCCCGCTCGGCGTAGTAGTCTATCATCCGGTCGCTCATGGCGCCCCATTCGGTGCCCAGCTTTGTATTTAAGGCAGGCATTACTATTCGGTTTTTAAGTTCCAGCTTCCCTATTTTGACGGGTTCGAAAAGCCTCGTAAGTTTAGCCATTGCTGCTACCTCCTATGCTAGTCAACCATTATCTGTCCGCCATTCACATGAATGGTCTGGCCAGTAATGTAGCGGGCGGCATCGGTGACCAGGAATAATACCACATCTGCTATATCTTCCGGTTCCGCCATCCTACCCAGAGGCACGCTGTTCTCATAATACAGTTTCGCCCCCTCCCACAAGCCCTCGTGCATCGGCGTGTTAGTGATGCCAGGGGCAACAGCGTTAACGTTTATGCCGCAGGGAGCCAGTTCCATGGCCAGCGTTCTGGTGAAAGCCTGAACTGCAGCCTTCGATGCGCAGTAGTCAGCGCCCCCTCCTGAGAGGTTACATACAGAACCTCGTGAAGACATGGAAGAGCCCATATTCACAATCTTCCCGCCTTTGCGCTCAATCATGTGCTTGGCTACAGCCTGAGAACATAAGAAAACGCCTTTAAGGTTAATCTCAAGCGTCCTCTCTAGCTCTTCCTCTTTCATGTCCATGACCATGCATCTACTCATAATACCGGAGTTGTTTACCAGGATATCTATGCGGCCAAACTTCTCGATGGTTCGCCTGACCATTTGGTCAACACTCTTGTTATCAGATACATCGGTCTTTATGGCGATGGCTTTGCCCCCTGCGGCCTCGATTTCACGAGCTACCTTCTGGGCATTCTTCAAATCCATGTCTGCGATGACTACGCTTGCCCCGAAACCAGCCAGATCGGAAGCTATAGCCTGACCTATTCCCCTGCCTGCTCCGGTTACTATCGCCACCTTGCCTTTTATATCGAATATCTTGGACAACTTTCTGGTTTTCATTCAACCCTCCTGAAATTGGCAAATATTTTGCTATATTCTGCCTTAGAAAGTCCGCGGCGCTATTTACAAGCCGCCCTGGGATAGCACAGTCAGATGCCACCGGACAAGATATTACAAACCGGAACAGGCTACGCCTGCCACAAAGATGCCTGCTGGCTGTTCAGCAGAGCAAATACGTAGTAAGCAGTTAGTCGTGGGCTGCTGCAACTTTGGCTGCTAATTTCTTACACGGTTTGCCAGGATTTGTCAAATGGATTCGAGCAAGCACGCAGGACATGTACCGGTAAGGGGATTAAGCAGGAACAGGAGGCACCGTACTTCTACTTTTTTATGACGTGAACCCCAGTGGCTTTGAAGGATGCATAGATACGGTCTCCAGTTTGCAGGTTCATTTCTTCTGCCGACTTTTTGGTAATCAGGGAAACCAAAGCGAAGCCACAATATATCTCAACGCGAGCAAAGGGGCCAAATAGAACGATACGGGTTATTTCACCAGAGAATGTATTTCTTGCGCTAGTTGATTCCTTCGACTTCACCAGCGTTATTTCCTCGGGGCGGATGCAGGCACATATTTCTGTTCCGACGTTTAGCTTCGACAGCGCCCCTACTTTAACACCGCCGACATCAACCGTGACCAAACATTCTTCATTAGAAACTATCACACCACCCAGCATGTTCTCCACGCCCACGAATTCAGCGATCTTTCTGCTTTGCGGGGCATTAAATATCTCCCTGGTGTTCCCCATCTGCATCATCTCACCGCCAATGAGAACTCCCATCCTATCGGCGAGGCGCTGCCCCTGGAACATATCGTGAGTATTCATCATTACAGTCATGCTCGACTTCTTAATGACATCCGTGACAAGGCTCTCAATATGCGATGTGGATAGGGGGTCAAGGTTTGCAGTAGGCTCATCGAGCAGCAACAGCTCGGGCTCAATCACTATCGCCCTGGCCAGGGCTACCCTCTGCGTTTCCCCTCCCGACAGTGTCCGCGCATTGCGTTTATCATATCCTGCAAGCCCGACTGTCTCCAGCGCATTCATTACCTTAAGGCGCAAGTTGGCTCCCTTTTCTTTCCTGACCTTCAAGCCGTAGGCAATATTTTCGAAGACACTAGCACTGAATACGGCGGGCTTCTGCGAAACCATCGCCATCCGTCTGCGTATCTCCATCCTAGCGCGCTCAGAATTGTTAACCTTGTACCCATCGAAATAAATATACCCCGATGTTGGTTTTTCCAGAAGTCCTACCAAACGCAGAAGCGTTGTCTTGCCCGAGCCTGAAGGACCTATAGTGACAAACACCTCCCCCCGCTCGACACCCAAGCTAATGTTCCTCAGTATCTCTGCTTTGCCGTAGTTATGATGCAGATGCTCGACTTTGAGCAACATACACCTCTTTCGCCATCAAGAACCTGTTTGCCAGGACAGTTACAATAAGCGCTATCGCGACCAGAATAAATCCCAGCGCTAGGGATAGTGCCACCTCGCCCTGCCCTGCTTCCAGTGAAATCGCAGTAGTGAGCACTCTGGTATAGCCTCGTATATTTCCACCGACCATAAGGGCAAGGCCAACCTCGGAGATAGCGCGCCCGAAGCCAACCAGCACAGCAGTTAATACAGCGAACCTGGCCTCTTTCACTACCACCCAAACTGACTGCAACCTGCTGGCGCCCAGAGAGGTTGCAGTCTCCCTGATTGCAGGGCTCACCCCGCTCAAGGCTGATATGGTAAGACCTGTCACAATCGCAGATATCAAGACCACCTGACCGATAACCATAACTTGAGGAGTGAACAATATGCCGAAGAAGCCAAGAGGTCCTGACCTGGAGAATACCAGAAACACCAACAATCCCACGAAAACCGTGGGAATGCTGTAGCAGGTCTGGATAATGCTGATTAGCGCTCTTTTACCCCGAAAATTGTTGAAATATATCAGACAACCTAGAGGCACAAATAAAAGAGCCCCGATGACCGTTGAGCTGCCGGAGACCGCCAGCGTCCTCGCAGTTATTGAGTAGACCTCGGCATCTCCGGTGAAAATCATCTTTACCGCAAGGACAAAGGCATCAGCTATCGCATGCATACAGTTGCTTGCCCCCTTTTGCGGGCATTTTTATTTTGAATCTGTTTAAGATTCCGAATAAAAATGTTAGAGGTCCCCTGAGGGGAAGCCAAGGCTTCCCCCTCAGGAATATTTAATATACATTTTCATAGGCCTTCTAATAGTTTTGACCGGCACACGGCGTGAACAGTTGCATGCCATATTCCTCTACACCGTATTTGCCTATCAGGTCCTGAATCTCGGGTGATGTTAGGAAAGTCACCAGATTGTTAGCCATATCTTTGTTTTGGGTACTATTCACCACCATGACCGAATACACGTTGAGCAGTATGTCACCCTGGTCCACCAGCGGGACCAAACTCAGCTTCGACTTATATGTAACGAATGTCCCAATATCGGTCAGGGTATAGGCCTGCTTCTCGTTTGTCATCAGGAGGGTCTGCCCCATTCCAGCGCCCGCTTCTATATACCAGGAACCGGAATTTTCCACATCCGCGTATTGATAGCCCGCAGCAGCCCAGATTTGTTTCTCTTTACTTTGTGTGCCCGAATTATCCCCTCTGGAAACAAACTTGACCTGGCTGCCAGTCACATTGCCCTCTGCCATCAACTTTTTGAACGCATCTTCCGGGCTCATGCCCTTAATGCCTGCCGGGTCAGATGGCGGGCCTATGATGAGAAAGTGGTTGTAAGCCCAGGGCACCCGCACCGAGCTGTAGTTACCTGCTATAAATTTCAGCTCGTTGGGTTTATCGTGGACGGCAAGAGCATCCACATCACCAGTCTTCCCCAATACAAATGCTTCCCCGCTGCCGACAGAGATGATATTCAGCTTCACGTTATACTGTTTCTCGAATTTAGGCTCCAGATAACTCCAAAGCCCGGTGTCATAGAGGCTGGTAGTCGTCGCTACCGTAAGCCTTGTCTCAGGCTTCACAGGAGCAACGCTATTACCGCATGCCGGGAGCACTGTGACCAAGGATAAGAGCGTGACCGCTACCATTAGAAGCATCAAAGTCTTTTTCACTGTTTCGACCTCCAGATTTTTGTAGCTTCGCTCGCGTATGTTCCCTAGTCAGGTGGAGGGCGCCCGAGCATAATTCGGAGCTTGTTTCCCATCGCTCTCTCCTTTCCAAACACGGGAGGCATCGCAGTTTCCCGCGATACCCATCGGCCACTCTCCATAGGTATGAACCCTTAGGAGAGAAGGCTCGGAGACCTGTATTCAGTTTCGCATATCGCTGTTCAGTTAGCCGCCGATAACCAAAAGAAAAGCGCCTCAAAAGGAGGCGCCATGCGAGACACAGATGTCAGCATCAGCAAGCTCTCCTTTCCAAAAGGGAGGCATCGCCGTTTCCCGCGGTACCCTATCGTCCACCTGCCCTGTCCGCTTAGCGGATTTAGGCATAGCAGATCGGAGAGTGTATTAAGTTGTGACCAAGTATATCACACCATAAAGTCTGGGTGCAAGTCGGATGTACTTACGGAATCGCTCAGTCTACCGCTATCATCACGTTGGAGGCCTTGATAACGGCGTAGACTGCCTTGCCCTTGGCTAGCTTCAAGTTCTGGGCTGACTCTTTGGTGATTATGGATACTACTTCGATTTTACCAGGCAGCTCCAGGATCACTTCTGAATTGACCGCACCATGCTTGACCTGTTTGACCTTCGCCTTCAACATATTGCGAGCACTCAGCTTCATGCTTGCCCCCTTCCACTACATATACTGAAATAGGTCCGACTCACCTACCGTGGCAACGTTATATAGCTAAGTGAAGAACTTGTCAACCCCCGTCTCTCACTAGTGAAGGGCCTTTTGCACATCCCATTTCCAAGGGGCTAAATCCTTTCAAATTCCAGGCAGAGTATACGCTTGGTCGAGGGCATAACCCGGGCGCGGTGGTCAATGCGCCAGCCTACCATCCAGATGATATGCTGCGGGGAGCAGACCAGCGGCACATGGTCGCGCCAGGCACTCGGAATCTTGGCGTCCACCATGAAGTCCTGAAGCTTCTTGGGCGACTCCATCCCCAGCGGCTGAAACCTATCGCCACTCCTCCGTCCCCGAACTGTGAGCTTATTACCTGCAACATTTAGGTCAAAGCAAGCTTTCAATTCTTTTTCATTGCCTTTTTTCGGCCTGCGGTTGAGGATACTGCTTCTCACCATCCAGCCGCAGAACTCAGTCTCGCCGGGGATGTTGAGAAAATGCTCACCCTCAAGAGCAGGAAATGAGCCGGTGAGGCTATCTTTGGCTGTGAGCAGACCATAGCTATAATCACCATGGAATGCCAGACCTCTGGGCAGCGAAAGCTTCTTTCCCACTGGCTTGGCCAGTGTCTCAAGCAGACTCTCGATGTGAACTGACTCAATGTCACGGAGGTCTCCCAGTAAATGTTGTAGTGCAGAGCGGACAAGATGTCGCCTTAAAGCGGGATGGAGCCTGGAGAACTCTGCTCTGTCGATCGCTATCCCATCAGGCTGCTCCCTGGCCACCTTACCCCAAACGCGCAAGACCTCTTTTTCGATGTATGCCAGGTCGGAGTCAGCAGCGCCGGCCATACGTAGCAGTGCCTCATCGATGTCAGGATTATACTCTCTAAGTAGTGGGATAAACTGCGAGCGAATCTTATTTCGCAACTGGTTGGGCAAGAGGTTGGAGGAATCGCTCCGCGGTGCCAGACCATGGGCAGCACAATAGGCCTCGGTTTCCTCTCTTCTGATCTCAAGCAGAGGTCTTACCACCTTTAGCTCTGCAGCGTCGGGAGAACGCAAGGTGCTGAGCGGCTGCATGCCGCGCAGCCCGGCAAGACCGGTACCACGCACAAGGTGCATCAGGATAGTCTCAATTTGGTCATCAGCGGTATGCCCTACCGCCACCACATCCCCCCTTAGAGAATGGGCGACCTCTGAGAAGAAGGCATACCTTACCTCTCGTGCCGCTTCTTCCAGGGACAGACGATATTCCTTTTGATAGGACTTGACCTCTCGCCTCTCTATAGTTGCTGGTATATCCAGTTCATGTGCCAGCGAGGAGACGTAATCAGCGTCTGCATCTGACTCAGCGCCGCGCAGCATATGGTTCAGGTGAGCGATATGCAGCTTTATCCCTAAAGTTTTCTTGAGACCAGCCAGTATATGAACCAGGCATACCGAGTCCGGCCCACCCGAAACACCTACCAACAAAAGTTCGTTTTCCCTGACCAGATTGTGTTCCCGGATAAACCGCAAGACCCTTCGTGGCAACGGCTGCTGGCGACCCATCAGATTCCTTGTCTCAGATGGCAGGTATCGTTAAAGGAAACGAGCACTGCTCTCTCAGGGTTGAATTCGAGAGTGCATATGGAGGCTACATCTAACCTCAATCTTCTGCAATATAAGAGGTCCAGTCCCAGTGTATCGCTAATAATACATATGATAGGGAAAAAGTGGGTGACCGCAACCACCACCTTATCTTCGTCATCACATTCCCGCCCTGCTCCTGCCTCTTGCTTTTTCACGATATCCTGAATAGTGGCACAGCATCGGTCTCGAAGCTCCGGCACAGTTCCCCCGCCGGGCAATCTCACCGAAGTGAAGTCCGACATCCATTGTGTGAAAAACTCGCTGTGCTGAAGCCTCATCTCATCGTATGTCATGCCATCGACTTCGCCTACATCCAGCTCTTTCAGGCCATCGAGGGGCACCACCTCAATCTGATGAAAGCGGCTTATAGCGCGTGCTGTCTCCTGGGCCCGCCTCAAGGGGCTGGTATAGATAACATCCACCTTAACATCCTTGAGAGCACGAGCCAGGGCTTCTGCCTGCTTTCTCCCTGTTTCATTCAGCCCCAGGTCGCTCACACCCTGTATCCGACGCTCCTGGTTAAACTCAGTCTCTCCGTGTCTGACCAAGATAAGCTTCATCGCTCACTCTCTTTTCGATAACGTTTAGCCAGTTCCAGGCGCTTGGAATAAGGGGGATGATCGTAAAATAAGAGCTCCGACCATCTGCTGGGCTCTGACTCCGACAAATTTTGATCGGTCAGCTTGGTGAGCATAGCAGCAAACGCATCGGGATTTGCGGTAACGGCCAGAGAATAACGGTCTGCCGCTGCCTCGAGTCGTCGATTATAGGCGTTAGCCAGAGGCGATAACACGACAGTAAAGGCAGCCAGAACTAGTGCCAGCAGAGGGAGCGCTGCTATATCGGAGATGCCCTCGAAGTTCAATCCCGGCACAGCCCGATTAAGTACCAGGTTCACCAGGTAGAACCCCAGAAGCATCAGCACTGACTGTACTACGATGAGCCTAACAATATCGCCGTGGCGGTGATGGCCAAGCTCGTGGGCCATGACCACCTCGATCTCTTCGGGCGCATAGCTCTGCAACATGGTATCGCTGATAACAACCCGCCTGGTATTACCCCAACCCATCAGCATAGCGTTTCCCGCGCTGGTCTTGCTGCTGAAGTTGACCTGAAAGATATCCCTGACCTTAGTTTGAGAGCGCTCCGCCAGGCTGAGCAGCCTCTGGCGCAGCTCGGAGTCGTCAAGCGGCTTGGTCTTAAAGAAAAGGGGCAGTATCAACACCGGCGCCAGGTTGGTCAGGATCACACTGACGAGAACCACAAAAGCGAAGGCCAGCAGCCACCATGTCCGGGGGAATTCCTGAAGGCATAAATAGATGATTACCACCAATCCCGTGCCCAGCGCCAGAGCCAGAATTAACCCTTTCGCCTCATCAGCCAGCCACGACTTCAAGCTCTGGGAAGACAAGGCGTAGCGATGGGGCAGGATGAAGCCACTATAGAAATCCAGCGGGGCTGACACGATGTAGTAGCTCACCACCACGGTCAAAAAATATAGAGCAACCCTCGCCGACTGGGGAAAGTCCAGGAGATTCCTCAGCCCGCTGGAGAGTCCGCTGAACAATAATACGAGCAGGAAAACAGCCCCCAGCGCCAGGTCAATGAAGAAAAGCCGACGCCTTATCCTGGCATATTCTCGCGCCTTCTCCTGTCTCTGAGAATCCAGTGCTTGCTCTAACACATCATCAGCCTATCAATAGGTAACAGGTTTAGCCTGCTTCTCCAAAATCAACTTGGTACGGTGAATCGATTTAGGGTGAGCTGTAAAACCAAGGGCTGAAAGTACCTGCTCAGGCCTGCCTGTGCCTGAGCTGTCGCAACGCAGCTTCATACCTATAGTGAACTCAGGAGAATGATATTCGATCAACCAGAGGTCATCGACCAGAGTCCGCAGGTCATATTTGCGAACCTCTTTATCCCGATTATGCTGCCACGGCAATTTATCACTGGAGAGCAAGAAGTTGATAGCACTTTCTACCTCATTCGCCTTCTTATCGGTCTCAGCAATGACCCTGTATTCAGCAGAGCGTACTTGAGATTGCAGCGAAGGCAGTCCCAGCCCCACCTCCACTACCTCGGATATGTCGATGCCGCGAGGTAACTGCTCCCTGACGGCCTTTATAAAAAAGTGCGGTGAGACCCGTCGCTCCAGAAAAATATCAATAAGCTCCCCGCTACTGGTCACTCCAACAGCTAAGGGTGCTGCCAGCGATAGCCTCGGATGGGGACTAAAGCCCTGAGAATAGACTAGAGGGATGTCAGCACGACACAGCGCTCTCTGCCATAGCCTCATCAAGTCCAGATGTGAAATATATTTTAGCTCTTCACCCCTGCTGAAGGTCAGTCGTAGTCGCTGCATCTTTCTCCTTGGTGACCAGTACCTTATCGATTTTCAGCCCCTTCATCGCAGTTACCGCCATCTTTAACTTATCGTATTTCAACTGCTCTCCCTCTTTAGGGATATGGCCAAGCGAATTCAAGACAAAGCCGGCAACTGTCTCATAAGGACCATCAGGAATTCCTAATTCCAGCTTCTCATTGGCCTCTTCAATCCTCATCTCGCCGTCGATCTGGAAACTGTTTTCACCGACAGGCTCGATACTTTTCCTCGTCTTGGTCAACTCATCCTGCAGCTCCCCCACGATTTCCTCCAGTAGCTCCTCCATAGTTACCATACCGGCAATGCCACCGAACTCATCTGCAACCATGGCCAGATGTTCACCGGACTTCTGTAGCTCAGCGAAAAGCTCGGCCACCAGTTTATTCTCGGGAACAAAGTGAACTCGACGCAGCAGCTCATCTATCAGGCCGTCTTCTTGACACGTACCTTTAGCCTGGGCCATGAGCAGGTCCTTTATCGAGAGGACTCCTACTACTTTATCCCTGCTCTCTTCAAACACGGGGAATCGGGAATGCGGATTCTGGGCATAGATGGAGAGAAAATCACGTATCGTGGTACCTTTTTCCACCCAGGTAACGCTGGGGCGGGGTGTCATTACCTCGGATACCCGGCGGTCGCCGAAGCGAAACACCGCCTCCACCATCTCAGCCTCAGACTCCTCGAGGGTACCCTCCTCCACGCCAACTGAGAGGGCAGTACGGATCTCCGCCTCACTTGTCAGCACCTTGGGTACAGGAGTTGCTCCCACCAGCCGGGCTAATTTGTCGCCGATCCAGACGAGTACCGTAGCTACAGGCGACAGCGTCCATATCAATATCCTCATCGGCGTAGCATATAAGAAAGCTAACCGCTCACCATATCTGGTAGCTACAACCTTGGGAAATACCTCCGCGAAGATAAGCAACAGCATGCTCACACCCAACGTAGTCACCAGCACTGACTGCCCTTCAGTCAACGCAGTAGCAATGAGAATTGTAGCCAAAGCTGCAGCAGCAGTGTTAGCCAGATTATTTCCCAGAAGCACAGTGGTCAACAGGCGCTCAGGCTTTTCCGTCATTGTAGCAACCTGCTTGGCAACATCAGTATCGGCATGGTCGGTACGGGCCAGATGTTTCAGGCGCAGCTTCTGCAACGAGATGAATGCTGTCTCTGAGCTGGAGAAAAAGGCGGAAAATAACAAGCACATAAAAAACAGCACCACGTATACCACATCAGTGTTGCTCATAATCTCAACCCCCTTACCCCGTAGTTGCTGATTTATCAGGCAGAGTTGCCCAATAAATTGGGCAACTACATTTTCCTTTGGGTTATATTAATTCCCCCTGAAGGATACCATCGTGTTGGGCGACTATCTTTGTCTCCAGTATCTGATTAGCTAGCTGCTCTTGCCCGAGAAGAAATACCCTCATATAGTTTTCAGTGAGCCCGAACCAGATGCTGTCTTTATTACCTTCCCATAACACATCCATGCTCTGTCCCACGAACTGCTCCCGAAAGCTCTGGCTGCCTCTGCGAGCCAGAGCGAGCATGAGCTGGCATCGCCGCCTCTTTTCGCTATCTCCTACCCTATCGCCCATCCGCGCTGCTTTAGTGCCGGGACGAGCCGAGTAAGGGAAAACATGCATGGCAGCGAATCCCATATGCTCGCAGAAACGGTAGCTCTCGCCGAACTCCTCTTCGCCCTCGCCGGGGAAGCCAATCATGACATCAGTGGTCAATGCCAAGTTCGGTATAGCCTCCCGGGCCAGCGCCGCTGCACGCTCATAATCAGCAGTGGCATAAGCGCGCCCCATCCTCTGGAGCACAAGGTCGCAGCCGCTCTGCAGCGGCAGGTGTATATGCGGGCAAAGACGGCTGTCTTGCCAGAGATTCAATAGTTCAGGAGTCAGGTCACAGGGCTCCAGTGAGGAAAGACGCAGTCGCTGTACATCGCTTTCCCTGAGGATGCGCTCGCCCAGCGTTCTAAGGTCGCCGTCTTGCTTATAGCTACCGATCCGCGTACCTGTCAATATCACCTCTTTATACCCTTCGGCTATCCTGGCTTTGACCTCATCGATAATATCGTTCTGAGAGCGGCTTCTCTCCCACCCTCGAACATGAGGCACAACGCAAAACGAACAGGGCTGGCTGCAACCCTCTTGAATCTTTACCAGAGCACGAGTACGAAATGATGAGCTTTTACAGATATCCCCCGACCTGCAGCCCCCATTACCATTAATTCTGGTCTGGACTATCTCTGTCAGCC
>JACWAE010000049.1 GCA_014874385.1 Dehalococcoidia bacterium | reverse complement strand
GGGCTCTGCGGGAAGCCGTGCCAGACGCCCTGCTCCCGGCAGTACAGCCCCATATATACTCATCGAGATACTAGCATACCTGCCTTTCATCTCCCTTGCTAGTGTCCGATATCTATCTGACCCTAATCATAGGTGCTTTCTCGTTAATGATACTAAACAGTTCATATATTGCACGGCGGATCGTATCCCGTAGAGACAGGCGTTGCCGCTCGAGCACAAATTTACCCGCTTCGAGGCGCGAGACATCAAGCAAATCACCTATCAACCCGGCGAGCCGTTCGCTCTCTCTATCTATGGTATCTAGGAACCGTGTTTGTATTATGGGGTCGGGGACTTTGTCCTGCACCATCAGCTTGGTAAATCTCATGATTGATTGCAGTGGTGTGCGCAGCTCGTGCGATACAGTGGCGATGAATTCCGACCTCCTACGGTCTACTTCGCGCAGTTCTTCATGTGCCTTCTTGAGCTCGGTTACATCGTCTATAACCATAAAAACGAGATTGATCTAACTCCCTATTCCGTCGGGCGTTTAGAAGCATTACACGTCGCCCTATAGATGGAAAGTCGTGAGTCATCTCGAACCCTTCAACGGTAGTATGCTCGGGTAAAATATGTTCCAGTAAATCTCGAAGTCTGGGGATGTCCCACTGTCGGTTGCCCAGGTTATAGATGAACTGCCCCACGGTCTCCTCAGGTGTGACTTTAAAGGTATCGTAGAAATAGCTATTGGCCGAGATTACCCGCAGGCCAGCATTCAATACCAACAAAGACAGGGGCACCGTGGCTATGATGTTCTCAGCATATTTAAGGGCAGCCCGGATGTCTCGCTCGGCCCATTTTCGCTCGTTGCTCTCCAGTTTAAGTTGTCCTCTTAGTACCCTTATTGTCGCTGTACTCTCTTCCACTACCTTCTCGAGATGGCGGCATCGTTTCTCCAGCTCATTGCGCCCCGCTTGCTCGCGCTCGGCGATGTCATGGGAGACCGTGGCGAGTTTCAGCCAAATCTTTCCTCGGTACTCGTACTCGTGTGCCGGATGCTTTTTTGTCCCTTATTTTTCTTGTAGTCATAGCTTCACTCCAAAATTTGGTGGCTACCTCGGCGATATCCCCCACCTGGCTGACCAGATTACTTGCCAGCATATTTACGTTATCTGCCCTTACTATCCGGATCTCATTCTATGGTTCCGGAGACTGTGACTCTACTATTTGTATCTCCGTATGCTCGCACATATATCTAACTAATCTATTTGCCGCAACAGGTAAATACCATCCAAGCGTTATCAGGGAGAAAAGCGCTGTCTTGATAAACCAAGCCAATATATCTCGACCTCTTGCTTTATACGCTATCCGCACTGTTCTCTCTTGTCTGGTCATTTTCTACCTCCTCGCTTTGTATTCGCAGGTATGCCTCTACTAGACTTTAGAAGTAACGATACCGCAGTTATTATTAAGCTGGGTCATAGACCCGCAACCGAGACCTTCTCGCGAAGGAGCAAATAACAACCTAAGAGTATAGCTTAACTAAGAATGTTCCACAGAGAGCCTTTATATCGATAAGTTTATTGTGATTACATCTTTCTTAAGTAAATGCGAGCAGTTTCTTGGATTCTCGTTGTAATACGCGCAGGAAAGCCCGCACAACTTCTTGGTCCCACTGGTTCGCAGCCCCCTTCTTCAAAGTCTCAGCCGCCTCTTCACTACTGAGGCGAGGACGGTAGGGACGAGGGCATGTCATTGCATCGTAGGCATCCGCAACAGCTAGCACACGAGCCCCTAGCGGGATATTATCTCCACTAAGTCCGTGAGGGTACCCTTTGCCATCGTAAGATTCGTGGTGACTCTCGATCAAAGGTAATACACTTTTAAAATAGTTCACAGGTCTCAGTATATCTACTGCTGCTACCGGATGTCTTTTCACCTCATTGAATTCTGACGGGGTCAGAGGCCCTGGTTTGAATAGGATATTATCTGGAATTACCACCTTGCCTATATCGTGAACTTTAGCAGCTAACTGTATCTCCAATACCAACTCCTTTGAGCAGCCAAACTCAAGTGCAATTGCGTTGGCCATTATGCTCACTCTCTGGGAATGGCCACGTATATAGGGCTCATGCATCTCAGCCATCAGCGACATCGCTTCTGCCATCTGCGGGAAGTCCTGGTCTGTACGATATGGCCCAAGTGCAGTAACCAGCTTGCCAAGAGCGATCTGCTCGCGGGAGAGAGCCTCAACAGCCTTTTGATAATATTCTTGTATCTGCCCCTCTTGTTGCTCAACTCTTTGCTCCAGACGCCGCTGATATTCCTTGTTTTTCAATATCAGTCGCCTTCTTTCGAGGGCTCTCTCCAACCTCATCAGAAGATCATCCATATTGAAAGGTTTGTTTAAGTAATCATATGCACCCAATTTCATGGCACCGATAGCTGTATTGATATCAGTTACTGCGGTTACCATGATTATCGAAGTATCGGGGTGATCTATAGCCAGCCTGGACAACACCTCCATACCTGACATCCCAGGCATCTTGACATCTAGAAGCACTATGTCTAGATCATGCATGAATGCATTTTGGAGAGCTTCGGTACCATTAGCTGCTGTCACGCATTCATAACCTTCTGCCTGCAACCTGCGGGACAGGATATCTCTAATCGGTTCCTCATCATCGACTATTAGTATTGTTTTTTTATCCTCTTCCATTTCAGCCTCCTATCATGTGAGATGGGTTTCTATCTCTGAAACCTCCGAATATTAGGAGGTAATCGGTATTTCACTGACAAAGGTGGCACCCTCGCCCATCTTGCTAATGGCATATATATGGCCACCGTGGGCGTGGACAATTCCGTAGCATATGCTGAGGCCCAGCCCCGTCTCTTTCCCCACTTCTTTGGTGGTGAAGAATGGGTCAAATATCCTCTTAAGGTTACTCTCTAAAATACCTGGTCCGTCATCAGTAAAACTTATCTTGATCATGCCTTCAGTTGTTTCCGTTTTTATGTTCAGCTTGCCCCGATCATGTGCCTCTAACATGGCCTGCTCCGCATTGATGATTATGTTCATAAAGACCTGCTGCATCTGATTGTAATCAGCCATTATCATTGGAAGGCCAGGCTGCAATTCCTCGGAAACTTCTATGTTATTAATACTCAACTGGTGAGAGTGCATTTCCAGTGTCTTCTCGATGATTTCGTTTACCGACACCATGTTTTTCTCAGGCTCGTGTTTACGAGCAAAGGAGAGCAGGTTATGGGTGATTTTGGAGGCGCGTTTCGCTTGTTCATAGATTATTAGCAGATCTTTCTTCGCGGTATCATCTAAGTCCCCCCGCTCCTTAGAAGACTCAGAATACATTTGGATTATGGCCAAAGGATTGTTCAATTCGTGAGCCACGCCTGCCGCCAGCTCGCCCACGGCAGCCAGACGGCCAGCGAGTAGAAGCTGCTCCTCCATCCTCTGCTTCTCCTCCTCAGCCTTCCTACGCTCGGTGATGTCAGTCAAGAAGTTAAGTGTGGCCGGCCTGCCCTCCCAGTTGAACACGACTGCGCTGATCTCCAGCCATCTCACATTCCCTGCTCTGTCCACAACCCTGAAAGAGTAAACAGAGGGCAATTCCTCGCCCCTTAGCCTCGCCATGTAGCGTCCCACCACCATCTGCTGGTCGTCAGGATGAATTAACTCTATAAATAGTTTAGAGGCCATCTCTTGCTTGGAATAACCCAAAATCCCTATCGCCCGGGAATTGAAGAACTTGAGCATACCATCTTGAGCCACCACAATGGCCTCGTTGGCGTTCTCCACAATCAAGCGATATCTCTCTTCTGATAACCTGAGCGCCTCCTCCATCTGCTTGCGTTCTGTGATGTCACTGACTATCATTCCAACCCCGTGCCATACCTTGAATGCCTTGATACTCAAGTGCTTGTCTCCAAATCTCGGATGCGGGATGACATCGTCAGCAAAGAAAGGCCTGCCCGTTTCTATCACACTCAAATACTTCTCGTGTCTTCCAGTCCTCTTAATATCAGGTACAATCTCAGTAATGTTCTTTCCAGCATCAGCCTCTAGGGAGACACCAAGGAGTTTTTCCCCGGCAGGGTTTATGCTCACCAAGTTAAGGTTTTCGTCAAACATCAAGAAAGCGTCTACAGACGCATCTGCGAAGGCACCCGGCCCGTTCTCCGGCCTCTGCAACAACTTCACAGAGCTGCGGTGATTGTTCTTTCGTGGTTGCCTGTTATTCCTGGCCATCGATTTGATTTCCGTTGTATTCCAGAATCTTTTCAAAGGCTCTATTAATAAATGTCATTTTGCCATCTATATCAACCATCACAACACCGTCTGGTATGGCCTCGATTATGTCTACTGCAAGTTCACCATTTAATGGCTTCTGCTGCACCTTTTTCCCCTCCGTAGTATCACTGCCTTGTGAATTGGGCCTATCTGACATTTGCTTACCTCATTGAGAACATAAGGCACTCAATGGGCTATCATACGATTATCCTAAATGGGATAGAACTGATCAGGATTCAGTTATTAGACACAGAGCAACTTGACGAATCGACAGTCTCTCTCCTAGTTAGATAGATTTACCCAATATTCCCCTTGTTCGGTAGAAGATTTTTTGCATCTCTATCACTAACCAATGCTATAAAACGTTTATATTTGGCTTTCTCCCAACTTTTATCAGCCAGCTATATCAATTCTCAGTTCCTCTTGATAGGTACTCCAGGACATCTTCATATCTGTATCGCCAGTCGCCTCGGCTTCCTATCTTGAGAGCCTTGATTGATCTACACCGACTCCAGCGCCTGACTGAGACGATACTTACCTGGAGAAAAGTAGCAACTTCCTCGCATGTCATGAGTGGTTCGTCCCGCCGTTCCTGAGTACATACTGATCTACTCACTTTGTTCCTCCTTTTATATAGATTGTGTGCATGTAAGCGAAACACAAATCTGCTGAATCGATCCATGGGTCAGCTGGTAATGATTTCTATACTCAGTTGCATTTACGTAATTAATAACAGATACGTTCTGTTTACTTTTGCTACGCAATAATTATCAATGCTTAGCATTGTTACTACAATGCCCCATTAGTACTACCCCCGAGAGTCCGCTAGTACTAGTTGGTTGCTTAATGACTGAACTAGGCTAGTGGGGACAAAAACGAACAGAGGTAAATTAATATACGTCAATGCCTCCGGCAACAAAGACCCATCTCCACACAACCAAACGTGATTCAGGTTATCCAAAACACAAGCTATATGACGGTCTCTAAATCAACGGATACTAAAGAATTTGGTCTTCGGCAAGAGTGCCAGGGATGATTCTCTGGGTGTTCATAACACCAAAAGCAATCCATAAAGCTCAGGTTCTTAAGTGGATGAGGCAATTGAAGTGGTTGTGGTGTAGAGTCGTCTACTGTATACTGCGGTATATTCACCCCGCAGGAGACTTCCACAGCAGATGACCTGCCCCCCTTTTGTATTTCCAGTCTAACATTAAAACTGGCTCCCTTTTGGGGGGGCAGGTCACTATCTCAGCCGGCTTTATTAGCCCCTCTCGCTCCAGGATATGATAGACTGTGCTCTCAGACACATATAAACCATCGGAATCGACAATCCTCAAGGTAAGTTGCCAGGCATAGAGTTCCGGTGAGGCCGGTGCCTGAGCTATAATGTTCGACTCTTTCTCAGGCCTTACCTTGTTCCAGCCAATTGTATGCGATAGTACTTTCTTCACACAGTATGACCAGACTGTTGGGTGATTGATTATGCATGATTAGCTATGATAGACTGATAGGAGCGTTGACAATCATAGTGTAGCAAATTGAGAGTGCAACTTCAGTAGTAGAAATACCTATAGTGTCTGATGGACAGCAAGGTTAAGGTATGTAAGATATGGAGACCGCTAAAGAGGAAATCTTAGTAGTTGATGACGCCCCCCAAAAGGGGATTGTTAAGCCTTGCTTCGCCCAGGGTATGCTCATGCGTAGGAGCAGTGGACGTTGCTTCGATAGTCAGCGATGCGATTCAGAGGTGTACAAATGGCAAAGAAGAAAGATATAAACACAAAATATATGAACCAATCTGACTCAAAAATGTCGGAGGAAGACCTCTTTGAACTCATCGGAGCCACCTGTGATGTCGCCAATCGGAAGAAGACATTGGAGGCATTACGGCAGAGCGAGGAGAGATATAGAAGCTTAATCGAAGAACTTGGTGAAGCTGTTTATCGTATGTCCTTGCCGGATGGAAAGTATGAATACTTTAATCCTGCGGCTAGACTTGTTTTTGGATATACCAAAGAAGACTTTCTCCGTAATCCTTTGTTCATCAGAAAGATAATCCACCCTGATTACATGGATTATTTTGAGAGAAAATGGGCTGACCTGATAAAGGGCGAAGTGCCCCCAACGTATGAATATAAAATAATTGATCCAGAAGGAAATGAAAGGTCGATAATACAATCAAACAAAGGGATCTTTGACGATAAAGGCAACATTATTGCCATAGAAGGCATTTGCAGGAACATCACCGACCGCAAGCTGAAAGAGCAACTTGTTCAGGCTGCCCGTGAATATGCTGAGAACATCATAGCCACGGTGCCCCTGTCTTTGTTGGTATTGAAGCCCGACCTGCGGGTAACCTTGGCCAATCGCTCTTTCTACCAGACCTTTAAAGTCACACCTAAGGAGACTATAGGACAACTCATTTACGAGGTGGACAACCGACAGTGGGATATCCCTAGACTTCGAGATTTACTGGAGCATATTTTACCCGAGCATACTACCATTGAAGGGTTCGAGGTGGAGCACGATTTTACAGCTTTAGGGCGACGTGTAATGCTTCTGAACGCCCAACGGATATTTAGGGAGTCTAATCATACCGATCTCGTTCTTCTGGTCATACAGGACATCACCGAGCGCAAGCGCGCTGAGGAGGAACTGCGGAAACATCGTGAACACCTTGAGGTGCTTGTGGAGCAGCGCGCGCATGCGCCTAAGTTATTATCGTATCTAATGTTGTTGGACTTACCAGACGCTGTTTTAGCTGTTATTGATTTCGTTCTGGCTGCTATTAGATTTCTACCCCTGCCGCGTGGCGGCGTACGTCGACGCTAGTTGCTGCCCTGACCCTTTCGTCAAGGACTTTCCTTGCGTAGTTAAACTCACACCCACGGTCTCTGATGAAGCGAATACGCCAGCACGGGTATTCAGTGTCTTCAACTTCTTCTAGGATCTTTCCATAGGGTAAATTTGTAAGGAAGCCTCGGTGATACGTTTTACGTCCCGGATGAATTGCTTTGTTTCTTCAGTTCTGGCCTCAGCCTGCCAGAACCTGTCGGATATCCCTTGAGTCATGGCCTGCCCCCCGGCCTGTTCTGGCGGGTGCGCCGCTACCTGTTCTCTCACGATGCCGGCGACCTGGGGCCCAGGGTGCCTCTAAGAAGCTGGATGTCCCGGTGCTGCTGACATCTGTAGAGTTTATACCACAGCGTACACCCGGCGGCGTGACGGTGCATACGCTCACCATCACCGTCCAGGGCGTCGACGCATTTACCACCCCGGATGATTGGCAGTCTATCTGGAAGGATTATATCGAGCCAGAGCAGGAGAGATGGCGGCAGCGGGTTGCTCAGGAACAGTTCAAAGAATTGACGGGAAGATACCCCACGCTAGAAGAGTACCAGGTTCTGGAGGCCCGGGTGAAACCTCCTGCCAAACGGCCTTTCACCTTTCCCGTCACCTACCTGCCGGTGTGGGAGAGAATGAAGCGGGGCTCTCTCCCGGTTGACCGGGCCCTGCATGAGCTGGAGCGGGAAGGCAAACAGTTCGACCGCCGGAATGCCCTGCGAGGGGTGAAGCGGCTGGAAGAGTTGATGCAGCCCCGGCCCTGACCAGCGTTTTTTCCTCCCCTGAATTTGACCACTAGCGGTAGCCCCAGCTATGCCCCAAAATGGCCTCATGAGCAGAGATGTGCGCCTCGACGCTGTATTGGGTCATCTTCCCGGCGTCAAAGGCCCTGACATCCAGAGGCCACAATATCCAGCGATTTGCAGAGAGCTATGGCCTTATACCAGGGCAGAGGTGGTACACCGAGTTTGTCAGCGGCAGGAGCGTGGCCGGGAGAAAAGAGTTCCGCCAGTTCATCGAGGATGCCCGCCTTGACCTCTTCGATGTGCTCCTGGTGGACCACACATCCCGGTTCGGCAGGAACCAGGCGGACTGCATTCGCTATAAAGAGGAGATGCAGGGGCTGGGTAAGGTGGTGGTATTCGTCTCCCAGGGCATCATCAGCGGCAGCGACAGGAACTTCCTCAACGAGACGCTGGACGAGCAAGTACAGCCGCAACCTCTCCCGCTACGTCAGGGCTGGAAAGGCGGAGAAGGCGGCCAAAGGGCACGCCCTGGGCCATGCGCCCCTGGGATACAAAACGGTGAAGGCTCCCAGTGGCAGAGGAGCCTGCATGGCGCCCGATGAAAAAACCATGTCGGTCCTTCTGGCACCGCTGCGACATGAGGCCTCTATCGGTATCGGCGCCAATGGTGGAAGGGGAGTTCGTCCAGAGGGTGTTATCCCAGATTAAATGGGACGACGGTTGGCAGCAGGCTGTGCTCAGGGCCATGACAAATGAGGGACCCCAGTCGGATTGCAGCCTGGAGGTCAAGAGGATAGAGGCGCCATGGCGAACCTCAGGAAGCAGCACCTCTGGGGAGTCATCACCGATGAGGAGTTCCGCACGGAGCACGCCTCGCTGGAGAGGCAGAAGAGGGCCCTGGAGGGTGCCGGAGCGCCCTTGATGACTCCCAACCTGGATAGAGCCGCCCAGCTGCTTTCGGCCCTGCCGGCTCTCTGGCAACATCCTGGCGTGACCCCCGAGCAGCGGCGGGAGTTGGCCAGAGAGGTATTTGAGGAGGTCCGACTGAGAGAGGGGAGACTGGCCGCCGTTAAGCTAAGACCCGAGTATGCCACCCTGTTCGCCTATTCCATATGGCGTTACCATGTTGTCGGTGGTGACCAGTCATTCTGAGCGAAGCGAAGAATCTTGCATTTCATAATTATACACTGGTTGATGCGTCTTGTGGTTGACATGCGATTTCGGTTGTATATACTGAGCACGTAGTCCCGGTATCCTTCAGTGAAAAAAGCCCATGCCTAAGCCAAATGACGAACTCTATATGAAGATGGCTCTGCGCCTTGCCCGCAGGGGGATGGGGAAGACCAGCCCGAACCCCATGGTAGGGGCTGTGATAGTTAAAAACGGCAAGGTAATCGGCCAGGGCTATCATGAGCGCTTCGGGGGGCCACATGCCGAGATTAACGCCATCCAGGATGCCAAAGGTGACCTGAACGGAGCAACGCTCTATGTTACCCTGGAGCCCTGCTGCCACAAGGGGAAGAAGACGCCTCCCTGCCTGGATACTCTCCTCGAATATAAATGGAAAAGGGTCGTTGTAGGAACTATAGACCCCAACCCCAAGGTGAACGGCAGAAGCATCGAAATCCTGAAACAGAGGGGAATCGAGACGAAGGTTGGCGTTCTCCAGGAGGAGTGCCAGAGGCTCAATGAGGTCTATTTCAAGTACATTCAGACGGGGATACCCTTTGTCACCCTGAAGTTTGCGCAGACTTTAGACGGGCGAATCGCCACCGCCGTGGGTGACTCTAAGTGGATAAGCTCCGAGCCGTCTTTAAAGTGGGCGCACAGGCTACGCAGCCTCCATGACGCGGTCCTGGTAGGAGTTGGCACCGTGTTGGAAGATGACCCTCAACTGACAGTGCGACTGGTGAGGGGCAGAAACCCCACGCGCGTTGTCGCAGACAGTAGATTGAAGATACCTCTGAACTCCAGGATTCTCAAGGAACTGGAGAACGCGCCCACTATCATCGCTGCCACCTCGCAGGCCGATATTGAGAAGAAGCTCGCTTTAAACGTCATGGGCATCGAGGTTGTGACAGTAGGAGAAGATAGCGAAGGCATGGTCGACCTGAAAGACATGCTCCAGAAGCTGGGGAAGAGGAATATTTCCTCTGTTCTGGTCGAGGGCGGAGCGATGACTATCACCTCATTTATCCGCCAGGGGCTTGCGGATAAGCTTATAGTGATTATAGCCCCGAAGATCATGGGGGAAGGTGTTGAGGCAGTGGGGGATCTGGAAATACTGAAAGCCAGCCGAGCCCTGAAGCTGTCATTCGACAAGGTTTACCGCAAGGGCGATGACCTGGTGATAGAAGCGAGTATCAGGTAAGGACTCCAGGCATCGGTTGGAGCGGGTGCTCCAACCTACCCAATCAAAGGGAGTTGATATGGCAGAACGCGCTCTTTCTGGAATGCGTGTGCTGGATTTGACTCATTACATCGCTGGCCCTTACTGTACCAAAATGCTGGCTGACTATGGCGCCGATGTGGTCAAGGTGGAGAAGGTGGGTTGGGGTGATGCAGCCAGGTCACTGGGGCCTTTCCTCAACGACGAGCCCCATCCTGAAAAAAGCGGGCTCTTCCTGTATCTCAACACCAATAAGAAAAGCATCACGCTCAATTTGAAAAGCGCTGCCGGCGTTAATATCCTTAAGGAGCTGCTCAAGCAGTCGGACATCCTGGTGGAGAACTTCAGCCCACGCGTCATGCCCGGCCTGGGGCTGGACTACAAGACCTTGAAGAAGATAAACCCTGCCTTGGTGATGACCTCCATCTCCAATTTCGGCCAGACCGGCCCATATCGAGACTACAAGGCGACCGACCTCAACATCTGGGGGCTCAGCGGCATTCTTTACGAGTGCGGCGAGCCCAACCGGGAGCCCTTGAAGATGGGCAATAATGTATCAGAGTATGTAGCCGGGCTCTACGCCGCACTGACTACATTGTCCGCTCTTTATTATCGGGATGGGGGCGGCGCGGGGCAACATATAGATGTCCCGATATGGGAATGCTTTCACACCATGCAGCCGTCAATGACGCTGGTCTATTCTTATGCCGGGTTCATCAGGAAGAGGGCAGGGGTCCGTTTCCCCTGGGGCATCCTGCCCTGCAAGGACGGTTTTATCGGGTTCTACCTCCCCACTCAGACCCATTGGGAATCGCTGTGCGCTCTTATGGAGATGCCGGAGCTGAGGGAGAAACCTGAATATGAGACGCCAATGATGCGCGAGGAGCGGCGCGAGGAAGTGACTGCCATCATAGTAAACTGGCTCAAGGATAAGCGCATGGACGATGTTTTTCATGCTGCCCAGGAGCTCAGGCTGCCTTTGACCATTGTCCCCAACCCGGAGCAGTTGCTCGATACGCCGCAGCACAAGGAGAGGAAGTACTTCGTTAAGATTGACCATCCTGAGACGGGCAAGCTTACCTATCCCGGGGCTCCTTTCAAGCTCAGCGAGACGCCGTGGTACGCCGGGCGCGCTCCGCTGCTGGGCGAACACAACCGTGAGATTTACTGCGGCCGCCTGGGATACAGCAAAGATGAGCTGGTGAAATTAAAAGAGGAAGGGGTTATTTGAGCATTAAGAGGTCAGGGGGCGCTAATCCCCCTGTATCCCCCTTTAGAAAAGGGGGAGTTGGGCGAGGGCACCTCGCCCCTACGTTCAGGACATGCTCTTCGGCAAGCTCAGGACAGGGCTCAGGGTGAACGGAACATACGGTTTAGGATTTAGAAATTAGTGTTTAGAGTTTCCTGATAGGGGGTTGACATGTCAGCACTACCGCTTCAGGGCGTGAGGATAATCGATGCCTGCATCTATTGGGCAGGGCCAATGGCCACTTCACTGCTGGGCGATTTGGGGGCTGAGGTCATCAAAATCGAGTCTATACAGCGCCTGGACCACCTCAGGCTGCTCGGCGGGTGGCCCAGCCCTGACGGATACGAATGGTCTGCCGTATTCAACGGCGTCAACCGGAACAAGTACGGCATCACACTCAACCTGAACCATCCCAAGGGCAAAGAGATTTTCAAGAAACTGGTAGAGATTGGCGATATAGTCGCCGAGAATTTCAGTCCCCGCGTGATGGAGAATTGGGGTCTATCCTATAAGGAGCTGAAGAAAATCAACCCCAAGATTATCATGCTCTCCATGCCCGGCTTCGGCACCACCGGCCCCTGGCGCAACTACGTTACCTTCGGGCCCAATGTGGAGATGGTATCGGGCATGCCTATTGTCAGCGGCTACAAGGATGGCCCGCCTATGATGACCGGATATATAGCGGACCCCGCTGCTGGCCTGATGGGCGCTGTGGCTGTGATGACTGCCCTGCGCCGTCGCCAGAAGACAGGCAAGGGACAGCACATCGACCTCTCCCAGATCGAGGCTTTCACCAGCTTTATGGCGGGGCCGATTATGGACTACACCATGAACAAGAGAATGCAGCCGCGCAGAGGCGACCGCCATCCCTCCTTTGCTCCGCATGGTGCTTACCGCTGCAAGGGCGATGATGAATGGGTTACTATCACTGTGTCCTCCGATGAGGAATGGGAGAGGTTTTGCCAGGCTGTAGGCAATCCCGCCTGGACTCGCTGGCCCAGGTTCGCTGATGCCCTCAGCCGCTATGAAAACCACGACGAGCTGGATAAGCTCATTCACGAATGGACTATGCAGCGCGATAAGCGCGAAGTGATGCAAATCATGCAGCAGGCGAACGTAGCCGCAGCTCCGGTGCTGAACTACGGAGAGGTCTTATCTGACCCTCACATCGAGGCAAGGGGTTTCTTCGAGACAATCACCCGCCCTGTGACAGGCACGCATCCTTACCCCGGCTTCCCCGTCAAGCTCTCCGGGACTCCTGTTAAAATCCGCAAGCCGGCACCGACACTGGGGCAGGACAATGAATATATCCTGAAAAAATATCTGCACATGAAAGAGAAGGAGATAGCGAAGCTGGCTGAAGAGGAGATAATCGGTACCAAGCCGCAGGGTTGGGCTTTCGGCATGGAAGCTGAAGAGGCGATCTCGAGGCTCAAGGATATACATACCAAAGCCGAGTGATTTCCGGGATTTATTATGAGCCCTTCCAGCATTGGAGGGGCTCACCACAAATGATGAAAATATATTCTCGCATAACGAAGAGATAGTCCCGTTCGTGGTGAGCCCGTCGAACCATGAACGGGGCCGTTCACCCTTCGACAGGCCCAGGCGAACGGTAAGAAGGCTATTTTCAAAGTGATTTTTCATGTCAATTTGCAATTGACGCCACCGAGGAATGAAAATACCATTTTTTCAGGGTAGCCTGGAGCACCCGCTCCAGGCCTAGGTCGGAGCAGGTGCTCCGACCTACCCATAGCTAAGCACGAGCAGCAAGAGATCTATTTTCGTTATAAATGAAGAAGATTTCTGATGTTCTGGCACGTCCGGGCTGCGCCAGATAATACGGTAGCATGGTTAAATCTTGAGACTAAAGTCACATACAAATATCCCGCCTCGATGTATTTTATTGTAATGAAAGAAGAGAGAAGGAGGTGGGATTGGTTCTAGGATTTAAGCTCCTGCCGGTGCGTAGGAGCCAAGGAGTTTAAATGAACACCGGCAGGGGTGGCACGGAATCTCAAGCCCTTCAAGTTATCAAGCAAGTTAGAGTTCACCGATAATAATGGTGACAAGGCTGGTTCAGACATTATCTGAAGGGAAGGGTAGTAGAGTTGAGACATAGTCTCTGAGAGAGGGCTTCTTCTCCTTGAAGCGCTCTCTCTTTTTAGCATCTTGCAGTATAATGTAATCAGGATATGAAGGGGGTGGACGATGGATGTTAAGGTCTATACCACACAGACTTGACCCTATTGTCATCAGGTCAAGAGGTTTCTTGACGAGCGCGGCGTCAAATATGTTGAACACGATGTGTCCCGAGACCGGGCGGCGGCGGATGAGATGGTGCGCTTGACGGGGCAACTGGGTGTCCCGGTAACCGTTATTGACGGTCAGACGGTCATTGGATTCAACAGGCCTCACCTGGAGCAACTTCTTGCCAGCGGTGGCGGGCAGCGCCCTCATCTCGGGCTGAAGGTAGCCGATGCCAGCAAGGTGGCTCAGAGAACAGGCAGTGTGCCGGTATTCGGAGCACTTGTGGGGGGTGCAAATCCGGGGTCTCTGGGGGAGCGGGCAGGCTTACGGAACGGCGACATAATCACAGAGTTGAATCTGAGGCCGATACGCGGCGCAGATGACCTGGAGCGCGCTATGGCGGAGCTAACGCCGGGCAGCCGGGCTACGATTGTCTTCCTTCGAGGCCAGGAGACATTGAGGGCTGAGATTGTGGTGTAAATAGAGCGTCTGAGCAGAATTTCGAAGTAAAGGGGGCATCCGTCGCAGGCGGACGCCCCCTACGATATTAATTACGTAATTGCCTTCCCGAGATTAAGCAAACAAGCCGTCCCCCTGCCCTGTAGTGCTTCATGCTGTCCTCAAAGGCGAGACTGGCTAGGTCTTCTTGCTCCATTCGTCATCGTCATATGACTAAAGTACCCAATAGGCCGCTACCTAAAGGGGATTGCTGCAACTCTCCTTCTTCGTCACAATTCAAGTAGTGCGTATACATTTCGCTTTAGCAAGTGACAATTATCAGGTCATAAAACAAATGAATGGTTTGGTGAAGTATGGCTAAATTTTTAACAACAATAAGGGCACAGGCTGAAATAGAAGACATTATAATGAAGGCAGATAAAGAGCTAGTCTTGATATCTCCGTATATAAAGATACGTGACGATCTTATGGAACGTTTTAAACATTTGGATAACAAAAACATTAGAATAATCTTGGTTTGCCAGGGTGAAAAGTTAAAGAGTGAGGAAAGAATGAAGCTAAGTGATTTGGAACATCTTGAGCTTCGTTCTCTCAATGACCTCCATGCAAAGTGTTTCTATAACCAAGAGTCTATGGTGATTACCTCACTCAACCTTTATGACTCTTCATTCGGTGATAACAAGGAAATGGGCGTATTGCTTACTCTTAAGGAAGACCACGATGTGTTTGTAGATGCTCGCAGGGAAGCCAATTTCATAGTAGATTCTGCCGAAATTGATGCAACTGTTAGTAAACGGAATATCAGAGCTACAAATGTTGATGTAAATGATAGACGCAGAATCCTCAAAGCAAAGGGAAAGGAGCAAAATAGCCCAGCGGTTGGTTTCTTGAAAGAAATAGGTAAAGCTTTGGGATTATCCGAACAAAAAGGCTATTGCATTAGAGGTGGTGAGGAGATACCTTACAATGTAGACTATCCTTTATGTGGAAGACATTTTTTCCTGTGGAAAGAGTACTCTGACCCAGATTATAAAGAAAATTATTGCCATCGTTGCGGTGAAAGTATTCGGACATCGTTCCGCAAACCTTTATGTGCGTCCTGCTTTAACAAGGAATGAATAGGGGGATGTGTGAACCCTATACTACTGCGCTGTAGTGTTTCATGCTATCCTGACCCTGCCACTTAACTCCAAATCGAAGCTAATAGCTACTGTTAAACTACTTTCCAACCATCTTGATGGCTGAACCGCCGCTTTCCTGGTGTTGACATGTAGGGTATCATTAAGTACATCCGTTTCTAATGAAGTGTGCCGAGCCCGACACTTCTGGCGAGACTGCACTATAGCTATATAAAATGTAGGAAGAGGAAGGGCGACGATGACAGCAAACCAGGGCGACGATAACCTGAACAAATACAAAACAGCGGTAATACTCAAGGATGGCTCCACTCTGCATCTGCGGCCTATCCGGCAGGACGACGAAGAGAGGCTGCTTGCTTTTTTCTACCGCATGAGCCCCCGTACTATCTATCTAAGGTTTCATCAGGTCTTGACCAATCTGCCCAAGGAGGAGGCGCGGCGCTTCTGCACTGTGGATTACGACAACACCTTCGCTCTGGTGGCTACTCTCGGTGAAGAGACCGAGGAGAGAATTATCGCCGTGGGCCGCTATGCCCGGCTGCCCAGGGTTGATGCTGCCGAGCTGGCTTTAGTAGTTGAGGATGCGTACCAGGGAAGAGGCATCGGAACCCTTCTGCTGGAGCAGATAGCCTCGATAGCGAGGGAGAAGGGGATAAGACGTTTTGAGGCTGAGGTGCTGGTTGAGAACGAGGGAGTTATGAAGATGCTGAAGGACAGTGGCTTCCGGGTGGCGAACCAGGTTGACTCGGCAATTTACCGCGTGGCGCTGGATATTGCCCCGACCCCCGTGGTGGAAGAGAAGTCCGCTGAGCGGGAGAAGGTCGCTACTATAGCATCTTTGAAAGCTTTTTTTAACCCTCGTTCCATAGCTGTGATAGGAGCTTCGCGAAGAGAGGGGAGCATTGGCAATACACTCTTCCGCAACTTGCTGCTCCAGGGTTTTAACGGCATTGCCTATCCGGTGAACCCGAGCGCTGAAATGGTGGCCTCAGTTAAGGCGTATTCGTCTGTTCTTGACATAATGGGAGAAGTGGACCTTGCGGTGATTATTGTTCCGGCAGAAGGTGTGCACAAGGTGCTGGAGCAGTGCGGACGCAAGGGTGTGCGCGGTGTAATAGTGATATCGGCGGGCTTCGGAGAAAGCGGTGCCGAAGGCAAGGAAGAGGAAAGGAAACTGCTGGAAACAGCTCGCGCATACGGGATGCGCCTCGTAGGCCCCAATTGTATGGGGATCATAAATACCGCTGAGAATGTTAATATGAATGCTACTTTCTCCCCTGTTTTCCCTCCTGCAGGGGGTGTCGCTTTTGGCACCCAGAGCGGTGCCCTGGGGCTCGCCATTCTGGAATATGCGCAAAGCCTGAATATGGGGTTATCGACCTTCGTCAGCCTGGGCAACAGGGTGGATGTATCGAACAATGACCTTCTTCAGTACTGGGAAGAAGACCCTGCTACCCGCGTCATCCTTCTTTATCTGGAATCTTTCGGCAACCCCAGGAAGTTTGCTCGCACAGCCCGCAGCGTGGCAGAAACCAAGCCAGTGATAGCGGTGAAAAGCGGGCGTACCTCAGCAGGCTCCAGGGCTGCTGCATCTCACACCGGGGCTCTGGCCACCACCGAGGTGCTTGCGGAAGCCCTTTTCAGGCAGGCCGGAATGATCCGGGTAGAGACGCTGGAAGAGCTGTTCGATGTGGCGAACCTGCTTACTCACCAGCCCATACCTTCGGGGCGGAGGCTGGCTATAGTAACCAATGGCGGCGGGCCGGGGATTATGACTGCTGACGCCTGCGCGGCAAGAGGCCTTGAAATGCCTGTTCTATCCGAGAAGGTTATTTCAGAGCTGAAAACTTTCCTGCCGCCTCGAGCCAATCTCACCAATCCCGTCGATATGACTGCTGAAGCCACTGCCGAGCAATACAGGAAAGTTCTCAAACTCATGGCCCAGGATGACGACATCGACATTGTCATAGTTATCTTTATCCCGCCCATAGTTACCCAGGTCGAAACGGCGGCCAGTGCCATTCGGGAAATAGCGCCGCAATTTCGCCAGCGAGGCAAGACTCTTCTCGCTTCATTTATGGGCTCGCGCGGCATATCCGTTAAGCTGGGTTCACGCGAAGAAGGGTATGTTCCTTCCTTTGCCTTCCCCGAATCTACTGCTACTGCGCTCGCCGCGGCTTGTGAATACGGCGAGTGGCTTAAGAGGCCGAAGGGAACTATCCCGGAGCTGGCAGGCATCGATAAGAAACGGGCTGAGCAGATAGTAAATTCAGCATTGAAGCAGAAGCACGCCCCTCGTTTCTGGCTAGACGCTGCTTCGGTCAACGAACTTCTTCGCTGCTATGGTATCCAGGCGGTGGAATCGAAGACGGCCAGGACTGCTGAGGAGGCGATGAAAGCAGCCAAGGGAATGGGCTTTCCTGTCGCTGTGAAGCTGCTCTCCACAACAATAATCCATAAGACTGAGGTTGGCGGTGTGGTGCTGGACGTACATTCGGAGGAGGAAACACGTAAAGCTTTTACTCAGATAAAGGAGCGGCTGGCCACTATATCAAAAGAAGCTGAGATGGACGGCGTGCTGGTTCAAAAAATGGTGATGGAGGGGGTCGAAGTCATCGTGGGGGTGACCCAGGACCCATCATTCGGTCCGCTTATCATGTTCGGCATGGGCGGCATTTATACTGAGTTATTCAAAGATGCTGTGTTTCGCATTCATCCGCTGACAGATATCGATGCTCAGGAGATGGTGCGCTCCGTCAAGGCATACCAGTTGCTCGAAGGCTGGAGGGGGGCGAAGCCCTCTGATATAAAGGCCCTTGAGGAACTCCTGCTCAGGGTTTCGGCAATGGTGGAAGATTTTCCGCAGATAATGGAGATGGACCTTAATCCGTTGAAGGCGTTGGAGCACGGGTATGCGGTAGTTGATGCCCGGATTATGCTCTCCTGATGACTTTCAGGCCGAAACAGCAAGGGTGATGCCGGAATAAATGAAATAGACCCCGAATCCCGCCAGGACGGCGGCGCAGATGGCGAACACCATGCCTGTTACCTTCGGTGTCCACAGTCTCTTTGACTTGAACACTACCCAGGAGACGGCGAAAAGCCAAACGAGATCAAAGGACCAGTGTACCGCACCGAAAGCGATGATGCCCGTTTTACCGAAGGTGGTGGCACTTACCAGAAGCGCAGCGCCTACTGTAGCCCACCACAGAAAGAAGTAGGGGCTGGCAGCGGTAGTCGCCAGTCCTGCCACTATGGAGCTATGAGGCATATCCTTTTTGGCATCCAGGGCTGTGGGCCTGGTTCTGAACATGCCCCACGCCATCCAGAAAAGCATCAGTCCACCGGCCAGACCCACACCTATTTGCACCCCTGTTAGCTTCAGATAGCTGGCAAGTCCGAAGTAGACAAGGAGAATCAGGGGTATCTCGATAATACCATGCCCTACGGCAACAAGCGCGCCGGCCCATTTTCGTTGCGACCCCTTGGTGACCGTAACCGCTGTTACCGGGCCGGGCATCATCACGCCGGAGGCTGAGAGGAGGATGACAGAGCCCAGAAACAGGGGAAGGCTCTCGGTATTAGCGGTCATTAAGTCTCTTCTTCCTGAAATATGGTTACATTCATAATAGCATATTATAGCGTGATTCAGATAGCTAGGTTTGGCATGTACAGATGTGCTATAATCTCTCACTGGAGTTCTGAGGTCAAAAAAGCGTTTCTGAGCGCTTTCGATATATGGAGGTAGAATAGTGGAGAGGATTGTCAGGACTTTGCGTTGCAAGAATGCTAATATCCCGGGCACCCTGGGCAAACTGGCTTCAACTATCGGTAAGGTCGGGGTAGATATCGGAAATATAACCACGGTGCATCTGGGCCCAAATTACACAATTCGAGACATTGATGTATACGCCGAGAACGACGAACAACTTACGCAGGTAATAAACGAGGTTTCTAAACTCAAAGAGGTCTCGGTTCTACAGGTCAGGGATGCTGTGCTCGAGTTCCACAAGAATGGTAAGATCAAGATGATTAACACTGTTCCCATAAACTCGCTGGACACCCTTCGTAAAATCTATACCCCCGGAGTGGCTCAGGTATGCAAGTTAATCGAGAGCCAGCCGAGCTGGAAAGACACCTATACTGTCATACCTTATTCTGTGGCTATTGTTACTGACGGGAGCCGGATCCTCGGATTGGGGGATATCGGCCCGGTGGCCGGGATGCCGGTTATGGAGGGGAAAGCTGCCCTGCTGCAACAATTAGTGGGAGTCAGTGGAATACCGATACTGGTGAACACTAAAGACTCAGATGAGATTGTGGAGACAGTGAAACATATCGCTCCCACATTCGGGGGCATTCAGTTGGAAGATATAGCACCGCCAAGATGTTTCTATATCGAGGACAGACTTGCCGGAGAGTTGAATATACCTGTTATGCACGATGACCAGAAGGGGACGGCGGTAGTTACTCTGGCGGCATTGATCAATGCCTGCAAGCTTACCAATGTGGCTCTCCAGGAGGCGAAGGTCGGGCTTATTGGTCTGGGGGCAGCCGGCCTCTCTATTGGCAAGTTGCTATTTCGGTACACAGGTAATCCCGCCATGGGCACAGCGAGAACTGAAGCCAGCATAAAGCGACATGCGGAGGCAGGAGGCATTCCATCTAATTTCGATGAAATCATGCAGAAGGCCGATATCGTGATTGCTACCACAGGTGTGAGGGGGATGATAGACTCAAGCCGGGTTAGGCAGGGGCAAATCATCTTCGCACTATCTAATCCGTACCCCGAGATCACTCCAGAGGCAGCAAGAGCAGCGGGGGCGATTCTGGCTGCTGACGGCAGGTCGGTTAACAACCTGCTCGGTTTTCCCGGGATTTGGCGCGGTACGCTGGATGCTAAGGCCAGAAAGATAGATTATGAGATGCTCAAAGCTGCTTCCTTAGCCATCGCCGGCGCTGCGGCTGAGGGAGAACTCGTCCCCAGCGCTATAGACACCAAAATGCACCTGGCGGTGACCCACGCCGTGGCCAGGGCCGCCGTCGAGTCAGGGCTTGCCCAGCGACAACTGGACGACGACTATTTTGCGAGTTCCGATTGTAAAGAGCCCCCCTGGGCATAAAGCCTGCTGCACCTGACCATCTTTTGTGCAACGCTAACAGGCCCAACCCACGTTTAGAGCCTTCACGCCATTTGCGGAATGTCCCCCTTAACTTTTTGTTCTCCTCCTCGTTGTATATAATGTAGTGCATGATGCACCGTTTCAAAATACCGAAACGCTGCGCTCCCAGGTGGCTTCTGGTCACAGCCGTCATTCTGGTGGTATGCGCTGTGGTCTTTGCTGTTGTTGGTACGCGGAGCTGCAAAGAATGGTTAGCCAACAAAGCGGCTGCCGCGGATGTTCATATTACAGGTATCACCCTGAAAGACATCAGCCTGACTACTGTGACAGTGAATGTCACGTGTAGTGTGCATAATTCAAGCCCGATTGGCGCTGTCCTCCACAGGGTTGCCTATGTCATCTATTTCGAGGAGGATGGCAACTGGGTGCAATTAGGCACGGCAGATAGAAGTGAGGACACCACGATCAAGGCCAACAGCTATACCAGTTTAGATATAACAAACGAGATAGAGATTCTTTCAGCCGCAGGAGCGTTGTATCAGGCATATAAACAAGGGGGGGCGGTCACCCTGAAAGTTGCGGGTTCGGCATGGGTGGGAATCGGCCCCGTGTCTACGGAAATTCCCTTCGAGCGTATTGAGGAGGTAGGTTTCTGAACTAGGCGCAGTCTGCCTCAGGCGGATGCCACCTAACCTCTTCCCCTCTGTCAGGCCTCAGTTCTCGGTCTCAGCCAGAAGTGGTCGCAAAATTGCATTGAAAAAACAGATTTTCTCCATAAAATCTCCATATTATAGCTGCATAATACGAGATTGAAGTTGCCTGCTTGGCAATTGGGAGGGAAAGATGCTTAAGATATTTGTAACGTTGAAGGCGTGGCAGGTGGTGGTGCTGCTACTGATAGTCTGTGGTATCGTTGGGGGTTTCTACGCCGCTTATGGCCGGGCCAGCACCTCTAACGCATCGTCATCGCTTCCGGCCAACTCTCGACTTGTGCGAGTACAGTACGGAAATCTGACCAACTCGGTGAGCGCTAGCGGCAGCCTGGTTTTCGCCAATATAGATGATCTCACTTTCGGCAGTGCGGGCACTGTGCAGGAGCTGAGTGTAGGAGTAGGCGATTCCGTTAAGAAAGGTGATGTACTCGCCGAACTCGATAATTCAACCATGCTATCTTTGCAGGAGTCGGTGACCAGCGCCAAAATCGCTCTGAGTGATGCACAGCAGACTCTGCAAAACGCGCAGACACAGGGCGTTGCCGATGCCCAACGGGCTGTGGTGGAGGCGCAGCAGCAGCTTTCGAACGCTCAAACGCAGGGTCCTCTGAATATCGCTAACGCGCAGTATGCGGTGGACAATGCCCAGGAAAATTACAATGATAGCCTGACGCAGTTCATGAGCGGCAAGATTACTGCTCAAGGGCTGGAAAATGCAAGTACTCAGTTGCAGACAGCGAACCTTAACCTTGAGATTGCCAAGCAGAACGCAGACACGGCTGTGGCTGATGCCCAGGACAGCCTGACTGCAGCCGAACAGGCTCTGGCGAACACGGGACCGGGCTCTCTGAACCTGGAATTGAAACAGCAGCAGGTGGCAAGTGCTCAGGCTGCCCTTGATAATGCCGAGGCAGCGCTGGGCAATGCTACTGTGGTAGCTCCATTCGATGGAATCGTGTCTCAGGTGAATGTGGATGCCGGGCAGACGGTGAGTGCCGGTACGGTTGCCATTGTGATAGTAGATCCGTCAGATGTCGAAATGAGTGCCACTGTGGATGAGATCGATGTCCCGCAGGTGCAGGTGGGGCAGAAAGTGGCCGTATCTCTGGATGCCCTGCCCAACGATGAGTTTTCCGGGGTGGTCTCAAGCATATCGCTTATTGGAAATTCCCAGTCTGGAGTGGTGTCATACCCGGTCACCATTAACTTGACCGACCCTTCAGGGGTTCTGTTGCGGCAAGGGATGAGCGCCACAGCTACCATCACGACTCAAGAGGTAGACAATGTCCTGCTGGTACCCGCGGCTGCTATCAGCGGGAGCTCGACTAACCCTAGGGTGACGGTGATGGTTAACGGTGCGCCTGAAGTGAGAGCGGTGAAGGTGGGTCAAAGCAACGGCACGTCGACCGAGGTCGTGAGCGGGCTTAACGCGGGCGATGAGGTAGTAATTACCTCCACCACGAGCACCTCCAGCAGCAGTTCCAGCAGTAGTTCACGGGGTATCGGGATAGGTGGTTTTGGTGGTGGTGGTGCGGTATTCATTGGACGTTAGGTGGATAAATATGATTGAACTCAAGGACATTATCAAGACGTACCACATGGGTCAGATAGAGATACGGGCTTTGCAGGGAGTGAGCTGTCGCATCGAAAAGGGCGAGATGGTGGCTATCATGGGCCCCTCCGGCTGTGGCAAGTCCACCCTGATGAATGTTATGGGCTGTCTTGATGTCCCTACCTCTGGGAGCTACCTTCTTGACGGAGCGGAGGTGAGCAAGCTTTCCGACTCACAACTGGCTGACGTCAGGAACAAGAAGATCGGCTTTGTGTTTCAGAACTTTAACCTTATACCTCGTACATCAGCGGTGGACAATGTGGAGCTGCCCATGCTTTATGGGAACAGGAGCAACAGCAGAAAGCTGGCGCAGGAAGCGCTGGAGAGGGTGGGCATGAGCCACCGGGCTGCCCATAAGCCAGCCGAGCTTTCCGGCGGCGAGCAGCAGAGGGTAGCCATTGCCCGAGCCCTGGTCAACAATCCTGCCATCATACTTGCTGATGAGCCGACTGGCAATCTGGACAGCCGCTCGAGCCTGGACATCATAGCTATCCTGGAAGAACTCAACAGACAGGACGGCATTACTGTGGTGGTGGTGACTCACGAACAGGAAATAGCAGCCCGCACGCAGCGCATTATCTTCCTCAGGGATGGCCAGATTGTTGACGGACAATCAGCCGGGCAAGGCGGGATAGGGATACTTTCGTGATGAGGCGAGGACGATGAGTTTGGTCAAGACATTGCGTACGGCTTTAACGGCGCTGACTACTAACAAGATGCGCTCTTCCCTGACAGTGCTGGGCATAATCATTGGAGTAGCTGCCGTGATAGCGTTGATGTCCATAGGTCAAGGCTCTCAGGCAGCCGTAACCTCCAATATCGAATCGCTGGGTACCAATCTGCTCTTCGTTCGCGCGGGGGCAAGCTCCGAGGCAGGGGTGCGGGGGGCGCAGGGGAGCGCTGCTACACTGACGCTGGATGATGCCAACGCTCTGGCTGACCCAAATCTGGCTCCTTCTGTGGCGGCGGTAGCCCCTGAGGTTGACACCTTCGGTCAGGTGGTGGCCGGGAGCGAGAACGCCCGAACGCAGATTATAGGCGTGACGCCGGATTACCAATCTGTGCGCAACTACCAGGTGGCGGAAGGGGACTTTATCTCAAATGCGCAAGTACAGTCCAATTCAATGGTAGCGGTGCTGGGCAGTAGTGTGGCCGAGACTCTATTCCCGGATACGGACCCTGTGGGTCAATATGTCAAGATAAACGGGCTCCGATTCACGGTGATAGGAGTGCTGCAGAGCAAGGGGAGTACGGGTTTAGGCTCTCAGGACGATGTAGTCATGGCCCCCATAACTAGTGTGATGTACCGCTTATCTTCGACGAGGACTTCTGCCGGCGGGCGTAGCGTTTCTAGCATTAATGTCGAGGTGGTAAACGCTAATCAGGTCAATGCT
Organism: Dehalococcoidia bacterium; assembly: GCA_014874385.1. Taxonomy (GTDB): domain Bacteria; phylum Chloroflexota; class Dehalococcoidia; order SZUA-161; family SZUA-161; genus JACWAE01. The sequence continues at coordinate 25,380 of JACWAE010000049.1, read as the reverse complement.
GCTACCCAGCAGATAACTTCCATCCTGGAGCAGCGGCACAATATCACAAATGGCCAGGCCGATTTCACCATCACCAGCCAGAATAGTTTGATACAAAGCCTTCAGAACTCAACTCAGGTGTGGGTTATCCTGCTGGGGGCTATCGCTGGCATCTCCCTCCTGGTTGGGGGCATCGGCATCATGAACATCATGCTGGTATCTGTCACGGAACGGACAAGGGAGATAGGTATTCGCAAGGCATTGGGCGCCAAGCGGGGTAACATTTTGCTTCAATTTTTGATAGAGGCTGCTTTAATGAGCCTGATCGGCGGCGCGATCGGTGTGCTTGTGGGCTGGGGCATCTCAAGCCTTATCTCCGGGCTGACTCTGGGCGGGCAGACAATCAATACGGTGATATCTGCTGACATAGCCATTCTGGCGGTATGCGTTTCAGCAGCCATAGGGATAGTCTTCGGGCTCTACCCTGCTTACCGGGCTGCCCGCCTCAACCCTATCGAAGCATTGCGTTATGAATAAGGGAGGATAACCATGAAACCGAAATCTTTTGTAACCTTGCTGATAGTGGCGGTCATATTAGGCAGTGCCATCGGCGGTGCCCTGGCAGGAGGCGTAGCCATCGGCAAGAGCCAGGGGAGTCAGACAATCCGGTATTCTTCCACCACGGGGCAAGGAAGTGTCCAGTTGTCGGGGAACTCCACCGGAATCACTTCGGGTTTTGGAGCAACTGTGGGCACAGTGGAAAAGGTCGAGGGCAGTGTAATCACACTTAAAACAACTACTGGCAGCGTTCTGGTTAATATCGGTAACAGCACTTCCATACAGAAGATGGCCGAAGGCAGCCTGGCAGATATTTCGACCGGCGAGAATATAGCTGTTTCGGGCAATAGGAATGCTGATGGTTCTATCGAGGCCAGGAGTATAACCATAACATCGAGCCTTATCTCGCCTTCCTTCAGGGGAGCCGGATTGAGCCAGTAAATGTCTTGCTGATTTGGGTTTAAACATATTGGGGGCGAAGAGGCAGCTCGGGTCTGGGTTGACCCTTCGCTCAAGTGTTTGACAATTCTCTAGGGTAAAGCGACAATCAATATTAAGTGAGTCGGATTATACCGAGTTTCCCATGGCACACAAAAAAATCCTTGTGGTAGATGACGAGAAGAAGATAGTTGACATTGTGAGAGCCTATCTCGAAAGAGATGGCTACAGAGTCATCGTCGCTTATGATGGGAGATTGGCTCTCCAGATGGCGAGGAACGAATCCCCCGATCTCATCATTCTCGACCTGATGCTTCCGGAGATATCAGGGTGGGATGTGTGCCGCACCCTGCGTAATGAGTCGAACGTCCCTATTATCATGCTGACAGCTCTTGACGATGATTCAGACAAGATATTAGGCCTGGAACTTGGTGCAGATGACTACGTAGTCAAGCCCTTCAATCCCAAGGAACTGGTGTCAAGGGTAAGGGCGGTTCTCCGCCGTACAGAGAGCGCAGCCATCAAGACGAAAAGAATAGAGATCACCGGGTTAACTATCGATCTGGAAAAGCACGAGGTCAGACGCGGTGACAAACTTCTGGAGTTGACACCTACCGAATTCGACCTTCTCAGAGTCATGGCTGAAGCGCCTGGCCGTGTTTATAGCCGTATGCAATTGCTAGACAAGGTTCAAGGCAGTGCCTATGAGGGCTACGAACGTGTCATAGATAGCCATATCAAGAACCTGCGCAAGAAGGTGGAGACTGACCCCGATTTACCCAGATATATCCTAACAGTGCGAGGAATAGGTTATAAACTTGTGGAGGGTATGGGTGCGTAGCCTTAGCTGGAAGCTCGCCATTGCATTGCTTCTGGTAGTCGCCGTCTCAGTCGGTGTTACGGCATATTTAACCCACCACCGCACTACCAGTGAGTTCGGCGAGTTCATAGCGCAAAGCAGGGCTTCATACTTACAGCGGACAGAAGAAAGGCTTAGGGAGTTTTATACTGTGAATGGCGGTTGGTCTGGGGTACAAGACATGCTTGAGAACTCGCCTGTATTCCTCAATGACCGGCTTATTTTAGCAGATAGCTCTGGCACAATAGTTGGTGACACAGATGGTGAGTGGCTTGGCCAGACTGCTGCAAGCGTGGGGTTGTCTAAGCCAACAAGCATCGTTGTCTCAGGCCAGGAGGTAGGCAAACTATATGTGTTATCGTCCGGGATGGTAACCGTGCAGTTCATAATACCCGGCATCGCGCCTGGACAGCAACCGCAGCCGTTTTCACCTGAACAGAGCTTTCTCAGCCATGTTAACACGTCTCTGTTTATAGCCGGGGGGGTAGGGGCTGCAGTAGCGATCTTGCTGGGCCTGTTTTTGACCAGACAATTCACTAAACCAATCCGGGCGCTAAAGAAAGGAGCTGCCCGCATCGCCAGCGGTGACCTGGCCTACAGAGTAGATGTCAAGTCGGGAGATGAGTTCGGCGAGCTGGCAAGCTCGTTCAACTCCATGGCTTCGAGCCTCGATAGCAGTGAGCAGTCGCGCCGCCGCTTATTTGCCGATATTGCCCATGAGTTGCGCACACCGCTGTCTGTTATCGGGGGGACAGTGGATGCCATGCTTGACGGCGTATACGAGTCGAACCCCGATAATCTCAATTCGATAAAAGAGGAGACGGAGGTGCTCACCAGGCTTGTAGCAGAGCTGCGAGATTTGACGCTTGCTGAATCCGGACACCTGAAGTTGGAGTTCGAGCCCACAAGCTTGGCAGAGCTGGTGCAGCGGCGAGTTTCCCAGGCTGAGGTTATTGCGCGGGGGAAGAACATAACCTTGAGCATGGACGTAGCAGAGGGGTTGCCCGAGATTGAGGCAGATGGCAGAAGAATCGAGCAGGTTGTGGCAAACCTCCTTGATAACGCACTCAATCACACTCCTTCAGGCGGCACTGTGACGGTCGCTGTTTCAGCCGATAAGGATGGTGTACTGGTCTCTGTTGCAGATACAGGGGAGGGGATTCCCGCGGAGCATTTACCTTATATATTCGAGCGTTTCTATAAAGTGGACGATGCCCGTTCCAGGAAAACGGGTGGTGCCGGCCTGGGGCTTGCCATAGCCAAGCAGATGGTCGAGCTCCACGGGGGCAAAATCTGGGTTGAAAGCGAAGTGGGCAAGGGGAGCAAGTTCTCCTTTACATTGCCGGGAACGCAACAAAAGCTTATATCCTAGTTTTTTAATTTGAAGGATGATGATACCAATGTGAACCAGAATGTTATTGCATCGCAACATGGCCTACTATTGATAGGGTGGAAAAGGAGGAAGTATGTCCAGGATAAGCAAACTCAGGATTCTCATTCCGGTCATTCTGCTGATAATGTTGGTCAGCGCCTGTACAACTACGGCCACGCTAGGTAACAACTCAACCCCCAGCGCGACGCCCATAACCCAGCCTACTACAACGCCCAGTGGGACGCCGCTATCTGCTCTGCCCTCGGTTGCTGATGTAGTGGCGAAGGTCACGCCAGCAGTGGCCTATGTTTCTGTTGAGTACACGGACACCTCATTTTTCTTTCAGACCACAGCCACGAAAAGCGGCTCAGGGGTGGTACTCAGTCCAGATGGCTATATCCTGACCAATAACCACGTAATAGATGGGTACACTAAGATCGAGGTATCGCTGCCCAACGATGCTACAACCTATCAGGCTAAACTCGTGGGCGCTGACCCGACCAGCGACCTGGCAGTGATTAAGATAGACGGCCACAACCTTCCCACGGCTCAGTTCGGCGACCCCTCAGGGTTACGCGATGGAGATTGGGTGATAGCCATTGGCAACGCCCTGGGGCTGTCAGAAGGCGGCCCCACTGTTACTCTGGGGATAGTGAGCGGTCTGGGGCGCACCTTCACTATTGGACAGTCTGCTTACTATGACGTGATACAGACCGATGCTGCCATCAACCCGGGCAACAGCGGCGGCCCCCTGGTAAATCTGGAAGGCCAGGTAGTGGGAATCAATACGTTCATCATCTCCAGTGCAGAAAACATTGGCTTTGCCATAGGCGCCAACACTGCCAGCCGCGTGTATAACGACCTGGTCAAGTACGGACATGTGACCAGGCCCTTCCTTGGCCTCGAGATGGAAGACCTCACACCCACATTGGCCTCGCAGCTTGGCATATCTATAACTAAAGGGGTCCTGGTTGCGTACGCTGAGCCAGGTGGCCCGGCGGCCAAAGCAGGAATTGAGACCAACGATGTCATCACTAGCTTCCAGGGCCAGGACGTGACTGAGGCATCCCAATTGACAAAGCTGCTGTGGCAGGACAATGTTGGGGACAATGTACAGTTAACGATCTGGCGTGGAAATAGCCAGATGACAGTGTCGGTTACCCTGGGACAAAGCCCCTCGTAAGGGACTGCGCAGGAGGAGGTTGGGGGAAATGTGTACACGAATTGAGGAGAACGAAGTGGAAGGGCACGCGACAATGAGGAAAACACTGCGAACCGACCGGGGTCGTACCCTCATAATTAGAGGTGCATCCTTCGAGCAGCAGAGGAAGGTTGCCGAAGCCTATATCTGGATTTTACAGAACTTTATGCCTGAGTTCGGAGAGGTTAAACGTGGGTAAAGCCAGAGCAACCACGTTGCAAAATAGAGGTCAGGGCAGGCGACTGCTGCATAAGGTAATAGGCAACCTTTATTCCAGTGGATCGCCTTCGCTTCAGACTGAAATCTGAAATGCTACTTCTTTGTAACGTTTCACCTCGAAATGTAATGACTATTCAACTGGCCGCATGATAATATTCTATTAGCCTGTGGCCAATCAGGGGCAACAAGGAGCTAAAGCAATGGAATACGCAATTCAAACGGAGAACCTCGTCAAGAGATACGGCAATAACTTTACTGCGCTAGATGGGATTTCCCTGCAGATAAGAAAAGGTGAGGTCGTGGGATACGTTGGTCCCAACGGAGCGGGCAAGACGACTACTATCAAGATATTGACCGGCCTGAGCAGGCCCAGCTCAGGGCATGCTTACGTGAATGGCGTCGACGTAGCGGCGAGGCCGAGAGAGGCTCTCCGCACTATCGGGGCGCTGATCGAAGTACCCGGCGTCTATGACTACCTGACCCCTCGCGAGATGCTGACCTATTTCGGCAGGGTCTACAGGATGAGCGGTGGAGATATAGACCGCAGAATCAAGGAATCGCTGGAGTTGGTGAAGCTATCGGACTGGGAGCATAAGAAGATAGGTACCTTCAGCACGGGCATGCTGCGACGGCTCACAATAGCCAAAGCCATATTGCACGAACCGGACAACCTTATCCTCGACGAGCCGGTCCTCGGGTTGGACCCGGAAGGGATCAGGGACGTCAGAGAGTTGATACGTCAATTCCGTAGCGTGGGCATGACAGTTTTCCTGAGTTCTCATCTCCTGGGGGAGGTTGCCGAAGTCTGCAATACAGTGGTCTTCCTGAATAAGGGCAAGGTTGTCTCATCGGATTCCATGGATAGGATCGGTAGCACGATGGAACGTAAGGTGGTGGATGTGAAGTTTCTCAAGCCGCTATCGCGGGAAGAAATTGAGAAACTGAGGGCAATAGAACTGATAAAAAGCGTAGACGTGAACGATAACACTGCTCGACTGCTCTACGACGGGCAACCGGATTCAAGCGTTCAAATACTAAGACGTCTCGTGTCTTTGAATTTTGATGTGGTTTCTTACAATGTAGAGAGCGCAGGACTGGAAGACTACTACGTCTCTGTCATGGGTGAGGAGAAAAGGGGGCAATTAGATGGAAATGGCTAGAGATAATATTATGAACGATGTCTTCGACACTTATCTCTCAGTTAAGTTTGAATTAGTGAAATACCTGAAGAACAGGAGGCTTCTCATAATTGCGGCACTGGCTATTATCATACCCCTGATCTTCTATGTGAAAGTTCCGGACACTGCAGGCGTGTTTGCCGACAACGTCCTCACTTTCCTCAACGTACTGATAGTAATCTCAGCGGCCATGTTTGCCGGAGATGCAGTGTGCGGTGAGTTCGAGAAGAAGACGAACCTGCTATCGTTCCCCACGCCGCAGAGACGGTCGTCAATCTTCGCAGGTAAGTATATAGCTGCATTGTTGGCTACCTTCCTTGTGGTTCTTCTCTATTACGTGGTCATGATGTTGCAGATAGCACAACTATATGGGTGGGGAGCAATTCCCACAGGACTGGGGAAGTCCTTCTTAACAGCCTTACTCTTCTCCGCCGCCGCAGTAAGCGTAGTATTTTTCTTCAGCGGCCTTCTGAAGCGCTCCATTTCTTCCACAATTGTGGGTTTCCTGTTTCTCATGGTGGTACTGCGGGTGGTGGAGGGGATCCTGACGCGTGTGAACCAGGAGCCCTGGTTCATTGTTACTTACTCGTCGGGTCTTATAACAAGTGTTTTAGGTACCTCAAGTAGCTTGCTTTTTAGGGGTGGAGGGGGCGAATCCAATTTGCCAACGTTTACGCCCCATTTGGGGGTGGGCATAGCGGTGATGATAGCTTACGCTATTGTATTTCTTGTCAGCGGCATGCTGATCGCGTTAAGAAGGGAGGACTGACCTCCGTGTTATCTCCCTTTACGACTACTTGCGGAATCGCCTTTGCCGAAGCAGCCGAAGGGTATTCGGTTGGATTGACCGCGTTGTATGCGATTTCCCGGAATCCTTTTCTTCTAAGCGTACAGTGCAATTTACTACGGGGCAGTCGGGTGGGCAAGAGCCGTCCTCAGCTTGCTCACAGGGCTCGCAGTGAATGGTGACCAATCCGTTGGACAGCTTGCTCTTGATATCCTCTTCCAGGTGATCGCAAAGCTTATGAGCTGTCTCCAGTGTCACCGATTTGGGCAAGACAAGGTGCAAGTTTATATAACGCTGGCTTCCTGCCTTACGGGTACGCAGCTCGTGAAAACCGGTTATCTCCCCCAGATGCTCTGTAATGCTGGCTGCTATGATATCTTCCTCTTCCTTGGGCAGGCGCACATCTACCAGGCCGCCTACCGACTTGCGGGTAATGTTCCAGGCTGCCCTGCCTATGAGCAAAGCCACTCCTATAGCAATTATAGGGTCCAGTATATACCAGTGCGTTATCTCTACTATTATCAGCCCTGCGAAGACGCCCAGAGAGGTGTAGACGTCGGTGGTCAGATGCCAGGCATCTGCTTCAAGTGCCACTGAATCGCTGCGACTTGCCATCTTATGGAGGAAGCGTGATACAAAGAAATTGAGCACTGCCGAGAACGCCATAATGGCAATGCCTGCGGTGAGGAATTCCGGCGTGGCTCTGGTGATTATCTTATTTATGGCCTCATAGATAATAAGCCCTGCAGCAAGGAAAATAAGCAGTGCTTCGATGGTGCCGCTGATATTCTCGAACTTGCCGTGGCCGAACTCGTGCTCTTCATCGGCAGGCTTGGCGGCGGCGCGTATGCTGACGAAGGCGATGAAGGCGGCCAGGAGGTCAACGGCACTGTGGGCGCCCTCGGAAATGACGCTGACGCTGCCCATGAAAATGCCAGCAGCTAGCTTGAGGGCGACAAGGATGCTATTGGAAAGAATTGAAAGGCCAGCGGCGCTGGTCTTAGTGGAAAACATTATGCCTCAAAACTCCTGTCCCTTCACCCTAGGACGCAAGGTTTATAAACGTATCAGAAGCTGATATCTCCTACTGGAACCGCATCTTGACAGGCAATGAGGCAATCATCACTGCTCTCTGTTCCCAAACATGATAACACATCGAACATGGCAGTCAAGCAGATTCCAATAGAGGCTGTTTGATGCCTTGTAGGAGCACAACGCAGCCCCTGCTGGGATATCATTCGGTGCAAGCGGGAATCCATGCAGTGGGGGCAGGTTCGGAACCTGCCCCCCCGTGGTGAGCAATATGCAGCCTTGGTTTTTTGCGCCTGACCGGCGCTATCTTAGCCTCCGCCTCAGGTGTGGCATCCGGAGAGGTTAATATAGTCCCATTTCGTGACTGTATCTTTGCATTCGGGTGTGGTGATGGTGAGGGTCACGGTGTAGTTACCGTTTTGGGTATAGGTGTGAGTGGGGTTTTGCTCGGTGCTGTCAATGATTCCGTCGTTATTGAAGTCCCATGCCCAAGCAGTTACATTGCCCGTGGATTTGTCGATAAAATGAACCGTGGTAGTTCCTTCGCATAATGTGCCGTTACCCTGAACTTCGCAGTTCACCGGTATGGACTCGATGGCAAAGTCAGCCAGGTAACAGCGCGTGACCTGGACGTAATCTTTCTGCACCATAGTATTGTTCCCATCAGGCCCTCTCACCGTCAGGCTGACTGTGTAGTTGCCGGGACTTTCGTAAGTATACTCCGGATTCTGGACGTTGCTATCCGGTACCCCGTCGCCGTTGAAGTCCCATTCCCAGGCACTAATGTTGCCTGTTGATTTATCGGTGAACTGTACCACCAGAGGAGGGTGGCCGCTGAGGGGTGTGGCAGAGAACTTAGCCTGGGGAGTATTCGTCCCACAGCCCGCCAGAATGCTCAATGCCAATATAATCAAAGCTAGAACTACCGCTACCCTCATCATTGTTGTTCTCCGAATATTCGGCCCCTATTATACCACGAAGTATTTACCGCTAATCTAACATGAAAACGGCTGTCAGAGAAAGCAAAGCCGGAAAGTTTCACAATTCAGGTTCGACTTCAAACCATTGATAGGATATAATTTGCCCAGATGTTACTTGAAAGAGCCTTTCCCTGGGAGAGACAGAGATGAGCAAGAAAGATATACTCGAGGTTACGGATAAGCCTATAATACCCGAGCAAGTCATCGCCAGGATTAAAGCAGAAAACTGCGGTGCAGTGGTCACCTTTACCGGCAGGGTACGAGGCCGCTCCGGGGACAAAAAAGTGCTTTACCTGGAGCACGGCGTCTCCGGGGAAGCGCCGGAGAAGATGCTGAAGGATATAATCGCTGAAATCAGGAAGAGGTGGGAAATGGACGAGATAGCTTTCTGCTATCGAAAAGGGAGGATAGGGCCGTGAGGTTACCATAGTCATCGCCGTTGCCGCTGTCCATCGTCAGGAGGCTTTCGCTGCCTGCGAGTATGCTGTAGACCGCCTCAAGCAGAAAGTAACGACAAAGGAGGGCCGGGAGAGCGGAAAAGCCCATGTCGGCAAAAAAGGTTAAGCTTGAAGTTGACGGCCTTCGGCTTGCAGCGGAGGTCTATCTTCCCTCGGGCAAAGGCACACATCCCGCCCTCTGCATCTGTCATGGCGTCCCTGCCAAAAGAACTCCCGATCCGACCGACAGGGGCTATCCCCTGCTTGCCGAAAGGTTTTGCAGGGAGGGTTTTGTTGCCTTTATCTTCAATTTCAGGGGCACCGGCGAGAGCGAAGGCAATTTCGACATGCTGGGCTGGACGCGTGATGTGAAAGCAGCGATTGATTACCTGCTCCAGCTTGATACCGTGGATAAATCCCGGCTGTCGCTGATGGGGTTCAGCGGTGGAGCCATGGCCTCAGTCTACTGCGCTGCCCACGATAAGCGAGCTTCCTCGATCGTTGCCTGTGCCTGTCCCGCCAGGTTCTTTGATATAGCTGAGTTCAATCGCATTGAGGAGTTTCTGGCACACTGCCGCCAGGTGGGCATAGTCAGGGATGACAATTTCCCGCCGTCCGTGAAGGAATGGGCCAGGGGCTTCGATGAGGTTAGCACTCTCAAGTGGATACATAAAATATCGCCTCGCCCGGTCTTGATAGTCCACGGTGACAGCGACCAGACCGTACCCCTGAGCCATGCCCGGGAGCTATATAACAGGGCTGAGGAGCCCAAGGATATCTCTATTATCCCGGGCGCCGAGCACAGGCTGCGGTTAAGCGAGCCGGCTATGGGCGCTGCCCTGGCCTGGCTGAAAAAGGTCAACGGAATGGCCGGGTGGTGAACCGATGCGTGCAAGGGTTTCGTCACAGAGACGGGGCAAGGTGCTTCTGGTCAATCCCAACCAGATGAAGCCTGCCGTGGCTCCTCTGGCGCTGGACTATCTTGCGTATGCCCTCAAGAGGAGCAAGTTTCAAGTAGACCTGCTCGACCTCTGCTTCTCGACTGATATCTCCCGCGATATCGAGGGCTATTTTGCCCGTAACGATGTGCTGATAGTAGCGGTGACGCTGCGCAACACAGATGACACTTACCTCGCCAGCCAGGATTTCTGTATTGACAGGTACAAGCGGGTCATAGACCTGCTGAAAGTGAAGACAGAAGCGCCCATAGTCCTGGGTGGCTCCGGGTTCTCTATCATGCCCCAGGCCATTCTGAGCTATTACGGCCTCGACCTGGGGATTTGGGGAGAGGGTGAGCTATCGCTGCCTCTGCTTGTCGAGAGGATTGCAGCAAAACGAGATTATCGCGATGTGCCGGGGCTGGTATTTCGCAGCGGAGAAGGCTACCTCATTAACGCCCCCAAATACCTCGAACTAAGCCGCATTGGTGCACTGGAGAGAAGCACAGTCGGCAATTATCGCTATTTCATTGAGGGCGGCATGGGCAACGTTGAGAGCAAGCGGGGCTGTCCTGGGGAGTGCATCTACTGCGCTGACCCTGCAGGTAAGGGGAAGAAGTTGCGTCTTCGCTCCCCTCAAAGCGTTGCCGATGAGATAGAGTCACTGCTTGAGATGGGCATCGACCATTTACATTTTTGCGATAGTGAGTTCAACATCCCTGAAGGCCATGCCCGCGACATCTGCCTGGAGCTGGTTAGACGCGGCCTGGGAGAAAAGGTGAGATGGTATGCGTATGCCAGCCCTGTGCCCTTTTCCCGGGAACTGGCTGCTCTGTGCCGCAGGGCGGGATGTGCCGGCATCGATTTCGGGGCGGACAGCGGCAGTGACGACATGCTGCGCTGCCTGGGGCGTGAGTTCACGGTGGCAGACCTCAGCCGTACGGCTGAGGTCTGCCACCAGGAGGGCATTATTTTCATGTATGACCTCCTGCTCGGCGGGCCGGGTGAGACCAGGGAGTCTATGCGACAGACTATCGAGATCATGAAGAAGCTTTCTCCGGATAGGGTAGGGGTTTCGTTCGGGGTGCGTATCTTCCCGCGTACGAAGATGGCAGAAATGGTCCAGAGACAGGGCTCTTTGCAGGAGAACCCCAATCTACGCGGCACCGTTGAGGGGAATGGCAATTTCTTTAAACCGGTATTCTATGTGTCATCAGGCCTGGGTGCTGATTCTGCCGACTATCTCTCTGGGCTTATCGGAGGAGATGAGCGCTTCTTCTTCGTCTCGCCGTCCGGTGCGGAGCGGAACTACAACTACAATGACAACACTGTGCTGGTGAATGCTATCAAAGCGGGATGCCGCGGGGCCTTCTGGGATATACTGAGGAGATTAGGAGATTTGTAATCCCCTATTGCCCCCTCCCTGAACGAGTCAGGGACAAGTTTAGAAAAGGGGGCTTGTAGATCGTAAACTTCTCTCCTTTGTTAAAGGGCTAGTTAATTATCTGCTTCCCCCTTTATTAAAGGGGGATTGAGGGGGATTAGTAACCTGTTACTCGGCACGGTGCACCCGTGCCCTACTTAACTTTCCTCATTGCATTAACGAGGTAGACCCCCACCAGAGACAGGTCTTCTGTAGGCAGGTAGTTCGGAGCGCCGGCATCGAAGAGGATATTGACCGAGGTGGGTATTCCTTCCTCGCCCTGGTAGAATATGCAGGCCATCGGGATTTTGGGCAGCGCCATGAATTTGAAGGCGGCATCGCCGGTGCGGGTTATGGGGATGCCTCCCACGGCCAGCCCCGCCTTCTTAAATCCCTCGATATTGTTATCGAAGGCGCGAAGAAGCGGCTGCACCGCCATCTGAATGAACCTCCGCTCGAATAAATTGGCTCCGGGAAGCTGACGGTAGGCGATCCACTCATCGGCGACTGATGTGCCCTTAGCCTGCAACAGGTAGTGCAGCAGGAGAATCTCCAGATACTGCGGAACAGGGGCCGTTTTCCCTTCTTCGGCTATGTTCACTTCCGGGTAATGCACCAGAAAGAAGCGGTCGAAGAAGGGTATTCTGAACTTTTTGCCATCGTAATCGGTGCCGCTCTTCGAGGCGACGGCGTAGGGAACAATACCTTTCATCTCCTTGAGGGCTTGCTCTAAAGCAGCGTCATTTGCCATCTTTGTCTCCTCTCAAACAAGTATATCTGTCGAGGGAAACGAAGGCAAGCATCGAGTATTCACCCCACCCCTTCGCACCTTATTCCCATGTCGTTGCGAGGCCATCCGAAGGAGGCCGCGGCAATCTCACCGTGCCTATCCCTACCTGCGAGTAAGAGGAGATTGCGGAGCGTATTCCGAGCGCGAGAGAGGAATAGTCTGCCAGAAGTGGCCTCGCAACAATTACACGATGGCATTCGGGCGGGCATTTGGGGGCTTGACAGGGCTTTTTTTGTGCTATAATCCACATGTGAAAAATCAAAGGCGATTTCAGCTTTCCAGGTTGTCAACCCAAAAATGCTCCTGAGGAGGCATGAAGTGAACAAGAAAATCTGCTCGACCATCCTGGCAGTCCTGCTGCTTGTGTCTGTATCGGTACTGGGGGCATGTGGCGGGCCGGCGCACTATATTCTCGCAACCTCCAGCAGCCCCGATGAGGGCGGCAGTATCAGTCCCAGCGGCGGCAGCTATGTGGATAAAACAGAGGTGACCCTGACAGCCACCCCGGCCGCAGGTTACAGGTTTGACCACTGGGGAGGCAACGCCTCGGGTGTATCAACCACGTTTCAAATCACCATGAACAGCCAGAAATCCGTTATCGCCTATTTTGTCAGGCAATATGACCTGTCTGTCCTCAGCAGCCCTGTGGGAGGCGGCAGCGTCAATGTCAACAATGGTACCTACGACGCAGGAACGGAGGTTACCCTGGTAGCCGCCCCGGCCATAGGCTTCAGGTTCGACCACTGGGAAGGGAGTATCTCAGGCACCTCAGACAATACGGTTATAACTATGAATAGCGATGAGACAGCCGTCGCTGTTTTCAGCAAGGTCATATATACTCTCGAAAGCAGGCTCAGCCCCGGGGGTGGCGGCAGCGTCGACCCTCCGGGCGGCAACTATGAAGCCGGAGCTACTGTAACCCTGACAGCCATGCCCGGCACCGGTTACAGGTTCGACCATTGGGGAGGGGATGCCTCGGGCGCATCCGCTACGTTGAACGTGGTAATGGATGGCAACAAAACGGTTACTGCCTATTTCACCAGGCTTTATACTCTCTCAACTGCGAGCGATCCGAGCGAGGGGGGCAGCGTGAGCCTCACCAAGAACACTTACGATGCCGGTACTGTAGTCAATTTGACCGCTACGGCGGCACTGGGCTATATCTTCAAGAACTGGAACGGAACCGACAGCAATGGCGTAAACCCGACCACGGTGACTATGAGCTCGGACAAAAGTGTGACCGTTTACTTTACCGAACTGACACCACAAGACCAGACTCCGGTGACCGGTGAGCTGTACGGGCAAGTAGTGTCGATACCGATACAACTAAGCGCCGGCCAGTGGGTGCAGGGGGAGATAGTAGCGAATACGTATGATATCGGAGCACAAATCCAGGACCCTAACGGCAACGTGGTGAAAGAGCTTGGCCGGATTAGACAGGCGACCTTCAGCTTGCAGGCACAAACCAGTGGGACATACAATTTCGTTATCTATGAGAACTACGGGATCGGCCATAACTTTTACACTCTGACATACACTATCTATTCATAAAGTGAAGCCGAAGGCGGAGCGGGCTGTGGCAGTGACCTTCACCCCTGCCGAATATTAGCATGGGTACACTATTGCCAGAGCTTCCGTGAGCTTCTGGAGCCGGCATCCGCATCAGCTAAAGAAAGGAAGTCAGATATGTACAAGATCGAAAAGTTGTTCGAGCCGGGCAGAATAGGCAAGCTGCAGATAAAGAACAGAATAGCGATGGCCCCCATGGGCATGATCGGACTCATAGAACCAGATGGCAGGATTTCGGAGCGAGTTATAGATTACTATGTGGCACGGGCCAGAGGTGGCGTCGGTCTGATAATAACCGGGCTCTGCCTTCCTACCCTGGACATCGAGTTCGGGCCATTAAAAAAGCAGGGGTTATCTTTCGTACCGAGAATCGATGGTCCCGACGTTATACCTATGCTGAGGCAGTTAGCCGATTCTGTTCACAGCCATGGTGCTAAGATAGCGATCCAGTTGACAGCAGGCTTCGGACGCGTGTTTAACCCCCATATGATAGCACTATTGAACCTCGAAGCGGTGGGAGCATCTGCTGTGCCCAACGTCTGGGACCAGAAGGTAATCACCCGCGAGCTCACGACAGGCGAGGTGGACGCAATAATAGAATCATTCAAAACCGCCGCCGAGATAGTTAAGGAAGCGGGCATTGATGCCATAGAGCTGCACGGCCACGAGGGATACCTGATGGACCAGTTTACGACCTCTCTGTGGAACAAACGGAAAGACAAGTACGGGGGAGGCCTGGACAACAGACTCCGCTTTTCGTTGGAAATCATAAAAAACATAAAAAGGAAAGCGGGAAATGACTTCCCTGTGATCTACAGGTATGCCATCAACCATTACCTGGAAGGCGGTCGCGGCGTCGGGGAGTCTCTGGAGATTGCCAGGAGATTGGAGAGGGCAGGTGTAGATGCCCTCCATGTCGATGCCGGCTGCTACGATGATTGGTACTGGCCGCATCCGCCGATATATCAGCCGCCCGGCTGCATGGTAGACATGGCGGAAGCAGCGAAGGGGGCGGTTAAAATACCCGTTATCACTGTGGGGCGGCTGGGATATGCGGAGCTGGCAGACTCAGTTCTCAAGGCTGGGAAAGCGGATTTTGTCGCCCTGGGAAGGGCACTTCTGGCGGACCCGGAATGGCCCTTGAAGGTAAAGGAGGGCAGACAGGAGGACATCTGCCCCTGTATAGGGTGTCACGATGGATGTTTAGCCAGGATAATGATGGGAGCCTCGCTGAGCTGTACTGTGAACCCTGCCACAGGTAACGAGAAGGAGTACACCATTGTCCCGTCTGAGAAACCCAGGGCTGTGCTTGTGGTGGGAGGCGGCGTTGCAGGCATGGAGGCAGCCAGAGTAGCTGCATTGAGGGGGCATCAAGTAACCCTGTACGAAAAGCGCGATAGGCTGGGGGGACATCTGATAGAGGGGTCTGTACCCGAGTTTAAGCGCGACGTGAGACTGCTGAACGATTATTATGTTACTCAATTGAGGAAGCTCGGGGTGAAGGTCGAGTTGAAGCAGGCGGTTACCCCGGAGCTGGTGGACAAAATAAAACCGGAGGTGGTCATCGTTGCCGCAGGTTCCAGCACACTTGTGCCTGACATCCCTGGAATCAAGAATGAGAAGGTTGTCACTGCCATCGACGTGCTTTTGGGCAGGAAGAAGGCTGGCGAACGTGTTGTTGTCGCCGGCGGGGGCCTGGTAGGTTGCGAAACCGCAGTCTACCTGGCGCAGAAAGGCAAAAAGGTAACCGTAGTCGAAGCGCTTGAGGATATCATCCCTGAGGTCTTCGAGGCGAACAAACAGTATCTGTTTAAGATGCTGGCCGAGAACGGCGTGAGCGTTTTGACCAACACCAATCTGGTCCGAATATCGGAGCACGGCGCTGTTGTGGAGAATAAATTCCGCAGGTTCGAGGCCGAGCTTAAGGCCGATACCATTATACTGGCCCTGGGTCTAAAGCCGGAGACGGATATGCTGAAAGCCCTGCAGGGGAAGGTCAAGGAGCTCTATTCTGTCGGTGATTGTGAGAATCCAGCCAAGATAATAGATGCGATATGGGGCGCATTCGATATCGCTCGCATCCTGTAGAGGAGATTTAGTAGCTTTATACCGCCGAGGGTTGGGAGTCTCTTCAGCCAACGTTTGTCAGTATATCATTGTTCCTGGTCCAGGCGATGACCTCATCGACGTTGGGGAACCGGGCAAGCAAGCTGATGCTCGCCAGTGTCGGAGGAGGCAGCCAAAAATCCCCCCGTTGCTCCTTTAACGCCTCCTGAGCGGAAATCCATACATGCTCGGTAGTCTCTAACGCATCGCAGAGAACAGCCTGATTTGAGGGCGCAGCAGATACAAAAAAACGGGCGTCGTACCGAATAGGAGAGATCTCCGGAGTAATCCAGTGGGCGAAATAAAAGAGATTTTCGGCAGCAAGCTTCAGCCCCTCCCTCTCGATGACTGTGGCGAAGGAGAAGGGGTCCTTACTTACCTGTCTGCGGTATCCGGCGAACCTCGCCTCTTCATCGTCGCTGAGGGCTATGACATTGGGGGTTTCCCGGTAAGCCAGAAGTATCCCCGCTTCCTCGAATGTCTCCCGGATAGCAGCGACAAAGAATCCCAGAGCCTTTTCCGGAGGGGAAGTACCCGCGATAATATCCTGGGCCTGCGCGAAGCTGAGCCCGTGGCAAATTCTCTCGGCCTGGAGAGTGTAATCGGCAGCTTCCAGTGCCCCGCCCGGGAAAACATAAGCACCGGGCATAAAGGCACTTCTGGCGTGTCTTCGTACCAGCAGAATCTCAATTCCGGTACTTGCTCGGTCGCCGTTACGCATGAGAATCAGAGTCGCTGCATCCCGTGGTATTGCTGCCATTAGAGCCCCCTGCTGCTGACATAATCCGCCTTAATGTTAACATCTTGCCGATATAAATCTCAAACGCTCAATGGAGGTCGTTTAGCAACACTTTTCAACTTAGTAAAAATCCATTATCTCTACTGGTTGACGTCAACAACATTGCGTGGATTCCCTGAGGCAAAAGCAACTATGTTCTGTGCCGTCGTCCCCAGAATCCTTTCCAGCGCCTCCTTGCTATAAAAAGCGATGTGGGGTGTGTAGATAACGTTAGGTTTGCTCAAAAGAATATGGTTTATGCCCAGGCCAGACAGGACCTCCAATTTATTAGGGTCCCCCAATATAGCTTTCTCCTCTCTCACCAGTTCCTCGCCCTCTAATACATCCAGCCCCGCCCCGCCAATGTTCTTACTGTCGAGAGCCTCCACCAGTGCTTCGGTGTCTACAATTGTGCCTCTGGCCGTATTGATGAGAAAGGCGCCCTTCTTCATCAATCTAATTCTATCCCTGTTGATAAGATGATGGGTGTGCTCGTTATACGGAACATGCAATGTTACTATATGAGACTGACTCAAGAGTTCCTCCAGCGAAACGTAAGCGAATCCCAGCACTTCGGCCAAAAGCTCATTTTGCCTGGCATCGTAGGCCAGCACATTCATTCCGAAACCTTTGGCAATCTTGATCACGTGAAGGCCAATTCGTCCTGTGCCCACAACGCCCAGGGTCTTCCCTTTAAGGTCAAACCCTGTCAGCCCTCTCATAGAGAAGTCTCCGGTGAGTCGTTTGACACAGGCATTGCACAGATTTCGGGATAATGACAGAATCAGGCCGAAAGTGTGCTCGGCAACCGTATTCTCACCATAAGAAGGCACATTGGAGATAACTATGCTCCTTCGCTTGCACTCATTCAAGTCGATATGGTCGAATCCCGTGGACCTGGTAGCTACCATCTTCAGCTCAGGGAGGCGCTCCAGGAGCAGTTGGTCGACGTGTGAATCGATGAAGGTAGATAGTATCTGGATATCCCTGACCTTCTCCGCATTATCCAGGCTTACAGGTTCCAGATAAAATCGGAGTTCATGGGCTTGTAGTTGCTTCCTGAGATACCTTCTCTCCCAGGATTCAATTTCAAAGAACGCGATCTTCATAGCCAACCTCCCATCCGCTTCCCTGCGAGCATACCTTGCAGATGCCAAACCATTCTTAGTCGTCGCGGCTTCATTTGAGTGTCATGATGAAATTCGCCGATCGTGTCCTCCTGCTGTTCAGAGACTCTATGATGAGCGCAGCGCCTCTTCTATCCTTTGCTCTTAATCAATCCCAGTCCTAGCAGGGATTTTCTCACGATATCTTTCTGTGCCGCTGTTATCCGGGGAAGAGGGCTCTTGACATAGGGTTGGATGGGGTGCCCCAACTGGCGCATTGCCTCCTTCACTACGGGAGACTGCACGGGCACAGCCACCATGGAGACGAGCGGATAAATCTTTTCCTGCAATTGCGAAGCCTTTTCCATATCTCCCTTTTTAAAACTCTCATATATCGCAACAACTTCCCTGGGCACAATGCACGGAATTGGGCATATGGCCCCGGCTCCCCCGATCTTTAGAGCCTGGAGCAGGATGAAACTGATGCCGGTGAAAACGTAGAAGGGCTCTTTCTTTATCATATGCAAGATTTGCTCAGCTTTTTCTACTGGCCCAGTCTCTTTAATCCCCACAATGTTTTCTATACGGGATAGCCTGGAAATCAGCTCGGGCGACATCTCCAGGTGGGTGACATACGGAAAGTCATAAAGCAGAATCGGCAGGTCTACGGCTTTCGAGATTGCTTTGTAGTGATTAAATACATCGTCATCCGTAAGGGGGAAATATATAGGCAGATTGATCAGGAGGCCGTCTGCTCCTCTGTCCCTGGCATATTTACTCAACAGTATAGCTTCGTCTGTGCCCACGCTCGAGGTGCAGACGACAACCGGTACCCGCCGGTCAGCTTGCTCGACCACGATATCGATCACCCTTTTCTTCTCATCTACAGTTAGATAGGGGAATTCCCCCGAGCTTCCCAGGGCCACAAGTCCATGTACGTGACTTCGGACCAGAAAATCTACCTCGTGCCTCAAGCCATTCTCGTCGATTTTAAGTCCCCTGTTTAAAGGAGTGACCATCGCGGGATAAACTCCCTCGAATTTCATCATTAACCCCCTCCGTCTCTTTATTTGGCGCTCATTGTAGAAGCACTTTCGTCATGCGAAGCGCTACAGGTTTAGAATTCTCTGTGCATTCCCACCCAGTATAGCCGAAATTTCTTCTGCGGTGAATTTTATCCCTTCAGGGGATTTCTGTAAAAGCCCTCTAATCAATTGCACGTAGTCCCGAGGGGGGCAGACTTGTCTGAAGCCGGGGCCGTCGGTGCCAAACAATATCCTGTCATATCCCAATTCATCTATGAATCTTTTCAGGATTCTGCAGAAATCCTCATAGCGGGCCATGACCTCCAGTTCCCAGCCGGAGATATCTACAAATATATTCGGTTTCACCGCAGCTATCGCCAGCAAATCTTGCCACCAGGTGTGAGACATGTGGGCTGCGATTAAGGTTAAGTCCGGGAAATCGGCTGCGACATCATCCAGGTATACCGGGTGGGCAGGTTGACTTCTCAGGGGATATATGATGGGCCCGGAGTGAAAAAGGACCGGGATTTTGAGGTCCACGCACTTCCGATAGAGTGGATAGAATCTTCTGTCGTTGGGGAAAAATCCCGTAGCAGGATGTAGCTTGAGCCCCCTCATCCCCCATTCTTTAATGCCCTTTTCCAGGAATTCCACGCTGTTCTTTCTTCTGGGGTCGATGCCGACAAAGGCTATCAACCTGTCCGGATGCTTTTTCATGAGCTCCGCATGCAGCCTATTTTGCTCTTCGATGGTGACTTCTGTCCTGCTCAGACCTATCTCGAAGTCCTGAGGCAATATCACTGTCTTATCTATCCCCGCTGCCTCCATCTCACCCAGGAGAGCCTTCTCAGAAGACTCCCAAAGAGGTGTAAGGGCTATCTTTTCCATCTCATCGAAGGGAATGTCTGCCTTCATTATTCTCTTTGCCTGGGACTGAGCGGTCTTGACTATCCCCTCCCAAAATTCGCGAGGAAGCCACTCTTTTACAAACAAGTGTGAATGCATGTCGATTATCATTTTACTGCCCAGAACTAACTATTCGTTGAGTTGCTATACTGCATACTTTGTGTATACCTGGCATTTGCGATATTCTACCGCGGGATGTATACTGACGCAAGAAGCCGCTGAAGCATGGGCAAATTTATCCCTTTATAAGGGCAAGAATGCGCCAGCCTTACGAACAGAACATCGACCAAAACTACAAACCGGAGCTGTCCTATGAGGAATGTCTCCGTATTGTTAAGGGGCTGGAAGCTGTGAGGACATGCCATTTGACCAAGAGCCCTATCGTTGAGAAGGCGGCCAGGCTGATGCAGCGTCAGAAAATCCATCATCTCCCGTCATTGAATCAACTTATAGAGGATATAGCTGCTAAGGGTTTAAAGGATACTAATTATCCGCGATAGTGGAGCATCGTGATAAGTGGGAAAAGGCGAGTGGAGTATGGGGTGCCAGCAATGCAAGGAGATGAAAGCAAAATTAAAATCCGTCGCATGCTTGACGAAGATATACCGAAAGTAAAAGTAATAGATAGGTCGTTATCTGGCCCGCAACGAGCTATCTCATGGCAAGTAGAGGCTGACGTGGAGGCAGAAGTATATCATCCGGCCCTGAGTTTTGTAGCAGAGCTGAATGGAGTAACGGTGGGCTTCCTTCTGGGAGACATTCGCGGAGTAAAATATGGAAAGGATATGAAAGGGTGGATAGACATGATGGGGGTACACCCTCAGTATCAGCATTTGGGCATAGGTAGAAGTCTGGTGGAAACGTTTTGTGAGGTTTGTGAGCAAAACAAAGTTGAGGTGCAAGTGCTTCTAAGAGAAGACGACGAACAGTTGAAGAAGTTCTTCAGTACGCTGAATTTTCGCAAAGGGAATATGGTCGACTTTGTGAGGAATGTCGAACAGAGTGATGAGTGATGCCGGGTCACCTTTTAAGGCGGCATGAAGCGATGCAGGCCTCGTTAAGGTAGCGGATTGCCTGCGCATGCAGTTATCTTTCGCAGTTTTATGCGTATCGATGTATAAAAACCATTTCGTGCGGACATGGGCGGGATGGGGTTTTGTTCTTGTTATGTGCTTGCCCTAAAATGGAGCCCTTTTGTCGCCTCCTTAACTCCCCGGGCCCATTATACCCCGTTCAATATACAAGTCCTTCTGTAGCCCTACACAGCATGGCGTTCTAAAAGCATTTGGTTTTTGGGACGGCATGGAATTCAGCGGTTCGGATACTTCCCTAAAATGTCATAACTATTTGACTTTTTGCATCCGCATTTTATGACTTGTTTATCCCCCAATGCCTATCATTGTAACCGGACTATCTCCCTGCGAATAACCAGACCTGTGTTGAGTTGTCATAGTATTGGAATCCGCAATCCAGCATGAGGCGGCAGTAACAAAATGAGCCAGCAAATACAGAGCGTTGTTCAGGATGCGGGAAGGGCAAACGTTTATTTGAAGCGGATCGCTCGAGTAAGCGCCTGGCTCCTCCTGGCTGCGATTATTGTTTTGTTAATTTCCGGATGGGGCATTACTCGTACCGAAATAATATACAAGGCTTCATTCGGCCTGATTGATCGGGGTACGGCAGATTCAATTCACCGAGTCATTCAAGTTCCTATGGCGGTTGTCTTTATTACGCATGTGCTTACAAACGTAAGGCTTAGATTACCGTCTCGATGCTTAAAGAAAGTCTGGTTACCCAACAGCATACTTGTTACTATTGGAGTTTGTCTTCTGGCAGGGGTCGTCTACATGGAATACTTTACGTAGAGGAGGCAGCCATGAGTCGAAAGTTCGTACAAAGGTTGGTATTGCCAATAGTCATTATGTTGATGCTTGCTGTGCCGATAACCGCCTGTAAGCAGCCTTTCACACCGCCACCCGGAGAGACGGAGGCCACAGAATATTTGGGAGTTAAGCTTACTCCCATAAGTCAGCAGCGAAACAATGCAATAAAGGGTACCCAGTACATAAATAAAGATACCTATGTGCTTACCGTGGACGGACTCGTGAATAACCCTTTGAAATTGACCTATGCTGACCTTCTGTCGCTACCCCAGGAGTCGAGGCTGGTCACACTCAACTGTGTTGAGGGCTGGTCCTTCACGGCTAAATGGACAGGGCCGACTCTAGCCTCCATTTTTGAGCAAGCCGGGGTTCAGCCTGACGCTAAAACGGTCATCTTTTATAGCGCAGATGATTCTGCCGGATTTACTTCATTGGATCTGCAGTACATATTGGGCAACAGCACAATTATCGCACTTAAGCTCAACGATATAACACTGCCTGCAGATAGGGGGTTCCCTTTTCAGGTTGTTGCCGAAGGGAAATTCGGCTACAAATGGGCTAAATGGGTACAAAGGATTGAGCTATCATCGAGCGAAGATTTCCGCGGATATTGGGAAAAAGAGGGGTACAACAATAACGCAGATATTAACGGCCCTGCTTTTCAGTGAGAAGTGCTGTTACGAGTCGAATTAAAAGGGCTGTATGAATTTTGATTTCATGTGGGGAGGGGTAAGATGGAGAATAATCAAAGCTCTAGCGAGCGCAACAACGACATGGAGGTTGCCACGCTCGCCGGTGGTTGCTTCTGGTGTCTTGAAGCCATCTTCAATGAGTTAGAAGGCGTAGAGCGTGTAGTATCAGGCTACTCGGGCGGCAAGACGGCAAATCCATCCTATAAAGAGGTATGCGGAGGCAGGACGGGTCACGCTGAAGCGGTGCAAGTAGTGTTTGATCCGAAGGTGATTTCATATAGAGAGATTTTAGCGTTATTTTTCTCGATGCACGATCCCACAACTTTGAATTGTCAAGGGGCTGATGTGGGCACTCAATATCGCTCTGTAATTTTCTACCACGACGATAAGCAAAAAGCTATTGCTGAGCAGTTGATTAAGGAGCTCGATGCGGCGAAGATATGGGATGCTCCCATCGTAACTGAGGTTACACCATTTAGTTCCTTCTATTCGGCGGAGGACTATCATCAACATTATTTCAAGCAAAATATGGCACAACCTTATTGCCAGGTCGTTATTGCGCCAAAACTAGCGAAGTTTCGCGAGCATTACAGCGACAAGCTAAAAAACAAAAGGTCGTAGGAACGCCGTGACTTATAGCGCCCTGAAATCACTTGCCTTTTCAGCATATAGCGGTGTTAGATGCTCGTAAAAATGTCATAACTTCTTAATCTTTTTCCTCTCAATTTTATGATTTCTAGATTCTCTGCTGTTAGCATGTAGAGTATCCTGGCACAGTCGAATAACAGAGAAGCAAAAGGGCTCAGAATTACGCAAAGAGCCTGGGCATTCTTTTTGCAGAGTAACCTGATTTAAGAGTTCCAAGAGGAATAAATGGGAAACGCAGGGCAAAAGCTATTCACCTTGAGAGAGCTGAAAGGGTTTGATGGAAAATCCGGGAAACCCGCATACATAGCTTTCAAAGGAAAGGTCTATGACGTTTCCGGCAGTCCTCTCTGGACAGGCGGGAAGCATCAGGGCCGCCATTTTGCCGGAACCGATTCGACTGAAGAGATAACGAATGCACCCCACGCCGAAGAAGTATTGACGAAATTCCCGGTCGTGGGGGAGCTAAGAAAAGAGAAGCCTTCTATAAGGACGCTGGCAAGCAGAATAGAAGGATTTCATCCTCATCCTATGCTAGTTCATTTTGCGATAGCATACTCCATCGCGATCCCTATATTAGCCATTATCTATATTTCTACCGATAAACCCTCTTTTGAATCAGCGTCATACTATTTGCTTATAGGTGATTTCTTAACTGCAGCTTTGTCCGGGTTTTCCGGCGTATTCAGTTGGAGTGTGACTTACGAAAAGAGGATGACCAGAGTATTTATCCGAAAAGCGATGTTCAGTGTTTTGCTGGCTGTTGTTGTTACAACGTGTTTTATCTGGCGAACTGTAGACACAAATATCCTGATATCAGAAGTATCTTATTCTTATGTGTACCTGGCGCTACTGGTGATTTTAGTTCCGATAGTCGGTATTCTGGGCCATTACGGAGGCAAAATAGTCTACTCCTGAGGCGTTGGACAATCGGGAGGGGGAAGTCATGTCTAAGATAAAAGACCTGCAAGAAGTAGCTGAAATAATATCGATTGCGATAGCGCGCGAGCAAGCCTCAATCGAGTACTACAAAAACGCCCACCGGAAAGCAACGAGTGAAAGCGCTAAAAAGACCTTTTCGCTTTTGTTGGAACAAGAGAGAGCACACGAAGCCGAACTCAGGGCCCAACTCCATCAAATCAAGGCTGAGATCGACTTGGAGCATATGAAGTAGAGATAATTCATCCGGACTTCCTGGCCTGGCTGGGTCTCCTTACCGGTTTCGGGCAGACACGCGGGTCTGCCCCTACGGGCATCATCCACCCTCACCTAACCCTTCGGCCCTGAGCCCTTAGCAGTGACAACGCCACAGTTTTCCTGTGGATGATAACGTCTGCCATAACCCGTGTTTTCCTTGACACAGTCTTGTGGGTCAGGTAAGATTTTCTCTGGACTCCGAGCCAAGGAAACCTCATGCCTTACAAGACCATAATCTACGAGAAAAAAGAGCAGGTCGTCTGGCTCACCCTCAGCCGCCCCCTCACAGGCAACACTATAAACCTTGAGATGGCGAACGAGCTTGTCGATGCCTGCCGCGCCATAAACCAGGATGATGAGGTCAGGGTGGTTGTCGTCACTGGAGCCGGTGAGGTATTCTGCTCTGGATTCGATATTGCCGAGCTTCGCTCTGTCTCCGCAGATAACCTTAAGCAGATGAATTCGGCAAGCCTGAGCTCAAAGGCGGTGGCTGGCCTGAATTGCCCTGTGATCGCTGCTATCAACGGGGATGCTTTAGGCGCTGGCCTGGAGCTGGCATTGAGCTGCGATATCAGGATTTGTTCGGAGGACGCCCATTTCGGTTTCCCCGAGACCTCCCACGGCATCATCCCCGGCGGCGGAGGAACCCAGCGTCTGCCCAGAATTGTGGGCAAGGGGAAGGCTACAGAGATGGTCATTACCTCAGAGCCTATAGACGCTGCCGAGGCATACCGCGTTGGCTTGGTTTCCAAGGTAGTGCCGAAGCAAAAACTCCGTGAGGAAGCTGAGGCGATCGCCAAGAAGCTGGTCTCAAGGGCACCCATTGCCGTGAGATATGCCAAGGAGGCGGTGAGCAAGGGCATGGACGTGACGCTCGCGCAAGGGCTGAGACTGGAGGCTGACCTCTCATTCCTGTTGCAGACAACCAAAGACAGAGCCGAAGGTATCAAGGCTTTCCTGGAGAAAAGGAAGGCGCAATTCAAGGGAGAATAAGGTACTCTTAGTATGAATGCCTTTGAAACGATTATTTACGAGAAAAAGGAGGGCATTGCCTATATCACGCTGAACCGTCCCCAGGCGCTGAATGCGGTTAACATAAAGATGAGGGACGAGCTGTACGAGGTGCTGCCTGCACTAGATGATGACCCCGAGGTGATGATAGGTATCATCAAGGGGGTCGGGGATAGAGGATTTTCAGCAGGGGCTGACATCACTGAGTTCCGTACCACTCCCTCCCAGGCTATAGCCAGGCAGGTGAGGTGGGAACGGGACCTGTGGGGGC
>JACWAE010000003.1 GCA_014874385.1 Dehalococcoidia bacterium | reverse complement strand
CATTATTGACCACCCCAAAATAATGCGCACTGCTATTCAAAGGTGGGGCGCTTATCCAACTCACGAAGGGGCTGAGCAGACTTTTACCGATCCTGAACTGAGTGAACGTTTGAATAAATATAGCAGTGAAGTCGAAGAGCTGTTTACGCCTATATGGGAGGATGAGTATGGTTGGGCTCAAGGGTGGATGGGAGTAATGGACCATCCTCCGGAGAAGATTCAGGCTAGAAAGAGAGCGTACGACGCTAGAAAAGAGAAGGGGAAAAAAGAGGGCACACAGCCCCAATGACCTTGGCGATAGCTCAAGGTGACGAAGGGTAAAGATGGACGGCTACCTCGGTGTTGATGTCGGCTCGGTGACTACCAAGTGCGCTATTATCGCCGAGGCGGGTGAGTCCATTACCCATAACTATCTACGTACCCAGGGTAAGCCAGTCGCTGTAGTTCGGCGAGGGCTCGGGGAAATTCAGGGACAATTTCCCACTGATGTGATGGTCCGTGGTGTATGCGCCACAGGCAGCGCCTGCCATCTAGCGGACTCTACCGTGGACGCTGATGTGGTCGAGAACGGGATCACTGCTCAGGCTATGGCTGCCCTTTATTATGTCCCGGACATACTTTACTGTCATCGCGATCGATGGTCAGGATTTAGAACCCATCATCATGGGTGACGGTATGGTAGTCGATTTTGCCATGAATCCAGTCGGTGCCGCAAGGATGCAGGCTTTTTGAATCAGCAAGCATTGCGGCTCAAAACTAGAATCTAGGACTTCGGGGAGCAGGCGCTTCAAAGCAGAACCCTGGTGCATATCGCAGGGCGGTGCACTGTATTTGCAGAGTCTGACATGATATATAAGCAGCTGGTGGGATATCAAATAAAGGACATAGTCTATGAGTTGTGCTAGACCTTGTGGGTCTGTGAGTGGGCGCTGCGACCTGAAGAAAGGATAAGCAGTGGCTAAGAAAAAAGAGACTAAAAAACCAGATATTAAAAAGACAATAATTGCTTTGGATGCTATGGGTGGGGACCACGCCCCGGAGGAAATAGTGAAGGGAGGGATTGCAGCAGCACAGGATGATGAACTAGAAGTAGTGCTGGTGGGCCAGGAAGACAGGTTGGAAGAGGAATTGGTCAAATGCGGCTACGCTGGTGACAGGATAAGCATTGTGGACGCCAGCGAGGTAATAGAAATGGGAGACTCTCCGGTGTGGGCTATTAAGAACAAGAGGGACTCGTCCATTGTGGTAGGGATTGACCTGCTTAAGAGCAAGGAGGTATCGGCATTTGTCTCCGCCGGTAATACCGGTGCCGTAGTGACGGCGGCCACGCTGACCCTGGGCAAGAAGAAAGGTGTCAGTCGTCCTGCCTTAGGGGCTGTCTTCCCCTTCCCCGCGGGGCCAATTCTCTGCCTTGACATCGGGGCCAACGCCGAGTGCAAACCTGAGATGCTGGTACAGTTTGCCCATATGGGCAGTATCTATATGGAGAAAATCTTCCAAATAGAGCGTCCCAGGATTGCGCTCCTCTCAAATGGTGAAGAGGAGTCAAAGGGCAGCCCGTTGGTGCAAAAGGTGCATAAGTTGCTGAAAAAAGCCAAGATCAATTTCATTGGCAATGCGGAAGGTAGAGACCTCTCGAGAGGAATAGCCGATGTGCTGGTGACTGATGGCTTTACTGGCAACGTGCTGCTGAAGATGGGTGAGGGCCTCGGTGAGATGCTTCTCAATTCTCTGTGGGAGGCTGTGGACGGTAACCCGAAACTCAATGAGGCTGCTAATGTTCTAGGGCCTGTCTTACACAGTGTTATCGGCACACTGGACTATACCGAGTATGGTGGTGCTGTGCTCTTGGGAGTAGACGGTATAGTAGTTGTCGCTCACGGGCGCAGCAATGCCAAAGCGATAGAGAATGCTGTGCTGAAGGCAAAACGGGTTATGGAGTTCGGGGCAGTGGAGGCTATAAGGGGCTAGACTGCAAATAAGTAGTCTGTTTCAGCAATATCATGAGTTAAAATTGTTCCGGAGGTATATATGACAGAGCCGCTCAAGGTAGATGACCAAAACTTCAAGGGAGTAGTAGTTGAGGCTAATATGCCCTTTTTGGTGGATTTCTGGGCACCCTGGTGTGCGCCCTGCCGTGCCATTGCTCCTGCTGTAGAGGAATTGGCTGGCGAGTATGCGGGGCAGGTGGGTTTTGGTAAGGTCAACGTGGACGAGAACCCCAAGGTGGCAACGGAATACGGAGTTCGCAGCATACCAACCCTCCTGCTTTTTAAAGAGGGAAAACCAGTGAAACAAATAGTAGGGCTCAGGCCCAAGGCGGAGCTGAAAAAACACTTGGATGATGTTCTGGCTGGCAAAGGCTAGATATTAGGCTTTAACCCCCATGATGGCTGATGGGATTGTACGGCAACTGAGGCTTGAAAAAGGTTTGTGGTTCCTCTACTATCTTTGACGTAGCAAGTGAAAACTTGCCCTCCTCTGCGGCCAGTTATAATACAATCAATCTATCAGGGAAGATGGTGCGGTAATTTTGGGGAACCATCAGAAGTGGATGGATAAAAGGTGAACAGGACTTACCAGTTGATTATCATAGGTGGTGGCCCTGCCGGGCTCAGCGCTGGCCTGTATGCCTCCAGGTCAAAGTTGGATACCTTGCTCATTGAAAAAGCAGGGCTGGGGGGCCAGATATTGAATGCGGAGATGGTGGAGAACTATCCGGGGTTTCCTCAGGGGATCTCGGGCTCTGAGCTTGGTGCCCTGATAGCTCAGCAAGCAACAAAGTACGGCTTACCGACTGAGTTCGCTGAAGTGCAGGGGATTGAGATTCAGGGAGACGAAAAAATAGTGACCACAAGCGAGGGCCAATATCGCGCCAAAGCTGTTATCATTGCCGCAGGCTCTGAGTATAGCAAGTTAGGTGTGCCCGGCGAGGAGGAGTTCCTGGGGAAAGGCATCTCCTACTGCGCTATGTGCGATGGTGCATTTTTCAGAGATCAGGTAATTGCGGTGGTGGGTGGAGGTAATGTTGCTCTCAACGATGCCCTTTTTTTGACCAGGTTTGCTACAAAAGTTATCGTTATTCATCGTCGTGACCAGCTCCGGGCGACCAAGATACTTCAGGATAGAGCATTTGCCAACCCCAAGATAGAGTTTCTCTGGGACACAGTGGTCGAATCTATTACAGGTGATAAGCTGGTCAGGGAAATCAGGTTGCGGAATGTGAAAACCGGAAATGGTTCGAGCTTGGTGGTTTCCGGTGTTTTTGTGGCTGTGGGGCTGCGTCCGAACACAGGATACCTGAAAGGGCTGATTACGCTGGATGAGGGTGGCTTTATTTCGGTTAACGGGCAGATGGAAGCAGGGGTGCCTGGTGTCTACGCTGCCGGCGATATTAGAGCAGGGTCGATACGGCAGGTGGTCTCGGCCGCCGGAGACGGCGCCACCGCTGCAATCGCTGCTGAAAAGTTTATTTCTTCGGTGTAATGCGATGGGTATCAAGAGTAGTTTCTTAAGGATGCTGGGGGGAGGTGGTGGATACGTGTTAAAAAGAAACCCCCTCATTTTCGAAACCCCCCAGAATTGGAAAGTAGAAAGGTTTGATTCAGACTATCTGGGCAACCTACTTTCACTGATTAGGAGGAGAGTACCGGCGGACAGCGGTAAAGGTGATGACGATGTAGTTACAGTCAGTGGAGTCAAAAAGGAGCCCAGCATCAATAAGATTACCTGGAAAAATCTCACCTGGGTAAATATCGAAAGCCCAACGCGACGAGAGATGGACTATCTTGCTCAAAACTATCCGTTCCATCCACTTGACCTCGACGATTGTTTGAGCAAGGTTCAGCTTCCTAAGATCGACGAATATGAAAGCTATCTTTTTATCATCCTCCATTTCCCTGTTTTCGCCCACACTACACGTATCACCAGGCCCAGCCAGGTATCTATGTTCCTGGGCAAAGACTTTGTGGTAACTGTCCATAACGGTGACCTGAAGCCTTTTGCCGCTCTGCCTAGCCGTTGCCAGCAAGATGACAAAGTATGCGAGGGGTATATGGGCAAGGACTCCGGCTATCTTATGTATCGAATTGTAGATGTTTTGGTGGACTACTGTTTCCCCATGGTAAAAAAGACATTATATAATCTGGATGAGATTGAGGACAAGGTCTTTAGCGATAAGGTAAGCGCATCCCGAGATGTCGCTATCCTGCGCCGCGACATCGCTGCCCAGCGCCGCATCATTGGTCCGATCAAAGGGGTTGTCGGTGACCTCGAGCGAAAAGCCCAGCGCTATACTCAGGCTGATTTGAAGGTGTACTTCGGCGATATCAATGACCATCTAGCCCGTCTCTGGAGCAACCTTGATGAGTGTCATGAGGCTATCGATATTTACAAGGACACCGATTTTCTTCTCAGTCAGGAGAGGACGAACAGAATTCTCGCCATACTTACTATCATCTTCACTATCAGTATACCTTTTACAGTGGTCGGGGCCGTGTATGGGATGAATATCAATCTACCAGGAGGCACAGAAACCGGCGTCTGGACAGCCTGGGGCTCATATACCACTTTAATAATCGCTCTGCTCATATCTGGGTTGCCAGTGTTGATAATGCTCTGGCTGTTCCGCCGCTGGCGCTGGATTTAGTCACCCCGAGATATAAAGATGATTGTTTCTCAGCGTTTTCTGGTTATTGCGGCTCTTTTCATAACCTGTCTGATTACAGCGAATATCATCGCTGTCAAGCTGATAACCCTGGGCATTGAGCCCATAAGGCATGGCGGGTTTCAGTTTCCGGGCCCATTGCCTGCCGCTATAGTCATTTTCCCGTTAAGCTACATATTCGGCGATATACTCACTGAGGTCTACGGGTACCGCCAGGCGCGCAAGGTAATCTGGCTGGGCTTCCTGTGTAACTTCATCGCAGTGTTTGCTTTCTGGGTAGCGGGGCGGATACCTGCGCTTGATTCCGGTGTCCAAAATGCTTATGAACGCATCCTGGGTTATACCCCTCGACTCTTGGTGGCCTCATTTTCAGCATACCTTGTCGGGGAGTTCGCCAACTCATTTGTGCTGGCCAAGATGAAGATTATGACCAAAGGGCGCTTCTTGTGGACCAGGACTATCGGTTCCACCATCGTCGGTGAGGGGTTGGATGCTACGATATTTATTATTGTAGCCTTCGCGGGCACGCTGTCATGGCCTCTGATTATCGGCGTAATCCTGACTCACTGGCTGGTTAAGACTGGCTACGAGGTGGTGGCTACCCCCTTCACCTACAAGGTGGTCAACTTCCTGAAGAGGAAAGAGGGCATAGATACCTACGACTACGATACCAATTTCAATCCATTCCTGGTTACTCGTTGAGATTATGGTAATTTACCGTTCGCCCTGAGCCTGTCGAAGGGTGAGCGGTTATATCCGTGCCGTTCATGGTTCGACAAGCTCACCACGAACGGGGGATAGCTGTAGGAGGTAGAGAAATGGAGATAAGGATTTTGGGGGCACACAATGTTGAATCGGCCGAAACCCGACTTACATCTCTGCTGGTGGACGATGTACTTGCCGTGGATGCCGGCGCCCTTACCTCCAGCCTCTCCTTTGCCGAGCAGGAAAAAGTGGGCTCCATTCTGCTCACGCACTGCCATTATGACCATATAAGGGATGTAGCCGCTATGGCCTTGAATTTCTCCTATATCCGGAAGACCGTCAATGTATATTCTCAGGCAAGCACGCTGGCCGCAATATTGAGTAACGTACTCAACGATATTATCTATCCCGATTTCACTAAAAGACCCACACAGAAGCCATCCGTAAAATGTCATCAATTAGAGACATACAAAGCTACGAATATAGATGGCTACACGGTGCTGGCGCTGCCGGTCAAACATGCTGTCCCTGCGGTAGGCTACCAGATTAGTTCTAAAGATGGGCAGAGCTTTTTCTTTAGCGGGGATACTGGGCCGGGCTTATCCTCGTGCTGGGAGCATATATCGCCGCAGTTGCTCATCATAGATTTGACTATGCCCAACGAGTTGGAAGAGCATGCTATCCCCGCCGGGCATCTCACCCCGCGGCTGCTCGGTAAAGAGCTGGGCCAGTTTAAAAAGGTGAAGGGCTATCTCCCGCCGGTGGTGGTTATCCACGTAGCCACCATGTTTGAAAACCAGATCAGGGAGCAGACAGCACAGTTAGCGAAGGAGTTGGGGGCGAAAATCACTGCAGGCCACGAGGGTATGAAGCTGAAGGTATAAGAAGTTCAAATGTCATTGCTTTGAAAATAGCTACTCCTTATAACCTTTATCTTGTATAAGTTCCATGACGGCTTTTCTGGCTTGCCCACCCTCCCAGTCATGTCCCGCACCAGCCAATTTGATAAATCTTTGGTAGAACTCAATGGCATCACTATATTTTTGCTGCATACGGTAGATGTTCCCCAAGAAGAAGTATGCTAAAACTGCACTCGGATCAATTCTCAAGGCCGCTTTGCATTCAGCTATAGCTTCATCAAGTCTCCCCTCCTCAATATACACTCTTCCCAGATTTACGTGTGTGATGGCATTGTTTGAGTTAATGGAAAGCGATTTTCTGTATTCCGCAATAGATTCGCTGTTATTACCCTGAATTGTGTAGACAAATCCCAAAGAATTGTGCAATGCACCGTCGTTCGGATCAATTTGTATTGCCTGTTTGTATTCGGCTACCGCATCGTTCAGCTTATTCTGAAGTAAATAAACATATGCGAGGTCAGTGTGTGCCCCGACCATATTCTTGTCGATTTTCAAGGCCTCTTTATATTCGGCCTCAGCCATATCGAGCTTCTCTTGGTCAAAATATACAAGTCCCAAATTAACATGAGTTGCAGCATCGTTCGGGCTAATACTCAAAGCTATCTTAAATTCGGTTATCGCCTCATCAAATTCCTTTCTCTTATAGTGGATATTCCCCAGTTCAAAGTGCGCCGTAGCATCCATTGGGTCGTCTTTCAAAGCTTCTTCGAATTCAATGGTAGCAGCATCAAGCTTTCCCTGGGCTATATATGTTCTACCCAAGAAGCCATGAACAAAACCCACTTTTGGCGCTATTCCCAAGACTTGTTGAAAGCATACTGACGCCTCCTGAGGAAATCCGAGAACTGCCAAGGAGATTCCCTTCTGACATAACTCTACAGCGTCTAGAGGCATTTCAGCCCCTACTTTTACCGCTTTACCCGTTGAGTGGTGATAGATTTCCGAAAGATGTCTTTCAAGTTCGTCAAAATCATGGTATCTATGCGTGGGTTTCTTCTCCAAGCATTTCATTATCACCCTATCTAACTCCCTGTGGGCATTTGTAGGCTTTGGCATCGTCTTTACGTGGTGATAGATAAAATCTTGTGGTGTTTTGACATTGAATACAAATCGCCGAGTGACCATTTCATAAAGTACGCATCCAAACGAGTAGATGTCAGATCTATAATCTAAATCTTGTTCCCCTCTACATTGCTCCGGAGGCATGTAGGGAAGCGTCCCGACGACTTCGCCGGACCTGCTAATGCCTATCTTGCTATAAGGACCAACTGAATGCGTTGTCACAGGAACATCTTGACCCGCTTCAACAAGAGTTTTCGCAAGCCCGAAATCGGTAACTTTCACAATTCCATTCTCTGTAACTAGGATGTTGGAAGGTTTAATATCTCGATGCACAAAGAGCTTACCCATTTCTTCAAACTTCTTTTGAGCGTGTATCATACCGTGACAAAATTGAACAGCGAAGTTGAGTATCAGAGGTATGTTAGGTTTCTCACTTATTTGAAGTCGTCCACTGTAAATCCAACCAGTTAAATCTGCCCCATATTGCCTATATCCTGGTACATACTCCAAGAATATGTAGGGTTGCCTGTCAATCTCCAGAACGATGCTTGCCTGAACAATGTTTGGATGCTTTCCGAGTCTAACCCAAGTCTCGGCCTCGCGCTTGAATCGATTAACGGCGTCGGGGTACTGCAAATACTTGTCTTGGATAGTCTTTAGAGCTTTAACCCCTGATGTTTTTGACTCGTGGTCATAGCAGACGTAGATTATGCCCATGCCGCTCTTCCCAGGTCCACCTAATATACGGCATACCTGGTATCGGCCTTCAATCTTATCTCCTATTTGCCACATGTGTTGCAACTTCCGCTTTACGCTTCAATCTTAAAACCTAGGATAACATTCTGGCTCAAGGAGGTTGTGGTAGTATTCGTTGATTGATATTCTTTCGCCTTGCCTTAGTACTATTTCTAAGCTGTCCCAATCAATGTCGAACACTCCTATTTCAGTGTTGCGTCTATCAGGATACATAAGGTCTTTAAGGCTGTTCAGAAAATTACTGGGCAACATGACAAAGTAGTCAGATTCTGTTGTGATATAGATTACCCAACTCACCTCTTGAAGTACACTGAAGGCAATGCTATACCAGAACCTTCTCCCATCCGCAGTTCCCCTAGACTTCCCCCTACAGCGAATGTTGACGGGTTCACCGTTGATGGAATAGATTTGAGGCTTTTTACGTACTTCTCTTGTTCTATAGCCCAACAATGCCAGCTTGCTGATAAAACCCTCTAGTTTCTCCTCTGCATTAATGTTTCGAGCCATCTATTACCTCCCTCTCCAAATCTGCCTAGATAGTCTTAAAAGGATAGGATAGAGCACCTCTACCCCCAAAAATTTTGGCTGTTCTAATTCAATTGAAGCATAGCGAGCATGAAGACGTACCATATTCTATCCCTTTCGTCACTGATCTATCAAGACTTTGGTCTGTTAAGCTACCTATGCATATCACCCCAAAACACCACACTCTAGGGGGCCATATCTTCTTCTATATCTTCTATCGTAGTTTACAGGGGATCCTGGACAACGACCCTGAGCCAGTCATCTCGCAGGCCATGTCTCAATTCTTTCATTTCATCAGCCAGGGACTCTATGGCTTTCTCCAAGTTTATTGATGCTTCTTGCGATAACCTCAGAATCATCCATGTATGTGTCTCCTTTCCAGTTATAGCGTGATTATCAATAAATTATAGTGCAGGTCAATAGTGATTTCTATAGTTTGTTTTGACACGCGGATTCTCCATTACGAGTGGTTTTGGAGCATATCAGAATACGTTAAAATCCGCTATGACCTAAAATGGGCCATTTAGTTATGGGTGGTTACGTAACTCGGTCGCGGTGGCGCGGGTCGTTTTTTTGGTGGTGAGTACAGGGCGAGGGAACCTCGCCCCTACAATTGCATAATAGCGCCCTGTTGTAGTTGCAACGCACGACCGAAAACGGCCAGCGTTAGATGAGTAAGATTACAGGCGTTCAATTGAACGCCCCTACGAAACCCCCAAATTCGTGATGATTAGGGCAGACACATTGGTCTGCCCCTACGCTTTTTGTTGGAACTCGGAGCAAAATAGACTATGTAGGGGCAATTCATGAATTACCCCTACTTAACTTGGAGCGGATGCTCCAAGCTACCCCTTAAAGACCAGTTATAAACCCATCTCTTGGGCTACTAGCTCCAGGTGGTAGTCGACGTCGCCGAAGGCGATTTCCAGTGCCTTGGCGCGGCGATAATAAAGCTGCATATCGTGGTCCTGGGTGATGCCTATCCCTCCATGTATCTGGATGCCCTCGACACATGCTTTACGATAAGCTTCGGCTGTCCAGGCCTTCGCTATCGAAATGTCTTTCTTACAGGGTATACCCTGGTCCAGTTTCCAGGCTGTCTGATAGGTGAAGTCCCTCGCTCCGGCAACATCGACTACTGTGTTGGCCATCTTGGTCTGCAAAGCCTGGAAACTCCCGATGGCGCGCCCGAACTGAAACCTTTCTTTGGCATAGGCAACTGCCATGTCCAGGGCCTGCTGCGTCCCGCCTACCATCCAGGGGCATTGAAAGAACGCTGCCAGCCCTAAGATTTCGTCTACCATCTTCCAGCCCTGGTCTGGCTTGCCCAGTATATTGTCTTTGGGGACGCGCGCGTTCTTGAAAATGACCTCGCACTTCTTGTCGCCGGTGAAGGTCTTGAGAAGGGTGCAGCTTATGCCCGGGCTCTTTGTATCTACCAGGAAAAGGGTGATGCCATCCTGTTTATTCCTGCCGGCCTTCGTTCTGGCTACACAGAGCAGATAGTCGGCAACATGGGCATCGGTAACGAAGAGCTTGGTGCCGTTGATAATAAAGTCATTCCCATCGGCAACTGCTTTAACCTTTATTCCGGTAGCATCGTAAGAAGCGTTTTTCTCAGTCAGCGCCAGAGACAGTATCGCCTCGCCTTTGGCTATCCTGGGCAGTATATCCTTCTTCTGAGCCTCGGTGCCCCATTTCAAGATAGCCAGCCCGCAGAGCACAGTGGAGAGGAAGGGGCCGGGGACAATAGCCTTGCCCATCTCCTCGAGCAGGGTGGTGAAATCAACGAAAGTAAGCCCGCTGCCGCCGTATTTCTCAGGGTAGACCAGTCCCATCCAGCCCAGGTCTGACATCTTCCGCCACAGCTCCGGGGAATACCCCTTTTCGTCCTTTTCCATTTCTCGCACCAGCTTCTTGGTGCATTCCTTGGCCAGGAACTCGCTGGCTGCTTTTTTAAGCATTTCCTGCTGTTCGCTGAGGGCGAAATCCATGCTGCCTCCTTAAGGTTAGCCGACCCCGACTTGCAGCCCATAGGACTCAAGGTCGGCTTTGATCTTCGCTACCTCACCTTCTGCAAAGGGTTTGAGGTCGCTTAGTTGGTATTCCATGCCTAGTCTCTGGTATTTGATCTTGCCCAGCGAGTGGTAAGGCAAGAGGTCAACCTTTTTAAGTCCCAGGCTGAGCATAAACTCGGCCAGCGCTTTGATATTCTCTTGGGAATCGTTGTGAACCGGGATCAAAGGCACCCTGATTATCATGGGCTTGCCCATGCCGACAATCATTCTGGCGTTTTCCAGAATCAGGCGGTTGTCGACGCCGGTGAGCTCTTTGTGCTT
Source organism: Dehalococcoidia bacterium (assembly GCA_014874385.1). Lineage (GTDB taxonomy): Bacteria > Chloroflexota > Dehalococcoidia > SZUA-161 > SZUA-161 > JACWAE01. The sequence goes on along the minus strand of JACWAE010000003.1, from coordinate 12,474 downwards.
TGCCGGGTCCATGTGCTTGATGTCGTAAAGCACAAGATTGGTATGCTCCAGCACCTTTTTCAGAATCTCAGGCTTGACGAACCCGGAGGTATCGAGGGCGGTGTGAATGCCACTCTCCTGAGAGCCTTTGAGGAGGTGCCAGAGGAATTCGGGCTGCTGGGTCGGTTCGCCTCCTGAGAAGGTGACGCCGCCGCCCGAGTTCTGATAGAACAGCGCATCCTTCTTGACTTCCTCCAGTACTTCCTCGACGGTCATCAGCTTCCCGCTTATCTGTCTGGCCTTGTTAGGGCATATCTCCACGCATTTGCCGCAGGCCTTGCACAGGCTGCGGTCGATTTTTATGGCCCCATCGGGCGCTTTGGTGGTAGCCTTGTTGGGGCATACCTCGACGCAGCGATAGCATCTGGTGCACAGATTTTCCAGATAGAGAAGCTGCGGTGTCGGGCTAATGGATTCCGGGTTGGCGCACCACAGGCATCTCAGCGGGCAGCCTTTGAGGAAGACGGTTGTCCTGATGCCGGGACCGTCGCGGATGGCGAACCGCTCTATGTTGAATACACAGCCTACGATTCCGGTCTTCTGGCTGCCGTCGGGCTTACTCAATGATGAACCTTTCAAATCGACCATAGCTAAATGTAGTTTAGCAAACTAAAATTATTGAGGTTGTTTAGCAAAACTTTTCAACCCCCTAAATCCCCCACTCTCGGAGAATTTTTTGGGCGTTCGGCTGAACGCCCCTACAGGGATACCCCCAGACCCCCAGCAAAGGGGCTTCGCCCCCTCTGCACACCCCAGTTATTAAACAATCTCAGCTACCCTCTGGGAAGCCCCAGGGTTCTGGTAGCGAGAATCTGCCTCTGAATCTCCGAAGTGCCGCCGGCTATCTTATAATGTGGCGCTTCCTGATACATATGTGCAAACCAACCCTGAAGCTCGGCCCACTTCGAGCCGGGCACCAGCTCGCCGTAGTGTCCCAGTATCTGCATACCGACATGGGCCAGGTCGTACACCACCTCAGTGCTGAGCAGCTTGGTTATGGCAACCTCGGTCAGGGTGAACATCTTATGCACCTGCATCCAGGAGAGACGGTAGGACAGAACCCTGGTCACGGCGAACTTCGTCTCTACCTCGGCGAGCTTGTGCCTGATCAGGGGGTCGGCAGCCAGAGGCTTGCCGTTGCGTTTGGTCGTCTTAACGTACTCTGTCAAAAGCTCCAGCGCGCGGTGGAATCCGCTGACTGTGACTGCCCGTTCGAAGAGCAGCGCCGCCCCTATAATGTAGAACCCACTATTCAGGTCGCCCACCAGGTTTTCCTTGGGGACTCGTACATCATCATAGAAAACCTCAGTGGAATGGTAGCCGCTCATGTTGTATATGGGGCGGATGGTCAGGCCTTTAGTATTTTTAAGGTCTATGATAAGCAGCGAAATCCCCTTGTGCTTCTTAGGATTCTCCAGGTCGGTCCTGACCGCAACCCAGCCGTAGTCAGCGAAGTCGGCCTTGGTGCTGAACATCTTCTGGCCGTTGAGCAGGTAGTAATCTCCTTTGTCCTCTGCCTTGAGGGACAGTGAAGCCAGGTCTGAGCCTGAGCCGGGCTCGGTGTAGCCCATGGAGAACTCGACCTCGCCGTGGGCTATCATAGGCAGGTATTTTTTCTTCTGTGCCTCATTTCCATGTATGAGAAGGGTGGGACCTACCACCATAGCACCGATTAAGGCGCAGGGGGTTGGGGCGAAGGCATAGGACAGCTCGTCCTGAATAACATAGTTGTCCAGCGGAGAAGCAGCCATGCCGCCCCACTCTTTGGGGTAAAGCGGGCACAGCCAGCCTCTTTCTCCCAGCCTGCGCAACAGTTTCCAGGTGTCGGGGCTATAAGGCCGGTCGAACCTGAAGTCTAATCGGCTCTCATCGGTGACCTCTTTTTGCAGGAACTTGCGCACTTCCAGGCGCAGACGCTCTTGCTCCGGGGTAAAACTGAAATCCATAGGGAAAGGCCTCCCTTTTGGGGTTATTAACTAAGGTTATTGGGTAGGTTGGAGCATCTGCTCCAACCACTATTTCAACCCCCTGAATCCCCCAAGATTGGGGGACTTAAAGGTTGGGGGATACCCCCAAACCCCCAGCAAAGGGGCTTTGCCTCTCTGCACACCCCTAGTTCTTAGACAAACTAAACCACTGATTTCTCAGGTTACACTGCTATTTTTCTAAACCCAGTATCTTGCGGGCTGTGTTGAGATATACGTTCTGCAAAACCTCGGGCTTGTAATTACTCGCCTGCCAGTCTTCAAACAGTGTAGCATAGGGGAAGAAGGGGTAGTCGGAACCGAACATTATTTTGCTCTTGATGCGGGTGTTCAACTCTCTCCTGAAGTTATCATGGAAATACTTGGGACGCCAGCCGTGTACCTCGCAGTACACATTGTTCTTGTGTATCATAATTGCCGTCATCTCATCGACCCAGGGGAAGGGATAGTGGTGCCCGATGATGGTCAGGTTGGGGAATGCAGCGGCGACATCGTCCACATTGGGTATGGGCTTCTCAGTAGAAAGGCGTATGCCCATTCCTCCTACCGAGCCACCGCCCTGTCCGGCACCGCCGGCGGTTGCGCCGACTGAAATCTTAATGGGCACCCCGGCATCCTGGCACATGTCGTAGAACGGCCACCACATCTTGTCGTTGGCGGGTATGCCGTACATACCGGTGACGAAGACGCCGAAACTGCCGAGGTCCTTTATACATCGCTCGACCTCTTTCAAAGCTTTCCAGATACTGAAGTCGGCGATGGAAATGCCGACCCAGAAGCCCAGTATGACATCCGGGTAGTCTTTCTTGAGCTGGCCTATGTAGTTGTGCCTCTCCACTACCTGCGACCATTCGGTGAAGCCGAGCAGTTTATGGGCCTGGCTCATAATCACCACCTGGACGCCGGCCTCGCGCCAGTCCTGTGCCTGCTCGTCCTCGGTCTTTATGCGCAGCCCCATAGTCTTGAAGTAGGCGGCCAGCATCTCAATCATGCCCGGGTCCCTGCTGACCGCGCCCTCTTTGGTGCTCATCAAGCACTCCATGTCAATGGCTTTGGGGTTGGTCAACTTTTTCGATTTTGCTGCCATACAGTGCCCTCCTTCTTGCTAAGTCATGATTATATTTTGTTTTTGGGCAGACACACGGGTCTGCCCCTACGATTCTACCCTCAAGGGAGAGCGAAAGAACATCCCGTAGGGGCGAGGTGCCCTCGCCCTGGGCGCATGGCCATGCGCCCCTACATTTGGGGGAACTCCCCCTATTACTTGAACACACCTTCTTCGGTTAGTTTCTTTATCTCCGCCTTTGACATGCCCAGGAGCTTGCCGTAAACGTAGTCATTGTCCTGCCCCACCTTGTGCATGGGCCCGAACATACAGGGGGTATCGGACATATATACGGGCTCCTTCCAGGTGACTGTCGTCCCGGCCACCGGCCACTCTATGCCCGGCTTTTCAAAGTTGGCGGAATAGAATTCGGTCTCATAGTAGAACCCGTGGCTCTTGAGATGCGGGCTCCTATCCAGGTCTTCGCCTTTAGCCACGATACCAGAAGACACCCCTGCCTTCTGCATCTTTTTCATCACCTCATAGGCATCGTAGTCCAGGGTCCACCCTTCAATCAAGCCGTCCATCTCCTTAGCATTCTTGACCCTGTCAGCGGCGCTGGCGAACTTCGGCGACTTTGTCCAGGCGGGGTTGCCTATTACTTTGCAGAACGCTTTCCACTCCGCTTCGTTGGTCACGGCTATGGTGCACCACCTGTCTGTGCCCTTGCAGGGATAAGCGCCATGCGGGGCGAAGAAACGGTGCCTGTTCTCCCTGCGCTCCGGCACCACTTTGTTTGCCTGGTAATCCAGGAAAGCCGGACCTACTGTAACCACGCCGGATTCATATATCGGGCACTCGATGAAGCAGCCTTTACCGGTGCGGCGACGCCTCTCCAGCGCCCCTATCACTGCCATGGCATTGAATATTGATGTGTGATAGTCTGAATACGAGATGTTGGCTACCCCCAGAGTGTCGGGCGAGCCGGTCAGGGTGGAGACGGCGCAGGCGTGCTGCATCAGCCTGCCGTAGGCTTTGAAGCCGCCGTAGGGGCCTACGCTGCCCAGTCCGGTCTGCCACAAAACGATGAGGTCTTTCTTCAGCGATTGAACGTGTTTGAAATCCAGGCCGAACTTGGTTAAAAAACCCTCGCCCAGGTTGGTCATGTATACATCGCTTTTCTTTATCAGCTCTTCCATGACCTCTTTGCCCCTGGGCTGGCGCACATCCAGGGTAACATTGCGTTTGAGCGGTCGATACTCTAGCTGCAGCGAGCCCGGCGCGTAGATGGGGCCGAACCAGGACATGTCGAGAGAGGTAAGGGTTTCGACTTTGATGACCTCCGCCCCCATGGCTGCCATCAGGCGCGTGGCCAGAGGCAATGCTAAATAAAGTCCGAACTCTATGACCCTAATGCCTTCGAGAGCTTTCTTGGCCATAGCTTCATCCTTCCTTTCTTTCGCAATTCGTTTGATGCTCTAGATTACACCCGAGGCACGCAGCACTGCCAGGTCTTCCCTGGTATAACCCAACTCTTTGCAGTATATTCTCTCGTTGTCCTCGCCCAGCAGCGGAGCCGCTTTTGACGGTGCAGGGATGGCATCGCTGTATAACGGGCCCCTGGGGTACTTTAGCTTGCCCACTACAGGATGGTCCAGCTCCACCCAGAAGCCGCGCGAGTTAAGCTGCGAGTCGCTAAGAAGGGAGGGGACATCATTTACAGGCATGACCACCAGCTTCCGCTTTTGTCCCTCCAGGAAGATCTCCCGTCCGGTAAGTTTCTCCGTGAAGTTTATCACCAGCGCGTTCACCATGTCGCGCACCGGCATACGGTCGATGAGTCCGCCCTTATACTCATTTTTAAGGATTTCTTCGTCTTTCGTTACCTCGAATATCCACTGCGCCAGCGTATCCCATTCCTGCGGGGTCACCACACATAGAGAGATCCAGCCGTCTTTGCAGGGATAGAGGCCGCAGGGGGTGACCATGGCGTCCATCACGCCCACACGCGTGTTGTTCTCCTTCGTCTTCTGCCACATGGGAACCGGCGTCTGCTCTTGCCAGAAGGAAATCATGGCTTCCTGCATAGGCACATCCACGTGCTGGCCTTTCCCCGAGACAGAATCCCGATAGAATAGGGCCGCTATTGTGCCGGCTGTGGCGAACTGCGCTCCGGGGTAGCACGACTGCTCGCCGCCGAGCACCAGCGGAGCCTGGTCGGGCTCGCCCACAAGCTGCATATAGCCGCTCATGGCCATGACGTTGATATCCTGCGCTTTGTAGCCGCTCAGCGGACCTTTCTGCCCGTAGGGGGTGATCGAGGCCATCACCAGCTTGGGGTTTAACTTCTTCAGTTTGGGGTAATCCAGTCCCAATTTGGCAAGATAACCTACCGGGAAGCTCTCCACCACTACATCTGCCTTCACCAGGAGCCTCTTGAATATGTCCTGGCCAGCGCTGTCTTCGAGGTTAAGAGTTAGCGAACCCTTGCTGGTGTTGAAATAGAGGAAGAACAGGCTCTTCTCAGGGTGAACCTCGTTCTTAAAGAAAGGACCCCGGAACCTTGTTTTGTCCCCGCTGGGGGGCTCAATCTTTATCACTTCGGCTCCGAGGTCTCCGAGGAGTTTGCCGCAGTAGGCGCCCTTCTCGTCAGCCAGATCCAGAACTCGATACTTAGGTAGGAATCCTTCTTCCTTCTTCTTCTCTGGCATACTCTACCCTCTTAAGGAATATTTAGTTGTATGAGTTGTGGTTTGTGGTTGTTTGCTGATAGAGGTTTCCCTTTCTGCGCCTCGCTCAGTCTACCAATTATCTATGCCGAAGTCAACTTGTGGGGGCAGGTGGTAGTGTATCATTTTGAAATGCTTGAGCGTTGACAATGCTTGAGCGATAGCTTAACATTTAGACATGGCGAAGCGTAAGAAAAAAGAGCATGACTTTGCAGTTACAGCCTTCCGTGTAGTTCAAGAAGCTATTGGACAAATAGAGCCTAAAGCCAAAAAACCACGGAAGGAATATGATTATAAAGCTCTAGGGCATAAGGGCGGATTGAAGGGCGGTAAGGCTAGGGCAGAAAAACTAATGCCGGAGCAACGCAAAGAGATAGCAAGGGAAGCTGCTCTCGCTCGTTGGAAGCCTATAACTTGATAAGCCCCTTCTCATACAAATAGCTACCGTTCCCTGAAACCACGTAGGCGATTTCAGATAAGCCCCCCAATGCTTGATAAAGTTCTTTTCTGGTACTCTCGTTCTCTGTCTTCTCAAAGTAGGTAGCGAGGTCATCGGCAACCTGGGTTAGTTTCTCAAAAACCTTTGTCCAATCAATGGGAAGCACTTGCCCAAGCCCAGGCGCTTGTATCGTGGTATTGATTTGAGTATGAGCATGCTGGGTAACCGTGTATATGAGTGCGAGGTCGCGGCTCCATTCCAAATTAAGCACACGCTGCGCCTCTCCAAAAAAAACACTGAAATAGAACAGCTTTCTTGCTGGCTGTGTCTCCTGCATTTTGGTAACAGCATAGCGATATTCCCTCGCAAGACGTTGTCGATATTCTTTACGCATGTATTTCCTCCTTTGGAAGTATAGCAACGGTGGATGGGAATCTAGCTGGATCCATTTTATTAATGTAATCGCTCATTATACTATTTGCATTTACATCTATATCTTTGGTAGCATTAAAAGACGTCGAAGCTGACATTGTGATGTGATACTTTTCCTCCTCGCTAAAACTAGGCGGTGCAATTGTATCACTGGTTAAGTTGAGTGCCCAATCAACTAATGTACTGAACGGCACGAACCGAACCAATAACCCTACGTCAAACGCCTTTGCCAGCTCTTTCAACGTCGCTAATGAGTACTTACCATAGTCTGGATTCTCCCAAGAAGAAAGCAAAGGCTGTTTCACACCAAGCCTATCAGCAAGATTAGCTTGTTTTAGGTTTTGTCGATTACGGAGTGACCGAATCTGAAAAGCAATACCGACATTTATTTCTTCTTCAATGAATTGATGGCGATATTCAGGGTCACGCAGACTTTCCCAGATTTGCTCACGCTTATTATCTATAGTCATGCTCTGTACTATACCTCTCGGGGTTGTTATTCATTTTAGCTACTCTTTCTTTAGCTGTTTGATGGTTAATATCGGTTGACCAGACCCCTTTATGGTATCCCCAAGATACCAAGAATACATTACGTTTTTCCACTTTACCTATTAGCCGATATTGGACTCTATCGACTTTTTTCCGAATTTCTATAAAACTCTTCCACTCTCCATGTAGGTGCCATACATAAGGGTCGCGCCAAAAAGAATCTTGTGAACCAGCCGGGCTAGAATTTTCTAGGTAGCCAATCATGCGGCTAAAGTGCGCCTTTGCTGGTTTGCCTGCTCCGTTAAGCCAACCCCTTATAATGTTGGCTCCGCCTACATCAGCGTCGATGTAATCATAGAAGGTGAACTCTTTACCCATATTATCAGTTTTTTCTTATATAGTCAAGGATAATATTATGGTATAATAATATAAGTTTTTTATTATATACCCCTTGGCAATGCTTGAGTGACATGCTATAATTCAGTCAGTTAGGTAAACGTATAAATAGGCTAAGTATAAACCGCCAAACACAAATCATCAAGGTATTATGTGAAGGCAACACTAATGCCTTTTCAAAGAAGCTAGAGAATCACGTGCTCGCTCTTGCACTCTACTTCATTCACTATAACTTATTTCGCCCTCATAAGACATTGGCTAATCCCTATCCGAGAACACCAGCAATGGCAGCAGGAATAAGTGACCATATCTGGGCAGTCGATGAAATAGTCAGTTTACATTCAAAATGATACACTACCGGGCAGGCGGATTACTATAGTGCCACTGCCCTTGTTGTGGTATACTTTTAAGCACAAAAATAGGATAAGGGGCTTAAGCCCCTTATCGGTCTGTGGCGATGCATCATCTCGGCGTGGATATAGTAGAGATAGAGCGCATTGAGCGCTCAGTAGCCCGGTATGGGGAGAGATTCCTCAGCCGTATATATACACATGCGGAGCTCGAATTATGCCGCAACAATGTGCCCGAGCTTGCCGTTCGTTTCGCAGGCAAGGAAGCAGTGATGAAGGCGCTGGGCACAGGCAGGAGGGGTGTCTCCTGGCGCGATATCGAGATCCTGAGCAATAAACGCAACGCACCCCTCGTCTACCTGCATGGCAGGGCGCGCACCCGCGCCAGGAAGTTGGGTATAGCTGAGATTGCTATTAGCCTTTCCCATTCCCGAGATTATGCTATCGCCTCTGTGATAGGAGGATCATCTTGAAGCTAGTCACCAGTGAGCAGATGCGCATGTTGGAGCAGAGGTCCGCTGAGGCAGGCGTCTCCGTGGATATGCTTATGGAGAACGCGGGGCTGGCTGTTGCCGAGGAGATAAGAAAGCTGCGGGGGGGCAGCGTCGCTGGCTGTCCCATCTTGATTCTGGTGGGTCCGGGCAACAACGGCGGCGACGGCCTGGTTGCAGCACGTCACCTCTACGATTGGGATGCTGAGGTAAGTCTATATTTTTATAAACGACGCACGGAGGGGGATAAAAACTTTAAGCTCCTCCAGGAACGGGGCCTTTCCTATACCGATGCCGAGTCTGACCAAGCATTTGTTTATCTGGGCGACGCGCTTTCTTCATCTGAGATAGTGGTTGACGCTCTTTTCGGCACTGGCAAGCTTCGCCCTCTCCAGGGCACTATCAAGGAGGTCCTGGAGCGGGTGAGAAGGTTCCGGGAGGGCTGTCCCAATCTCACAGTGGTCTCGGTTGACCTTCCCTCGGGTCTGGACGCCGATACGGGTGCAGTGGATGAAGCATGTCTTTTCGCTGATGTAACTATCACCCTGGCTTATCCCAAGTTAGGGCTGTTCACTTTCCCCGGCGCGGAGAGGGTAGGCAGGGTCATTGTGGCACCTATAGGCATAAAACCGAAGCTGGCCGATGATATCACCACGGCGCTTATCACCCCGGAGTGGGTGAAGTCTGTGCTCCCCAAGAGGCCTCTGAATGCCAATAAAGGCAGCTTTGGCAAGGTCATAGTAGCTGCAGGGTCGATAAATTATATTGGGGCTGCCTATCTTGCCTGCGCTGCAGCCACGAGGGTTGGAACTGGACTGGTGACTCTGGCAACAGGCCGCAGCCTTCAGCCGGTGCTGGCTGCGAAGCTGACCGAGGTAACCTATACGCCGCTGCCGGAAGCCGAGCCATGTATTATCGGTGCCGAGGCAGCGCCTTTTTTTGTGGAGCAGCTCCGCGAATATGACGTACTGCTTATGGGCTGTGGCTTGGGACAGCATCCTTCAACCCAGGAGTTCATCAGAGAATCTCTGTTCTCCCTCTCTCCTATAATGCCTCGTGGAGTCGTTCTGGATGCTGATGCTCTGAATGCCCTGGCCAAGACCGATAAGTGGTGGCAGAAAATGAAATACCCGGCGGTGCTTACTCCGCATCCCGGCGAGATGGCCAGGCTGACCGGGCTTTCCGTTACTGCGATACAGGCAGACCGTCTTAAGATAGCCCAAAGAATGGCTGCTGAGTGGCAGAAGGTGGTTGTGCTCAAAGGCTCGTTCACTGTTATTGCAGCGCCCGATGGCAGAGCGAAGCTTGATCCTACAGCCAACCCCGGTCTGGCTTCGGCGGGCACCGGCGATGTGCTCTCCGGAGCCATCGCGGGCCTGCTGGCTCAAGGTCTCCCCCCGTTCGATGCAGCCTGCTGCGGCGTTTACCTGCACAGCGCAGCCGGTGACATGGTGCGAGCGGAACTGGGCGACGCGGGCATGGTTGCCAGCGACCTGCTGCCGGTTCTACCCAAGGTGATTAAGAAGCTGAAGGAAGCGCAGATTTAAAAATCAAGAAGTGCAATAAACGGTAGGGGCTCAAAATTTTGAGCTCCTACTTCAAATGCTCTAGAAAAAGAGATCGTTTAGCAACACTTTTCAACCCCCTTTGTCCCCCAATCTTGGGTGATTTTATGTTTGGGGGACACCCCCAAACCCCTGGCAGAGGGGTGAATCCCCTCTGCACTCCCCCGTTGGTAAACAAGCTCTAGAAAAAAGCCACTTGTCAACCGCATAATAAGCTGTTATAATGTCGCATAGGTTGGACCTTTAATTCAGTCCCGAGAGGCTGGAAAGGAAGGGGCAATGTTAGCCCACAACCTGGGTGAATCTAACAAGGAGTGCAACCCTCTACCTTTTTGAAGGTGGAGGTTTTTTTATGCCCGAAAAAGTGATAATGACGGAGGACGAGATACGGCGGGTGCTCGTTCGCATCTCCCACGAGGTTCTGGAGAACAACGACGGCAGCAACGACCTAGTTTTAATCGGTGTGCACACCCGCGGCGTGCCCCTGGCTCACCGCATTGCAGCGGTGATAAAAAAAGCAGAGGGCGCGGACGTTCCAGTGGGCAGCCTCGACATCGGGCTGCACCGCGATGACCTCCAATATCTGGAAACACCGCCGGCTATTCGTCCCACCGATATACCTGCCGGCATCACTGGCAAAAACGTTGTTCTGGTCGATGATGTGCTGTTCACTGGCAGGAGCATCCGCGCTGCTATGGACGCCCTCATTGATTTCGGCCGACCTCAGCGTATTCAGTTGGCGGTGCTCATAGACAGGGGACACCGCGAGCTTCCCATCAGGGCTAACTTTGTGGGTAGGAACATCCCTTCCTCTAAAGATGAGCGCATTCAATTGCGGCTGAAAGAGACCGATGGCAAGGATGAGGTGGTGGTCACCAATAATATGGCCAAACAGGGAGCGATGCAGGCTCAGTGAGGTTGATATGGTCATAAGCCTGGCAAAGAGGGACCTGATAACGATAGAAGACCTCTCGAATCAGGAGATTGAGGCAGTTTTCGCCCTGGCGGACGAAATGGCTGAAGGGCTCAGAGAGCAGTCTAATGTATGCCGGGGCATGATTATGGCGAGCTTGTTTTTCGAGCCGAGCACCAGGACGCGCATGTCGTTTGAGGCTGCGATGAACAGGCTGGGTGGCAGGGTGATCTCCGTAATGGAGATGAGGAATACTTCGCTGGCAAAGGGCGAGAGCATCGCTGACATGGCGAGGGTGGTGGGAAGCTATGCGGATATCATCGTCATCCGGCACCCCTGGGAAGGTGCAGCCAGGGTGGTCGCCGACTATGCCGATGTTCCTGTGATAAATGCCGGCGATGGCGGGCATGAGCACCCCAGCCAGACCTTGCTCGACCTCTACACCATCAAGAAGGAGAGGAAAACGCTCGAGGGATTGAAGATCGCCCTGTGGGGCGACCTGAAGTACGGGCGTACAGTGCATTCTCTGGCATACGCTCTGGCCAGGTTCGGCGCAACCATGCACTTCCGTCCCAGCGCGGGCTTTGAGATGCCGGAGCATGTCATAAGGAAGCTGACCGCGGAATATGCAGGCAGGCTGGAGCGATACAACGGGCCGAAAGAGGAAAAAGAAAAGGGGCTCATCCCTCTGGACGCCATATACGTGACGCCGAGCGGTCCTCATCAGCTTGCCAATATACCTGCCGTCGGTATCCAGATCGAGCTGGAGAAGGGTGTAGATGCCCTATATGTTACCAGGCTGCAAAAGGAGAGGTTCGAGCCTTCTGCAGAGGGTTTGAAGAAGGGGTACCCTGTAGTAGACAAGAAACTTTTCAAAGAGAAGGGATTTAAGGAAACGATTGTTATGCACCCCCTCCCCCGCGTGGGCGAACTTGCTTACGAGATGGATTCCGATCCGCGAAGCATGTACTTCAAACAGGCGGCTGGCGGGGTGCCCATCAGAATGGCTCTACTCTCACTTCTTCTGGGGTGCAAGACGGTTGATATCCCTGAGAGCAAGGTGCCATCTTTTGCAAAGAAGATGGAGCATCCAGTTTATAAACGCGAGACCGGCGTCAAATGCCAGAACGAGAAATGCGTTTCGGTACAGGAGACTGAAAGGGAGTACATAAAACATGAGTTTCAGATAGTATCGAACGAGCCCTTAACGCTGAGGTGCGTTTACTGTGAGCACGAGATACATCCACCGTATATAGCCAGTTCCAAGTGGCACCAGGGTCTTGTGGAAAATAAGAGGTATTACAAAGCGGACAGCTTCATGCTGGGTCGCATAAAGCCGGAGAATCTCATTATCTTCAATTCTGAGGAGAAGGCCCAGCATCAGGGATTCAAGCTGGGCAAAAGAGTGAAGCCTGTTGGGAACGCAAAATGAGAATACAAAATAGTTTTTCAGCCAAGGATATGAGGGAAAACAGTCAGGGCGCTTATATGTCATTCCCGCCTCGAGCGGGAATCCAGGTGCCTGGACTCCTGCTTCCGCAGGAGTGACACGGATGGCAAGCTGAGATTATGAGAAGCCGTTCATGGTTCGACAGGCCTGT